>CAZCJW010000128.1:0-8910 GCA_964499185.1 uncultured Propionivibrio sp. | reverse complement strand
TCCACGGGTTGCGTACCGCGCCGAAGTGCGAAGTCTCGTTCGACGAGCCCATGGCAAACTCGTCCATGTTTGTCTTGCCGAGGATGACGGCACCGGCCGCGTTGAAGTGCTCGATCACCGTAGCATCATAGGGACTGACGAAGTTGCCGAGCATTTTCGAGCCACAGGTGGTCAGCCAGCCCTTGGCGCAGAAGATGTCCTTCTGGGCCAGCGGTATGCCGGTCAGCGGCCCGCCCCGGCCCGACGCCAGCAAGCCGTCGGCGGCCTGCGCCTGGGCCAGGCTCTTTTCTTCATCCACAGTGATGTAGGCATTGAACTTCGAGTCGAGGCGCGCGATGCGGTCGAGATAAAGCCGGGTCAGTTCGACGCTGGAGATTTCGCGCTCCGCCAGCGCCCGGGCCAGGCCAGAAAGGCTGCGCGTTATCATTCGATCACCTTCGGAACGAGGTATAAACCAGCTTCGGTTTCCGGAGCCACCGCCTGGTAGGCGTCCCGCCGGTTCACCTCGGTCACCTCGTCTGAGCGCAAACGCTGCGCCAGATCCTGGGCATGCGCCATCGGTTCGATCCCGCGCGTATCGACAGCCTGCATTTCTTCGATCAGTGAAAATATTCCATTCAGGTGGCCGAGCGTGTTTTCCGCCTCGACGTCGCTGATGTCGATCCGGGCGAGTTGGGCGACCCTCCGGACTTGTTCCAGGGTAAGCGACATGGCTGATAAATCAGTAAGATGTGAAATCGGGAAGCCTTATAAGGTATCATAAATGCTTTGCAGTCCGCAGCCTCTGCGGAGCTTTAACGGATAGAGACGCATGTTCAGTTTTCTGCGCAGTTATTTTTCGAACGACCTGGCCATCGACCTGGGCACCGCCAACACCCTGATCTACGTACGCGGCAAGGGCATCGTCCTCGACGAGCCGTCGGTCGTTGCCATTCGCATGGAAGGCGGCCCCAACGCCCGCAAGACCATCCAGGCCGTCGGCCAGAGCGCCAAGGAAATGCTTGGCAAGGCGCCGGGCGCCATCACCGTGATTCGTCCGATGAAGGATGGCGTGATCGCCGACTTCACGGTCACCGAGCAAATGCTCAAGCAGTTCATCCGCAAGGTGCATGATTCACGCCTGCTTTCTCCGAGTCCGCGCATCATCATCTGCGTGCCCTCCGGCTCGACCCAGGTCGAGCGCCGCGCCATCCGCGAATCGGCGATCGGCGCCGGCGCCAGCCAGGTCTTCCTGATCGAGGAGCCGATGGCGGCCGCGATTGGCGCGGGCCTGCCCGTCTCCGAACCCACCGGCTCGATGGTCGTCGACATCGGTGGCGGCACAACCGAAGTCGGCGTCATTTCGCTCGGCGGCATGGTTTATGCCGGCTCGGTGCGCGTTGGCGGCGACAAGCTTGATGAAGCCATCATCAACTACATCAGCCGCAATTACGGCATGCTGATCGGCGAAAACACCGCCGAAGGCATCAAGAAGAACATCGGTTCCGCCTTTCCGGGCGCCGAAGTGCGCGAAATGGAAGTCTCCGGCATCAACAAGGCCGAAGGGATTCCACGCAAGTTCACGATTTCCTCGAACGAAATCCTCGAGGCCTTGACCGAACCGCTCAACAGCATCGTTTCGGCGGTCAAGTCGGCCCTTGAAAAGACGCCGCCGGAACTCGGTGCCGACATCGCCGACAAGGGCATGGTCCTGACCGGTGGCGGAGCCCTGTTGCGCGACCTTGACCGGCTGCTGATGGAAGAGACCGGCCTGCCGGTTATCGTCGCCGAAGAGCCGCTGACCTGTGTGGCACGAGGCTGTGGAATGGCGCTCGAACGCATGGACAAACTCGGCAGCATTTTCGCTTCCGACTGACGTTCGTTGACGCACCCCAAGTAAGAGTTGAGGAAGGTGAGACTGTGGGATAATCCCCATCGTCTCGCTGCCCCATTCTTCCGCTTACCCGCCATACCTCCTTGAATCGCATGGATCATCAGCCGCCCCCGTTCTTCAAACGCGGACCGGCGCCGCTGGCGCAACTGTCGTTCTATGCCATGCTTTCGATCGCCCTGCTGTTTGTTGACTCGCGCTTTCAGACACTGGAGTTGCTACGACAGGGCGTGTCGTTGTTCACCCACCCCGTACAGCAGGCAGCACATGCCCCGGTCGATTTCCTGAAAAACTCCGCCGACTATTTTTCCAGCCTGGCGCATCTGGAAGACGAGAACACGCGCCTCAAGCGCGCCCAGCTGGCAAGCGCCGAGACCATCTTGCGCACCCAGCAGCTCGAAGCAGAAAACGAGCGTTTGCGCAAGCTGCTCGATGTCCGGGACCGACAAAAGGTTAACGGCCGCGTGGCGCAGATCATCTATGCGGCACGCGACCCGTTTTCGCGGCGAGTCATTGTCGACAAGGGTCAGCAGGACAAGATATCAGCAGGACAACCCGTGGTCGATGATGCAGGAATCATCGGACAGGTGACGCGCGTTTTCCCGTTCGTCTCAGAAATCACGCTGATCACCGACAAGGATCAGGCCGTCCCCGTGCAGATACTGCGTACAGGCCTGCGTTCCGTCGTATTCGGTCTGGGCAACGGCCAGCTTGAACTGCGCTATCTGCCGGCGAATGCCGATGTGCAGAACGGTGACACGCTGGTGACTTCAGGGCTCGACGGCATTTTCCCGCGCGGCTTGCCGGTTGCCCGCGTCGTACATATCGAACGCGACACGTCGTACTCCTTCGCCCGCATTTACTGCGCGCCCATGGCGGGTGTGGAGAATTTTGGCGAAATCATGGTGCTCGACCCACGCGAGGTCACTCCGATTCCAGAACAGCTCAAAGTTCCGGCTACAACCGGCAAGGCGGTCACCAAATCCGGTACCAAGCGACGCCTGAAGAAGGAATAAGCAGATGCAGCCGACTTTCTACTCTTCGCGCATACTCCAGCCGGTTCGCCCATGGTTCATCGCCCTAAGCCTGTTCGTCGCGCTGCTGCTCAACTTCATGCCGACCTCGGCGTGGCCCTGGATGCCCGACTGGGTCGCCCTGGTCCTGGTGTTCTGGAGCATCCGCGAACCGCGGCACGTCGGCATGGGAGTCGCCTTTCTGCTCGGCCTGATCATGGACGTTGCCGATGCCAGCCTGCTCGGGCAACACACGCTGGCCTATGTCCTGGCCTCGTATGCCGCTGCCGCCATCTCCCGCCGCATCTTGTGGTTCCCGCTCGGCCAGCAGGCGCTGCACGTACTTCCGTTGCTGCTCGTCGTGCAGGCCGTGCAATTCGGCGTGCGCGCGATGCCCGGCATCGTCCTGCCGGGATTGAGTTACTTCATCGGTCCGTTTGTCGGAGCGGCCTTGTGGGTACCCCTGACCTATGCGCTATTGCTGCCGCAGTACCGGCCGGCCGAGCGCGACGACAACCGTCCCATCTGAGAAATAAGCTGTGCTGATTCACGCCACATCGCAGCAGTCCCAGGACGGCGAACTCAACCGGTTTCGTTTCCGCGTTGCTTTCGCAGCAGGTGCCGTGGTTCTGGCGTTTTCCGTTCTGGTCGGGCGTTTCGTTTTTCTCCAGGTCGTCCAGCACGAGTACTACACGACGCGCGCTGAAGACAACCGCATCTCCCTGGTCCCCATCCCGCCCAACCGGGGAGGCATCACTGACCGGAACGGCGTAGTCCTGGCCCGCAATTTCTCCGCATTCACCCTCGAGATTACGCCATCGAAGGTTGAGGATCTCGACCAGACCATCGAGACGCTCGGCGAGCTGGTTGAAATCCAGCCCAAGGACAGACGGCGCTTCCGCAAGCTGCTGGAGGAAAGCAGATCCTTCGAAAGCCTGCCCATACGCACGCGCCTCACGGATGAGGAAGTCGCGCGCTTTGCCGCCAACCGTTACCGCTTTCCGGGCGTCGAGGTCAAGGGACGCCTGTTCCGGCAGTATCCGTTCGGACCGGTGGCCGCGCATGCCATCGGCTATATCAACCGGATCAACAAGGCCGACCTTGAGGCCATCGAGGCAAAGGAGCAGAGCGCCAACTACAAGGGCACCGAACACATTGGCAAGACGGGTCTGGAGAAATCCTACGAATTTCATCTGCACGGCGAAGCGGGTTACGAAAAGGTGGAGATAGACGCAGGAGGCCGAGCCGTGCGCAACCTGTCGCGAACGGCACCGGTACCGGGCAACAACCTCACCCTGACATTGGACATCAAGCTGCAGGAAATGGCCGAGAAAGCTTTCGGTGACCGGCGTGGCGCCCTGGTGGCCATAGAGCCATCTACCGGCGGCATCCTGGCGCTCGTCTCGACGCCGACTTTCGATCCGAACCTCTTCGTCGACGGCATCCGCTCCGAGGACTGGGACCAGCTCAATAACTCGCCCGATCGGCCGATGGTCAATCGCGCCCTGAACGGCGCCTATCCGCCCGGATCGACGTTCAAGCCGTTCATGGCGCTCGCTGCGCTCGAGTTGGGCAAACGAACTCCCTCTCAAGCCATTGCCGACCCCGGTCACTTCACCTTCGGCGGGCATACCTTCCGCGACGACAAGAAAGGCGGGCACGGCATGGTCGACATGTACAAGTCAATCGTGCAGTCGTGCGACACCTACTACTACATGCTGGCCAACGACATGGGAATCGACGCCATTGCCCGCTTCATGGGCCCGCTCGGTTTCGGCAGCCGGACCGGTATCGATATCGACGGCGAGTCAGAAGGCGTACTCCCATCCCCGGAATGGAAAAAGCGGCGCTTCAAGCGGCCGGAACAGCAGAAGTGGTTCGCCGGCGAAACCATTTCCATCGGCATCGGCCAGGGCTACAACGCGTACACTCCGATCCAGCTGGCGCAGGCGACGGCCGCAGTGGCCAACAATGGCGTACTGTTCCGCCCGCACCTCGTCAAACACATTACCGACAGCAAGACGGGAAACAAAACTCTGGTCGAGCCGGAGCCGCTGCGCACGCTCCCCTGGAAACAGCAGAACATCGAGACCATCAAGAAGGCCATGGTCGGCGTCAACAAGGAGGGCACTGGCGCCCGCGCCTTCGCCGGTGCCGAATATGTTGCTGCGGGCAAGACCGGAACGGCGCAGGTATTCAGCCTGAAAGGCGCGGAATACAAGGCACACAAGCTGAAACAGGAACTGCATGACCACGCCTTGTTCATCGCTTTTGCCCCGGCCGACCAACCGAAGATAGCCTTGGCCGTGCTCGTCGAAAACGGCGGCTTCGGCGCCCAGTCGGCGGCGCCAATCGCCCGCATGGTCATGGACTATTATCTCTTGGGCAAACAGCCAAAGGGCCCGGCCATGAAGGACGAAGCGGCAGTGGAAGAGGAAGAATAGCCATGTCACCGCACCTGCTCCGGCGCCTACGCAAGCGCCTCGTCGAACACATTGACGGCCCGCTGCTGATGATTACCGTGGTAATCATGGCCTTCGGACTGGCCACCATCTACAGCGCCACGGTTTACGCCAGTAACCGGACGTTCGGTCAGCTCATGAACATGGGCGTCGGGCTGTCTGTCATGTGGCTCATCGCCCAGTTACCACCACAAAAGCTGATGCGATTCGCCGTGCCGCTCTACATCATGGGAATCACCCTGCTTGTCCTGGTTTTCGTCGCCGGCATCACGGTCAATGGTGCCAAACGCTGGCTGTCGATAGGCATTACGCGCATCCAGCCATCGGAGATCCTCAAGATCGCCACGCCGTTAATGCTGGCATGGTACTTCCACAAGCATGAGGCGGTATTGAGAATGCGCCATTACGCCATGGCCGGATTGTTGCTCCTCATTCCCTTTGTCCTGATCGCCAAACAGCCGGATCTGGGCACGGCGATCCTAGTGGGCGCGGCCGGATTCTACGTGATCTTCTTCGCCGGCCTGCCATGGAAAATCATCGCCGGCATGCTCGCCGCCGGCGCCGCGGCCGCGCCGTTCATCTGGAGCATGCTGCACGACTATCAACGCAAACGCATCCTGACCTTGATCGATCCGACGGCAGACCCGCTCGGCTCGGGTTACCACATCATCCAGTCGACCATCGCCATTGGCTCCGGCGGACCGTTCGGCAAGGGCTGGCTACAGGGCACACAGACTCATCTGGAGTTCATTCCGGAACGGCATACCGACTTCATTTTCGCCGTTTTTTCTGAAGAGCGTGGACTCGTCGGCAACGGTATCCTGATCCTCCTCTACCTGCTGCTCATTGCCCGCGGCCTGATGATAACCGCCAACGCCTCGACGCTGTTCGCCCGCACCCTGGCCGGTTCGATCACGCTGAGCTTCTTCACCTACGCCTTCGTCAACATGGGCATGGTCAGCGGCATCCTGCCGGTCGTGGGCGTTCCACTGCCGTTCATGAGCTATGGCGGCACGGCACTGGTGACGTTGTTCCTCGGCGTAGGCATCCTGATGAGCATCCAGACACACCGGATGCTGGTCAAGCAGTGAGGAGTGAAAGGTGAAACGTGAGAGGTGGCATCAGCGGCTTGGCCTGGGTTGCCTGCTGCTGGCGCTCGCCGGCTGCGGTAGCCAGCCGGCACGCACCCCTGATCCAGGCCCCGGTCCAAGCACCGAACCGGCGCGCAAGCCCGCGACCGTCGTGCAGAAGCGCGGCGGCGCTTATTACAAGGACGACGGCCCGGCCGATGAGATTCCGGACAACCTCGACGCCATCCCCGACGCACAGCCGCGCCCCGAGCCGTTGCACCGCTTTGCCAATAACCCGTATGTCGTGCTCGGCAAATCGTATGTGCCGAACACCGTATTGAAGCCGGTCAGGCAGCGCGGCATTGCCAGTTGGTATGGTAAAAAATTCCACGGACAGAAAACCTCGATCGGAGAACCCTACGACATGTTCGCCATGACGGCTGCACATCCGACCCTGGCCATTCCGTCCTACGTGCGCGTGACCAGCGTCGCCAGCGGAAAATCGGTGGTCGTGCGCGTCACCGATCGTGGACCTTTCCACGCCGACCGCATCATCGACCTTTCCTATGCCGCCGCGCACCGTCTCGGCTACATCAACAACGGCAGTACGCTGGTGGACGTCGAAGCCTTGCTGCCCACCGAAACGATATCGCCGCTCTACGCGGAGGCTCGTCTGCCTGTGCTGCCCGCGAAACCGGTCGCCGGAAAGGCCGAACGCGACGACTTCGACCTGTTGATGACGCAGTTGGCAATGGACAACGGCTCGGCGGCGAAATCCGCGGAGCCGTCGACTGCCGCCAGCGAAACGAAAAGGTTGTTCCTCCAGCTTGGCGCGTTCTCCAGCGCGGACAACGCCGAAAGTCTGCGTTCTCATCTGTCGCGCGAACTGGAATGGCTGACGGAAGGCATCCAGATCCAGTCAGCGGGGGACATCCACCGCGTCCACCTCGGCCCGTATGCGACGCGCGCCGAAGCCGAAAAAGTGGCCGAGCGGATTCGCCTGGCGCTCGGCTACAAGCCGACCTTCGTTACGCGCTGACGCCCAGCAGGTGGTGCTGGGCGATCCACGCCTGGCCGAGAGCGATTCCGCCGTCGTTGGGCGGAATGCGACGCGCTTCGATCAGACGGAAACCGGCATCGGCCAGCCTGCTGCGCAAGCCGCGTCCTAGCACCTGATTCTGCAGGCAGCCGCCGCCGGCGACCACCGCAGCGTCCGCCGGAGCCACTGAAACCAGCCAGTCGGAAAGGGCGGCACTGAGTGTGGCGTGAAAAAGTGCAGCGCCATGCTGAGCATTTTTCTCGTCGGCCAACGCCGAAAACAGCGGAAGCAGGTTAAGGCAGCCATTTTCGATCGTCCATCCGGCTGGCAACGCGGTCACCTCGCCCTGACGCTCTGCCAACCCCTCGAGAAGCAAGCCCGCCTGCCCCCGGAAACGAGTCACGAAACAGATGCCGAGCAGACCAGCAGCTGCGTCAAGCAAACGCCCCATACTGGTGGTATTGAGTCCGCCATAGCCGGAAGCCAGCCGTTCCGCAAGAGCACTCGCCTCGGACTGGTTCCCGAATCGTCGCACGATCTCGTGGCCTCGCCCCAGTGCCTGCAGGACTGCCGCCGCCAGACGCCAGGGCTGCCCTGACTCATGGTCACCCTCGGCCAGCCGAAGCGGTACCAGATGCCCGAGACGAGCGAAGTACGCCCCATCCACACGCAGCAACTCCCCGCCCCAGACATTGCCGTCGTCGCCCATCCCGTAGCCATCGAGCGCCAACGCATAGGCCGGTTCCTCGCGGTGGTGCTCGGCAAGGATGGCCGCCACGTGAGCATGATGATGCTGCACCCCGAGCAGGGGAATTCCGCGCTGCGCGGCAACTGTCTTGGCCAGGCGGGTGGCCGGATTCTCCGTATCCAGATCGTGGGCGACCACGGTTGGCGTGACTTCCAGAACACGCAGCAGATGGTCGGCCATTTCCTCCATTGCCTCCATCGCCGCGGAATCCGAAAGACTTCCGAGGTGCGGCGAAAGGAAAGCCTCGTTGCCGCGCGTTACACATACCGCGCTCTTGTCATGGGCGCCAAACGCGAGAATCGGCGCTGTCGCAAACGGCAGCTTCACCGAGCGCGGGGCATAACCTCGCGAGCGCCGCACCAGCTGAAGCCCCCCCGGACCGGAGCAGGCAATGCTGTCCTCCACTCCGGTAACCAGCGCCAAATCGTGCATTAGGAAAGCATCCGCCACACCAGCGAGACAATCCAGCGCCATCTCATTGTCAACGACCGGCGGCTCTCCGGTCAGATTGCCGCTGGTCACCGCCAGCGCAAGTTCCTCGGCCTTATCCAGCCACGCCATGCCCTCGGGCCGCCCCGCCGCTTCGTGGAACAGGAGATAGTGCAGCGGGGAAACGGGCAGCATCACGCCCAACCAGGCCAGATCGGGAGCCACACCGGCCAGCGTCGTATCGCAGCGGCTGCGCTTGCGCAACAGGATGATCGGCCG
>CAZCJW010000127.1:1175-9020 GCA_964499185.1 uncultured Propionivibrio sp. | reverse complement strand
CTTCGGCACAGGCAATCGCCTGGTGCAGGCCGAAGAGCAGGGTCAGGTTGCAGTGGATGCCTTCCTTTTCCAGCACGGCGGCGGCCTGGATGCCTTCCCAGGTCGAGGCGATCTTGATCAGGATGCGTTCGCGCGAGACGCCCTGGGCTTCGTACTGGGCGATCAACTCGCGGCCCTTGGCGATGGTGGCTTCGGTGTCGAAAGACAAGCGGGCGTCGACTTCGGTGGACACCCGGCCGGGAACGATTTCGAGGATCTTCAGACCGAAGGACACGGCCAGGCGGTCGAAAGCCAGCGAAACGACCTTGGCCGAGGGCGCCGACGCGCCGCAATCCAGGCGCGCCTGTTTCAGCGTTGCATCGACGATGCCCTGGTACTGCGGCATCTGGGCGGCAGCGGTGATCAACGACGGATTCGTCGTGGCATCGCGCGGGGTGAAGGTTTCGATAGCCTGGATATCGCCGGTATCGGCGACCACGACGGTCATTTCCTTCAGTTGTTCGAGCAGGTTTTTGGACATGGTGACTCCCTTTCTGGGGCTGATGGTGTTGCGAAACCTGTGCGGGGCCAGAGCCACCCCGGGAAGCTTACGATTTTAGCAAACAAGGTTGTGCCGACGCACCCGACGATTCGCGAAGGGACCGTCACGATCCATCCGAGTTGATGGTCAAGCCGCTGCGGTAGAAGCTCGGACGACGAGCGCAGGCTCAAGGTAAGAGACCGTTCCGGCACGCGCCGGATCGGCCAGTCTGGCGCAGATGCTCTCGATGGCCGATTCAGCAATCTGGGAGAACGGCTGGCGAACGGTCGTCAGTGCCGGGGAGGTGAAACTCGCAAGCTGGATATCGTCAATCCCGACAATGGAAATATCGCCGGGCACCTTCACACCCATCTTGTGAAAACCGGACAGCAGCCCGATGGCCAGAAAATCGTTCATCGCGAAGATCGCCGTCGGGCGGGGCTGCATGGACATGATGTATTCGGCGGCCAGATGGCCAAACTGGGCCAAGTCGGCATCGTTATGCGACGTCGACTGAACCGGCACGTCGTCATCCGTAATGACCACGCCATCACCGAGTCCATTGCGCTGCATTGCGCTACGGAATCCGCGCAAGCGTGTCAGGCGATGGGGCGTCAAGGGAGTCGCTGTGACAAAGGCGATCGATTTGTGCCCCAGCGATACGAGGCAATCAACGGCTCGTTCGGCTGCAAGCACATGATTGATCGACACGATATCGACCCGTTCCACACCGGGGTCGGGACCCAGCGTTTCAAACAGCACGAAGGCCACCCCGCGCCGGATGAGCGCCGACATGGCGCTCGCGTTCTGCAGCACAGACGCCGCCAGAATGCCGCGCACCCCGTAGGCGACGAGTTCACGGACAAACGCCATCTCGCGCTCCGGATCGCGTTGCGTATTGCACAAGATGACCCGGAAGCCTTTTTTCTGCGCGGCGGCGTCCACCGCAACGGCCAGTTCCCCGTAATAGGGATTGACGACCGTCGGAACCAACAGTCCGAGCATCGGCGCGTGCCCGGTCTTGAGCTGCCGCGCCGCGCTGTTCGGCGTATAGCCCAGATCCCTGATGGCCTTGGCGATGCGTTCGCGCGTTTCCAGGCGCATTTCGCCCATCCTGTCGTTCAGGTAGTTTGAAACGCTCGTGGAAGAGACTCCGGCGGCTTTGGCTACGTCCTGGATGGTCACGCCCTTGGCTTCGCGCACGACTTTCCGCTCCCTAAAATAATGCCTGTACGCTGGCTGGCCCAGCCAACCGGAACCCGCGATGATACCAGCCACTGCACCATCACGCGTGCGAGCCGATACTAAGCTCGCGCAGGGATGACGTTCAGTACCTCGTAGCACGCACCCATGGTGTGATAGTCCGCCTTGTTGCTGTACGACTTTCGATCGTCATAGCGCGCATTGCTGCGCGTGAGCACCCGATACCAGGCGCCATAGACGTGATCGACGAAATAGGTGAAAGAGTAGTTCCAAAGGCTGTCATACCAGTTCCAGTACACCTCGCACCCGGTTCTATCCGCAAGCAACGCGGACGCGGCGATACTCTCCGCCTGGACCCAGAAATACTTATCCTGATCATAAGGGTTGCCCGACAGGTCGTATCCGTAGATCAACCCGCCGAATTTGTGGTCCCAACCGAACTTCACGGCGTTATCGAACAGTTCGACCGCGCACCCCAGGCGCCACGGTTCGGGGCGATGCCTGTCGAGAATCAGCAGAAGCTTGGCCCATTCGGTCTGGTGGCCGGTCTGCACGCCCCAGGGACGTATGCTGTTGCTCCTGTCGTTACGGTTGTAGTCGAGATCGGGCGCCCAGTCGCTCGTGTAATGCTCCCAGAGATGCACGCCGGTTTTTTGGCGTTGGCGAAGGGTCATGTTGGCTGCCAGCAAGGCCGCGCGGTCGAGAAACGTCTCGTCGCCGGTCGCCTCGTAGGCGCAGATCAGCGCCTCGCACGCGTGCATATTGTCATTCTGCCCGCGATAAGAACCCAGTTTCCAGCTACTGTCAGCCTCACATGCGTAGAGACCGCTTTCTTCACTCCAGAAACGGGCTTCCATCACATCGAAGGTTTCGTAGATCCACGCTCTGGACTCGGTAACGCCGGCTTTCAGCATGCAAGCGTAGGCCAACATCACGAAGGCCAGGCCGTAGCAATGATTGGTCGCATCGATGACCCTGCCGTCGCTGATCTTCCAGGCATACCCGCCGGTCTTGGGATTCCTGTGCACGGTGCGAAGGTAGTCCACGCCATGGATAGCGAATTTTCTGTACTCTTCGTTGCCGAATTGCCGGTAGGCCATGGCGTAATTGAAGACGAAGCGGCATGAGGCGACGAGCGTCCGCAAACCCGGATTGAACACGTCGCCGTTGTTCATGAAGCAATGGTAAAAGCCGCCCGACGGATCGATCGCGCGTGGGTCGTAGAACGACAAGGTGTGGCGAACGTGCCGGAGCAGAAAATCCCTGTTCCTGAAGTCGATCGGATAATCCACGTCTAATCCTCTCTTTGCTGTTCGATGGCCGTGCGCCTGATGGCGTTATCGGCGTCAGACTGCACAGATTCAGTAGAACTGCGGACTGAAAGCTGTGTGGATGCAGGTAATACGTTCATCACATGAATTGCGGTGAGATCAGCCGCGGCAGGAAAAGAATGATGTCGGGGATCATGCACAGCAGGAACAGGATCCCCAGCATCGGGACCAGTATGATGGTTACGTCCTTGAGCACCTGGTGAATCGACATTTCGCCGATCCGAGAGGCAATGAGCAGGCACATGCCGTAGGGCGGGGTCACGAGACCGAACGCGAGGGAAACGACGCCAACCAGCGAGAAGTGGATCGGGTGGATGCCCGCCGCCTGCGCCACGGGGAACATGATGCTGCCCATGATGATGATGGCCGGAATGGCATCGATGAACAGCCCGACGAAGAGGAAAACGGCAGAAATGACCAGGATGATGCCTTTTGGGCCAAGCCCCCACCCCTCGATCATCCCGACCAGTGCCTGGGGAACGTGGTAGAAAGCCAGCAGCCAGCTGAACACCGAGGCTGTCCCGACGCAAAAGAGCGAGACACCGACGAGCCTGGCGGTATCGCTCAGGTAGTGAATGAACTTGGGGCCATCCAGAGAGCGGTTGGCAACGCCGATCAGGATCGAGTAAACGACGGCGATCGCCGAGGCTTCGGTGGGCGTGAAAACACCGAACGCGATCCCGAACAGGATGATGACCGGCGTCACCAGTCCCGGAATTGCGCCAGCCAGGGCTTTCAGGAAATGGGCGAAACTGGCCTTTTCGTAGCGCGGGTACCGGTACTTTACGGCGTAGAAGTACACCGTCACCATCATCGAGAGACCGAGCAGGACACCGGGAATGATTCCCGCCAAAAACAGCGAACCGACGGAGATGGACATCGTGCCGCCCCAGATCAGCATCAGGATGCTGGGGGGAATGATGACGCCCATGACGGCGGAACAGGCGGTGATGGCGATCGTGAAGCTGCGGTCGTAACCCTGCTTGAGCATGGCCGGAATGAGCACCTTCCCGATACCCGCCGCGTCAGCGGTCGACGACCCGGAGACACCTGCGAAGAGCATGCTGACGAACACGTTGATATGGCCCAGCCCGCCGGGAAAGTGCCCAACGGTGGCGGTAGACAGGTCGATGAGCCGGTTCGTCACTCCGGTTGCATTCATGAGGTTCGCGGCCAACAGGAAGAACGGTACCGAAAGCAGCAGGAAGGAGTTGTACGAGTTGTAGGTACGATCAATAAGCGCGAAAAAGGACACGTGATCGGTGAACAGGATCACCGGAACGCATGCGAGGCCGAGGGCAAAGGCCACGGGAACCCGGAGAAACACGAGGGCGATAAAGAGCCCGAAAAGAACGACGGCGGCGACTAAAGGATCCATGACTAGCGTGCTCCCTTGCGGATTTTCTTGATAACGATCTCGGCGAGGAAAATCAGCGAGAGCCCCCCGAATGCCGGAATCGCGGCCCCGACCCAGAGCATGGACACTTCCGAGATATCGGAGACATCCCAGCGCAATACCTCGGCATAGGGCAGGCCACGGAAGAAAAAGATGGCGCAGAACGCTATTTCCATGAGCAGAATGAAGCTCTGCCAGACGATGTTCACGATCCGGGATTTGTGTTCGCCGAGCACCTCAAGCACGAAATGGGTCCGCTCGCGTACACCGATGGCACCACCGAGAAAAATGACCCAGACCAGCAGGAAGCGCGATATCTCCTCGGTCCATATGGCACGCGGAAACAGCGGCAACCAGCGGGAGGCGACCTGGTAAACCACCATAACGAGCAGGATGCCCATCAGGATGGCCTGAAAGACGGAGACGATCCGGTGCAAAGCCCCGACAAGCTTTTCGAACAGTTTCATTGGATATGGACACCCCTGATGCCGGCCGGCCAGAGGCCGGTCCAGGCGTATTCGGCTCGCGGCCCCCGCACCAGACGGGGACCGCTCGACTTTTCAGGCTACTTGACGGCCTGGATCTTGGCGTACACGTCTTCGAGCTTGGCTTCCTTCACGTACTCGAGCAGCGCGGGCGTCGCGAGTTCGCGGAACTTGGCCTTGTCGGCGTCCGAGAACGGATGCACCGTCACGAGTTTCTTGGCCACCAGCGCGTTCATTTCCTTGTCGGCCAGCGCCAGTTCGACTTCCGTGCCGAACTTGCCGGCCTCGGCGCCCGCCTTGAGAATGGCGGCCTGAACCTTCGGCGAGAATTTCTTGTAGGCTTTTTCCGACATGAACAACGGGCGCACCGTGATGGCATGCTCGTTGAGCGTGTAGTGCGGCGCGACTTCATAGAAACGCATTTGCGCGTAACCCACCTTCTCGTTCTCCAAGCCCTGGATCACGCCAGTCTGGATCGCCGAATAGACTTCGTCATAGGCAATAACCGACGGCGCGGCACCGACTGCCGTGAACACCTTTGACCAGATCTTGGCTCCTTGGACGCGCAAGCGGAGTCCCTTGAGTTCTTCCATATTGCGGACCGGCTTGTTGGAAATGATGCTACGGCTGGCCCCGCCGGCATAACCGATCGGGCGGATGTTGGCCACTTTGACAAGGTCGGCCTCGATGTCCTTGAAGACCGCACTGTCGAGAACCCGGTTACGGTGCGCCAGATCCTTGAAAACCAGCGGCATGTCGACGATGGCGATGCGTGGCGCCCGCTGGGCGATATGCGACGGCGAAATAATGGCGAGATCCACCGACTCGCCCTGGCTCATGAACCGCAGATAATCGGATTCGATCCCCAGTGCCTTGTTGAGGCTGTATTTCAGTTCGACCTTCACCTCGTCCTGATACTTGTTGATGAGTTCCTCGAACTTGATGTAGGTCTGCGTGAACGGGTGATCCTTGTCGAACATCGATGCCGCGCTCAGGGTGATGGTTTTCTTTTCTGCGGCGACGCTGGAAAAAGCAGTAAGCAACGCAGCAACGCCTAGAGCAAGTACGCTTTTCTTGGACAGAAACAACATATTGATACCTCCGTGAAATGATGGGAT
This sequence comes from uncultured Propionivibrio sp., assembly GCA_964499185.1. Classification (GTDB taxonomy): domain Bacteria; phylum Pseudomonadota; class Gammaproteobacteria; order Burkholderiales; family Rhodocyclaceae; genus Propionivibrio. The sequence goes on along the minus strand of CAZCJW010000127.1, from coordinate 2,967 downwards.
CGCAACCTGTATCGTTACAGCTTGTGCGCACACGAGTACTGCCTTACATCGCCAAAAAGTTCTCACAGCGGGACTCCAAGGGTTACTTGTCCTCTTATTCTTGTGGAGAATCAACTGTAACGTTTCAGTAAACTACCGATTTTACCTTGCTGATGCAAGAATTTTTTGACGACTTTTTGACACTACGCAGCATCAGGGGAAAGCTCCCTCCCCGCCCGTCTCAAGACCGCCAGCAGGTCACCGAGACTATCGAAACACGCGCCATGCGTGTAAGCTCCGTCCGTTTTGGCGCCTCCGTTTGACGCGCCACCTGCCTTAACGGGGTATGCCGAGGAGTGTAAATCATGCGACTCAAAAACCGGGTTATGGTCATCATTTCGGCCTCGCTGGCCAGTCTGACCGTCATGGGCCTCTTCGGGCTCTACACGATGCGGCAGAGCGTGATGGAGGAACGCGAGGCACAGATCATCCAGTTGCTCGATTTCGCGGACTCCCAACTCAGGTACTTCCATGCCCTTGAACTGAACGGCAACATGACCCGCGAGGTTGCCCAGGCGCGGGCCATCGAGGCCATCAGCGCACAACGGCAGGACAGCAACTATTTCTTCATTCGCTCGTTCGCCGACGATCTGTTCATTTACCACCCCATTGCCGCCCGGGTTGGCACACCCGACGACGGCGGCAAGATGCCGGACGGAAAATCCACGGCACAGGCCTATCGAGACGCATTGGCACACAGCCCGAACAACAAGGCATTCGTCCGGATTCACGCTCCGAAGCCGGATGTGCCGAACAAACAGTTTCCAAAGATGAACGGTGTCATGAAGTTCGAGCCGTGGGGCTGGATGCCGGGAACCGGCTTCTACATGGACGACATCGAGGCTCGCTTCTGGAGCCAGGCGGCGGTCTTTCTGGTAGTCGGCGGAGTCTTGCTGGCGCTGGTCGCGGTACTGGTCCTGCGCATGCGAGTAGTCATTTTGCGGCAACTCGGAGGAGAACCTCACGACGCCGCCGAATACATGAAAAAAATCGCCAACGGAGACCTGGCCATCGAAATACCGGTCAGCGAGAACGACAACGACAGCCTGATGGCCTCGCTCAAGCTCATGCAAATGAAACTGATCAACATGACCTCGTCGATCCAGGAGAACGCCTCTGTCCTGTCATCACAGGTCATGGCGTTCGAGGAAACCGCAAAAGACTATGCCGAAGTGAAACCTGACGAAGAACTGGGGCCACTACTCCAATCCGTCAAGAAGCTTGGCAAGACGGCGGGAATTCTCGAGAAATCGATCTCGAGATTCAAGTTCTGATCAAAGAATCCCCAGAGGAACAACGTGGACCCGTCAACCCGACTCTCGATTACCCCGATGGGCGAGGAAGAAATCCGGCATCACATCTACAAGCTCAGCATCCGCAAGCGGAGCGTCCTAGTCAGCCTGGAGAAGCCGCACTCCGTCGAGCAGATACTCAATCGGACCGTCTTTCAGGAAGACGAGATCCTCGACGAGATCCAGAACCTGTTGCAGAGCGGTTTCATCACGCTGGAAAGCGACGAGTCGCCCCGACTCGCCGCGCAGGAACAACGTAACAAAGATCGTTTCGAACTCGACGAAGAAATCGTTCTCTCCGAAGCCAAGTACCTGCTGATCGATTTCTGTGTTGACAGCTTCGGCACGCAGGCACAGACCTTCTCCAATGGAGTGCGCGCCTGCAAAACGCCCGAGTCGTTGGGAAAATACCTGCGAACCGTCGCCGAAGCCGCCGAAAAACATTGCCCCGAGCGCGTTCC
>CAZCJW010000127.1:0-1075 GCA_964499185.1 uncultured Propionivibrio sp. | reverse complement strand
CGCCTGAAACACCCCGTCGCGCAGCGTGAGTATCCGGTCGGCCCGCGCCGCCAGGCCAAGATCATGGGTGACGATGACGAAACTGGTGCGGTGCAAACGGTTCAACGACAGCATCAGTTCGAACACGTCCTCGGCGGTCTGCCGGTCGAGGTTGCCGGTCGGCTCGTCGGCCAGCACGCAGGCCGGTTCGGTGACCAGCGCCCGGGCGATGGCTGCCCGCTGACGCTCGCCACCGGACAGTTCCGACGGCGTGTGGTCGAGTCGGTGCCCCAACCCGACCTCCGTGAGTACCGCCGCCGCCCGAGCCTCGGCTTCGGCTTTCGGCATCCGGCGGATGAACAGCGGCATGGCCACGTTTTCCAGCGCGGTAAACTCCGGCAACAGGTGATGGAATTGATAGACGAAGCCGAGATGCCGATTGCGCATTTCGCCGCGTTCCGCATCGCCAATCTCGGCCAGATTGCGCCCCATCAACCGGATCGAGCCGCCGCTCGGACTATCCAGCCCGCCCAGCAGGTGCAGTAGCGTGCTTTTGCCCGATCCGGAAGCGCCAACGATCGACACCCGTTCCCCGGCGGCGATTTCCAGATCAACCCCTGTCAGGACGCGCACTTCGGCCACCGCGCCTTCGCGGTAGATCTTGGTCAGCCCCTGGCAGGCCAGCACGATGCCCTTGTTCTCATTCATAGCGCAGCGCCTCCGCCGGATTGACGCGCGACGCACGCCAGCTCGGATAGAGCGTCGCCACCAGCGACAGGACGAACGACACGCCGGTTATGGTGGTCACGTCACGCCACTGCAATTCCGAGGGCAGGTTGGAAATGTAATAGACCTCTTTCGACATCAGCTGCGTACCGAGCATGCGCTCGATGAACGGGACCACCACATCGACATTGAGCGCCAGCGTCACGCCGCCGAGAATCCCCAGCCCGAGTCCGATGAAGCCGATCAACGCGCCCTGCACCATGAACACCGCCATGATGCTGCGCGGGCTGGCGCCGAGCGTGCGCAGGATGGCGATGTCGGCCTGCTTGTCGGTCACCGCCATGACCAGCGTCGACACGATGTTGAAGGC
>CAZCJW010000126.1:0-9161 GCA_964499185.1 uncultured Propionivibrio sp. | reverse complement strand
AATACCGGCCTGTCACGCCGGGGGTCGCGGGTTCGAGCCCCGTCCACTCCGCCAATTAAAAGGACTAAGCCCATGATTACATGGGCTTTTTCTTTTTGAACCTCCTGATTGCCCCCTTTTTTACCCCCAAATCAGCACGGCATTTCGCGTTCGGGGAGTTTGTTTGCCCCTGGTAATCCCGTCATTGTCGGCATTCAAAAGCGTCGACCAGTTGCGCTGGGGCAACTTCAGCGTCGAATAAAAACAATTCAACAATAGGTTGTCAGCAGCGTGGAATCCGCGTCATACTTCTCCCGGCTCGGCTTGACAGACGGATTGAACCGTTTCAACATCGTGTCGCCATTTCCCAAAGAAAAGGCTCAGGAAGAGTCATACTCGTAGCAGCGTTTCAGCAATATCCCCCGTTCTTGCATTGGTTTTTTCCCAGACAGCGAACTGTAAACCAGGAGATTGATATGAAGCTAACGACCCTACGCAGCGCCTTGATCAGCAGCATCGCCGCCCTCGCCATCGGTTCGGGCGCCGCGCTCGCCCAAGCCCAGCCCGTGACCATGCACGCCGCGACGCAATTCAACGACGAGCACGATTACAACCGGACGCTCAAATATTTCGGCGAACAGGTCGCCAAACATTACGGCAAACCGGTCAACGTCATCATCCACGGCAACAGCGAGCTTGGCGTCGAACGCGACTACGCCAAGTTCATGAACCAAGGCATCTCGGTCGACGTTTCGATCCTGGCAGGTTCGAACATGTCGAACTTCACCAAGGTTGCCGCGCTGCTCGACGTCCCCTTCGTCTTCCGCGATCGCGACCACTGGAATGCGGTCATCGCCAAGGGCGGGATGAAGCCGCTGTACGAAATGATCGAGCAGCAGTCGGGAATGGTCGTCATCGGCACCTGCGGCGGATCGACGCGCCACCTGATCGCCAACAAGCCGATGCGCAACATGAAGGAACTCGCCGGCTACAAGATCCGCGTCATCGGCGCACCGATCCAGGGCAAGATCTTCGCGGCGCTCGGCGCCCGGCCTTCGGTCATCGCCTACAACGAAGTCTATAACGCGATCCAGAGCGGCGTCATCGAAGGCCTCGAGAACGAAGCGCCGGCGATCCTCAACTCGAAGTTCTACGAAGTGGCGCCGCACCTCTCCCTGACCGGGCACGCGGTCGTGACGCGCCTGCTGGTCGTCAGCGGTAAGTCGTTCAAGAGCTATCCGGCCGACCTGCAGGCGGCTATCCGCAAGGCCGGCGAGGAAGCCGGCGCGTTCAACCGCGAAATCCAGGCGCGCGAGGACAAGGGCGCGACGGACAAGATGGTCGCCGCCAAGCAGCTGACGACGCACGTCTTCACCGAGCGCGACAAACTGCTCGAGATCTCGAAGCCGATCGTCGCCGAATTCGCCAAGGAAGCAGGCGCCGAGAAGATTCTCGCCGACCTGCAGGCAGTCAAATAGTTTTTGGGCAGAAAGCCACGGGCGCCGGACCAGGCGTCCGTGGTTTTTTTTGGAGTCATTATGAGAACGTTCAACAAGCTTTATTATCGGCTGTTGTGCATCCTGATCACGGTGATCGTCGCCTCCTTGCTGGTGCCGGTCACGCTGCAAGTGGTCTCGCGCTATACGACCCTCATCCCGACCTGGATGTGGACCGAGGAAGCTGCCCGTTTTTGTCTCGTGTGGATGATCATGCTTGGTGCGACGATCGCCGTCCGCAACCGCGCTCACTTCAACATCGACCTCTTGCCCGAACCGAAAACCGAACACGGCCGGATTCTCGCGCGCCTCGCCGTCGACTGCGTCATCGCGTTGTTTGCGGCGGCCTTCCTGTGGATCAGCGCCATCTACGCCTACGACGCGCGGACCGAGGTCAGCGAAATCACCGAAATGTCGATGGCAATCATGTACGTCGCTTTCCCGATTTCAGCCGCCGGCTGGCTGCTCTTTCTCGGCGAGCAGATTTTCGACGACATCAATGAACTGATACGGGGGAGCAAATGACGCCAGGTTTTATCGCGACGCTGATGTTCGGCGTTCTCTTCCTCGGGTTGCTTGCGCGCATACCCGTTTCCTTTTCGCTCGCCCTTGCCTGCGTGCTGCCGCTAACCCTCGATCCGCGACTCGATCTGACGGTCATAGTTTCGCAGATGTTCACTTCGTTCAACTCGTTCCTGCTGCTCGCGGTTCCCTTCTTCCTGCTGGCGGCGAACCTGATGAACACAGGCGGCATTACGACGCGCATGTTCAACTGGACGCGGACCATGGTCGGCCACCTGCCGGGCAGCCTCGCGCAAATGAACGTCCTCCTATCGATGCTTTTTGCCGGCGTCTCGGGCTCGTCGACCGCCGACGCGGCGAGCCAGTCGAAGATCTTCATCAACGCCCAGGTGAAAGAAGGCTACGGCATGACCTTCTCGATCGCGATCACCGCGGTCTCGTCGATTCTTGCCGTCATCATTCCGCCGTCGATCCTGATGATCGTCTGGGGTGGCGTCTTCAACACGTCGATCAACCAGCTATACATGGCCGGCATCATGCCCGGACTGCTGCTGACCGGGACGATGATGCTGATCGTCTATGCGTACGCCAAGATCAACAATTATCCGACCTACGAGCGCGCGACCTTCAAGGACTTCCTGCGTACCGGCGCGATCGCCATCCCGGCCATGGTAACGCCGGGGATTATCGTCGGCGGCAAGCTTCTCGGCTGGTTCACGGCGACGGAATCCGGTGCGATTGCGGTGCTGTACGCGCTTTTTCTTTGCGTCGTCGTCTATCGCGAAGTCGGCGTGAAGCAGCTTAAAACGGTCTTCTTCGAATCCGGCGCCTTCTCGGCGATTTCGTTGTTCTGCCTCGGGGCCGCGTCGGTCTTCGGCTGGTTGCTCGCCTACTACAAGATCCCGCAGTCGCTCGTCGGCTTCATCGCCGCCTACGATCTCGGCCCGGTCGCGATGCGCTTTGTCGTTGCCGGCGTATTCCTCTTCGTCGGCTGTTTCCTCGACGCGATCCCGGCGATCATCATCGTCGGTACGGTTCTCCAGCCGATGGTCGCACACGCCGGGATCGACCCGGTGCACTTTGGCATCATCAGCCTCGTCTCGCTCGCCTTCGGACTGATCACGCCGCCTTACGGGCTGTGCCTGCTCGTCGCCAGCGCCGCCGTCGACGTCAAGGTGGTAAAGGTACTGAAGGACATCCTGATCATGCTCTGTCCGATGCTGCTCGTTCTCGTCCTGATCATCATGCTGCCCGACGTTTTCCTCTTCCTCCCGCGCCTCGTCACCGAAGCCGGCTTCAAGTAGGCGCTTCTTTCCCAGCGCAAGGGACTCCGGGCACGGCCCCGAGTCCCATTTTTTTACCCGCTTGACAGCAATATTGAACCGATTCAATATTACTGCTCCGACCACGAGACAGACGCGCAGGAAGCCAGATGACCAAACAGATATCGCCCGAACGCGCGGCGCAACTCATTCGCGACGACGACGTCGTGATGATCAGTTCTTCGAGCGGGCTCAATTGCCCGGACAAGCTCCTCGCCGCACTCGGAGAGCGCTTCGTGCGCGAGAATCACCCGCGCGACCTGACCGTGATTTCGCCGATCGCCGCCGGCGACCTGTACGGCATTCGCGGCATCGATCACATCGCGCAGACCGGCATGCTGAAGAAGATTCTTGCCGGATCGTATCCGAGCGGCCCGTCGTCGCTACCGATGCCGGCAATCTGGCGAATGATCGTCGATAACCGCATCGCCGCCTACAACCTGCCTTCAGGAATCCTCTTCGACATGGTGCGCGACGCGGCGGCCAAGCGCCCCGGCGTCCTCTCCAAGGTCGGCATCGACACCTTCGTCGACCCCGAGCGCGAGGGCGGCGCAATGAACGCCTGCGGTGCTGCTCAGGCCGTCGTCAAGAAAGTGAAGTTCGAAGGCGAGGATTGGTTGTTCTTTCCAGTAATCGTCCCGCACGTCGCGCTGATCCGCGCCACGAGCGCCGACGAGCGCGGCAACCTGTCTTTCGAACATGAGGGCGCCTTCCTCGGCGCCATGGATCTCGCGCTCGCCGCGCGCAACAACGGCGGCATCGTCATCGCCCAGGTCAAGCGCATTGTCCGCGCCGGATCGATCAAGCCGCAACACGTCCATGTTCCGGGAATGCTCGTCGATCACGTCGTCGTCGACCCCGAGCAATGGCAGACGACGCAGACCGCCTACGACCCGGCGATCAGCGGCGAAGTCTCTCGTCCCGACTCGAGCTTCGAATTCCAGGAGTGGGGGGCGGAGAAGGTCATCGCGCGCCGCGCCGCGCTCGAACTCGCCACCGGAAACGCGGCCAACCTCGGCTTCGGCATTTCGGCAAACGTGCCGCGCATCCTGCTCGAAGAAGGCCTGCACGGCGAAGTGACCTGGGTCATCGAACAGGGCGCGGTCGGCGGCATGCCGCTCCTCGGTTTTGCTTTCGGCTGCGCGGCGAACGCCGAGGCGATCGTTCCCTCGCCAAATCAGTTCACCTACTTCCAGGGCGGCGGCTTCGACGTCTCCCTGCTTTCTTTCCTGCAAATCGACCGCGACGGCAGCGTAAATGTCTCCAAGCTCGGCGCAAAGCCTTACCTGACCGCCGGCTGCGGCGGCTTCGTCGACATCACCGCACACGCCAAACGCATCGTCTTTTCGGGCTTCTTCACCGCCGGCGCCAAGCTCGAAGTCGGTGGCGGCAAGCTGACGATCCTCAGTGAAGGCAAGACGAAGAAATTCGTCGACGCCGTCGAACAGGTCACCTTCAGCGGCAGGATGGCGAAGGAGCGCGGACAGCAGGTGACTTACGTAACCGAGCGCTGCGTCATCGATCTGGCCGAAGACGGACTCGTCGTTCGCGAGATCGCGCCCGGCGTCGATCTGCAGCGCGACATCCTCGACCAAGCGACTTTCGCACTGAAGGTCGATCCCGCGCTGAAGCTCATGGACGCCGCGCTGTTCGACGCGGCGCCGATGCAGCTCAAACTGAAGGCGCAAAGCCATGACTGAAAACGCCAACCCCCTCGTTCGACTCGACGTGGCCGACGCCGTCGCGACGGTCACGCTCGACCGGCCGCAGAAAATGAACGCCCTGACGCCGCAAATGATCGAAGACCTGCTGCGCATCGCCGACGAAATCGAAGCCGACCGCGAGGTTCGCTGCGTAATTCTTTCGGCGAACGGCGAAAAGGCGTTCTGCGTCGGCGCTGACATCAACGAATGGGCCGCACTCGAACCGCTTGACATGTGGCGGCGCTGGGTCCGGCGCGGGCACCAGGTGTTCGACCGCTGGGCACGACTGCGCGTCCCGGTGATCGCCGCGATCAATGGCCACGCGCTCGGCGGCGGCCTCGAACTCGCGGCGGTTGCCGATATCCGCATTGCCTGCGCGCAAGCGACTTTCGCCCTGCCCGAGGCATCGATCGCGACCTGCCCCGGTTGGTCGGGAACTCAGCGTCTCGCCGCGCTCGTCGGCGCGAGCCGCGTCAAATATCTGGCATTGACCGGAATTCGCATCGACGCGCGCGAAGCCTGGCGCCTCGGTATCGTGCATGAATGTCTCGACGACGTCGCCCAGGTGCGCTCACGCGCCAGCGAAATCGCCACCGGCATCTGCAAACTCGCGCCGATCTCGACACAGCTCACCAAGCAGATCATCGACGCCGGCGAAGGCGCGGGACTCGCCAGCGCCCTCGAAATGATGGCCGGCGCGCTCGCCGCGACGACCGAAGACGCGCGCGAAGGAATCGCGAGCTTTCAGCAGAAACGCGCGCCGAGTTATCGCGGCAAGTAGCTCCACATCCCAGTTACCCCGTCGAAAGCCGGGGTGAAGCGTCTTCCCGCTCGCCGTCTCACAGCGCGGCGGTAAGCCGCGGCACGATCTCGAACAGGTCCCCGACGAGCGCATAGTCGGCCGACTGGAAAATCGGCGCTTCGGGGTCCTTGTTGATGGCCACGATCACCCGGCTGTCCTTCATTCCGGCGAGGTGCTGGATCGCTCCGGAGATACCGACGGCGATGTAGAGCTGCGGCGCGACAATCTTGCCGGTCTGCCCTACCTGCAGGTCGTTGGCGACAAATCCCGCATCGACGGCGGCGCGCGAAGCGCCGAGCGCGGCACCGAGCTTGTCGGCCAAGGGTTCGAGCAGCGCGTGGAAATTCGCGCTGCTGCCGAGGCCGCGGCCGCCGGCGACGATGATTTTCGCCGCGCCGAGTTCCGGCCGGGCCGATTGTGTCAGGTCGCGGCCGATCACACGACTCCTGCCAAAGTCGGCCGCCGGCGCGAGCGGAACGATCACCGCCGTGCCACCGTTCTTGGACGCAGCGGTAAACGCCGTCGTGCGCACGGTGACGACTTTGATCGGATCCTTCGATTCGACGGTGAGTACTGCGCTGCCGGCGTAGATCAGGCGGACGAAAACGTCGGGCGAACTCACCGCGACGATCTCGGAGACCTGCGCGACGTCGAGCAAGGCGGCGACGCGCGGCATGAAGTTCTTGCCGGCTGTTGTCGCCGCGGCGAGGACGTGACTGTAAGCGGCAGCGCCGGCGACCGTCTGTACGGTCTGAACGATCAGCGCGGCGAGGTTTTCCGGCATCTGCTCGGCGTAATGGTCGGCGTCAGCGTGCAGGACGCGAGCGACACCGTCGACTTTCGCCGCCGCTTCGGCAACCGCGGTCGACGCGCTGCCGGCGACGAGCAAATGGACTTCGCCGCCGATCTCGCACCCCGCCGTGATGACATTGAGCGTCGCCGGCTTGAGAACGCGATTGTCGTGCTCGGCGATGACGAGGATACTCATAACAGCTCTCCGTGACTCTTCAGCCGTGCAACGAGTTCAGCGACGTCGGCGACGCGGATTCCGGCGGCGCGTTGCGGCGGCTCGGCAACGTGCCGCGAATTGAGTCTCGGCGCGATATCGACGCCGAGCGACTCGGGCGTGACGACGGCAAGTGGTTTTTTCTTCGCTTTCATGATGTTCGGCAGCGTCGAGTAGCGCGGCTCATTCAGGCGCAGGTCTGCGGTGATCACCGCCGGCAAGACGACTTCTACCGTCTCGCAACCGCCGTCGATTTCTCGCGTCACCGTCGCCTTGCCTTCGCCCGCAGCGACCGTTACCTTGGACGCGAAAGTCGCTTGCGGCCAGTTCATCAGCGCGGCGAGCATCTGCCCGGTCTGGTTGGCGTCGTCGTCGATCGCCTGCTTGCCGCAGAGGACGATCTGCGGCGCTTCGCTTGCGCACACCACGCGCAGGAGCTTGGCGACCGCAAGCGGCTGCAGTTCGGCGGCTGTTTCGATCAGGATCGCGCGGTCAGCGCCGAGGGCCATCGCCGTGCGCAAGGTTTCCTGGCAGGCCGCGACACCAGCCGATACGGCGACGACTTCGCTCGCGATACCGGCTTCCTTGAGACGCACCGCTTCCTCGACTGCAATTTCGTCGAAGGGATTCATCGACATCTTGACGTGCGCGATATCGACACCACTGCCGTCAGCCTTGACTCGAACCTTGACGTTGTAATCGACGACCCGCTTGACGGGTACCAATATCTTCAAACGACTCTCCTTGGAACTAAAATCCACCGCAAAGGCGCAAAGAAAAAAGCAAGATTTCGCAAAGGAATCCGAATCAGATTGGAAGCGTTTCGCCTCGTTCTCTTTGCGCTTTCTTTGCCCCTTTGCATCTTTACGGTGGACGTCTTTCGTTTCACGATTGCAACAGCTTGCGCGCGATGATGACGCGCTGGATCTGGTTCGTTCCTTCGTAAATCTGCGTGATCTTGGCATCGCGGTAAAGGCGTTCGACCTCGTAACCGCGAATGAATCCGCTGCCGCCAAAAATTTGTATCGCGTTCGACGTCTGCGCGACGGCGGCGTCGCTGGCGAAGCACTTGGCCATCGACGCGGCGGCGCCGGCGTCGATTCCGGCGTCGAGCTTCATCGCCGCCGAGCGGACGAGGAGGCGCGCCGCCTCGGCGTCCTTGGCCATGTCGGCGAGCATGAACTGGATCGCCTGGAACTCGGCGATCGCTTGCCCGAACTGCTTTCTGAGCTTGGCTTGCGCGACCGACGCTTCGAGCGCCGCCTGAATTATACCGACCGCGAGCGCGGCGATGCCGACGCGCCCCTTCTCGAGCACGCTCATCATCATGTGAAAGCCGCGACCCTCGACACCGAGCATCGCGTCGGCGGGAACCCGGACCTCGTCGAAGTTGAGTTCACCGACCTGCGACGAGCGCTGGCCGAGCTTGTGCTCCTTCGGCCCGCGCGTGACGCCGGCCTGGTGGCAATCGACGATAAAAATACTCATGCCGCGCTTGCCGGCTGAGGGGTCGGTTCGCGCGAGAACAAAGGCGACGTCGGCGACCGGTGCGTTGTGAATCCACAGCTTGCTGCCGGTAAGCCGCCAGCCGTCGCCGTCCTTCGTCGCCGTCGTCCGGATTCCCGAAACGTCCGAGCCGGCGCCGGCCTCGGTGATGCAGTACGCGCCGCGCAGCTCGGCACGCAGCAGCGGACCGAGCCATTGCTCGCGCTGCGCTTCATTGCCGTACTTGCACAGCATCGTTCCGAACAGCTCGATCAGGCCGCACTGATCGGCGACCGAAGAATAGCCGCGCGAGAGCTCCTCCATGACGATGCTGTAGGCGAGACAATCGAGGCCGGCGCCGCCGTAATCTTCCGGGACGGTGATGCCAAACAGCCCGTTCTCGGCCATCTGCCGGTAGATATCACCGGCGAACGCCTCTTCCCGGTCGAGGCGCTCGGCCTCGGGGCGGATGACCTCGTCGGAAAAGCGTCGCACCATGTCGGCGACCTGTTGGTGTTCGCTGGATAAAAGCATGCTCGCTCCTCGCTTTGGCAATGGACGGTAAGCGCAGCTTGAACCGGTTCAAATACACTGTCAAGCTCGGACCGGTTCGTCTCCGGCGAGGACGGATTGGTCAGACGCTGCGCGGACCGCTTGACCCGCGCACGACGAGGCGCGGTTCGATCAGCATGCGCTCGGGCGGCGCGTCACGATTTTCGAGTCGCTTGCGCAGCAGGAGACCGGCGTTGAGGCCGATCTGCCGCGACGACAGCGCGACCGTCGTCAGCCCAGGCTGCCAGAGCGCCGCTTCGGCGACGTCGTCCATGGCAACAACCGAGCAGCGCT
>CAZCJW010000125.1:6681-9208 GCA_964499185.1 uncultured Propionivibrio sp. | reverse complement strand
GCCAGTGCGAAATCGGCACCCTGTTCAATACGCTGGTTCGCCGCGCCGACTGGACCCAGACGCTCAAGTACGTGGTGCATAACGTTTCGCACCAGTACGGCAAGACCGCCACCTTCATGCCCAAGCCCATCGTCGGCGACAACGGTTCGGGCATGCACGTCCACCAGTCGATCTGGAAAGACGGCAAGAACCTGTTCGCCGGCAATGGCTATGCCGGCCTGTCCGAACTGGCGCTCTTCTACATCGGCGGCATCATCAAGCACGCCAAGGCGCTGAACGCCATCACCAATCCGGGTACCAACTCCTACAAGCGACTGGTTCCGCACTACGAGGCCCCGGTCAAGCTGGCCTATTCGGCGAAGAACCGCTCGGCGTCGATCCGCATCCCGCACGTCGCCTCCGACAAGGCCCGCCGTATCGAGACGCGCTTCCCGGATCCGATCGCCAACCCGTATCTGTGCTTCTCGGCGCTGATGATGGCCGGCCTTGACGGCATCATGAACAAGATCCACCCGGGCGATGCTGCGGACAAGAACCTGTATGACCTCCCGCCGGAAGAGGATGCCAAGATCCCGACCGTCTGCGCCAGCCTCGAAGAAGCACTGGCCGCGCTGGACAAGGATCGCGACTTCCTGACCCGTGGCGGTGTCTTCTCCAACGAGTGGATCGATGCCTATCTCGAACTCAAGATGGATGAAGTCAACAAGGTTCGCATGACGACCCATCCGGTCGAATTCGAGCTCTATTACAGCTGCTAAGACGTTGGCAACAGAAAAAGGGCGGGCGGGTCCCGTCCTTTTTTTTGCCTGGCGAAACCGATCTGTTGCGTTTGTAATTGCATGAGCCATCCAATACACTGATGCCCGTGAACCAAGGCACGACTCTGGCAATTACCCATGGACAGAATGATGATGTTCTTCAGATTTTGCCTAACGGCTGCTCTGCTCGTGACGGTTTCTACCGTAGCGCGTGGCGATGTCATGTACCAGTGCGTCGACGAGGATGGACACAAGACCTTCTCGAATATCAGGCCGTCCGCAAAAGGCGTGAAATGTACGGCAATGGATCTGGGCCCCTCGACATCCGTTCCCGCGCCCAAGCCAGCGGCAAAGACGCCTTCTCCAGCGAATTTTCCAAAGGTCGGGGAGAACGCGCAGAAAGAACGTGACAACGACCGTCGCAGAATTCTTGAAAGCGAACTGGCCGCCGAGCAGAAAAACCTCGAGCAGGCAAAAAAGGATTTGGCCGAGCAGGAGTCTATCCGCAGCGGCGACGAGCGCAATTACCAGCGCGTTCTGGATCGGCTGGAGCCCTTCAAAAATAAGGTGGCGCTGCATGAACGCAATATCGAGGCCATTCAGAAGGAACTGGCCAAGTTGCGCTGAGAATCTGTGAATAAACACCTCCACAATACCCATCGCATGCGCTGGTTTTTCGAGATTTTCACAAGCGCTGTGCGCATGTCGACCTTTTAACCCGTGCATGCCTGATACCTCGAGTACTTCTTTCAGCGGCCTGGACCTTCTTTCCTCGTCGGTGATCCTTCTCGACGAAACGCTGGTCATCCGCTATGTGAATTCGGCGGCTGAAGACCTGTTGGCCGTTAGTGGCAGGACAGCATGCGGAAGCCGAATGGACAGTGTCGCCGGCTGCCCGGGGACGCTTCTCGAAGCGCTCGAAAATGCCATGGCTCACGGCTGGAGCCACAGCGGGCAGAATGTCGAGATCAAACGCCATGACGACGTGGTGCTGCACCTGAACTGCACGGTCAATCCGGTCGATGCGGACGGCGCCAGGCTGCTTGTCGAACTCTGGCCGATCGATCAGCAGATCCGGGCGACCCGCGAGGAACGCCTGCTCGAGCAACAATTGGCCAATCGCGAACTGATCAGAAACCTGGCGCACGAAATCAAGAATCCCCTGGGTGGCATACGCGGGGCCGCGCAACTGCTCGAACACGAACTCAACAACCCGGGGCTGCGCGAATACACGCAGGTGATCATCAAGGAGGCTGACCGGCTGCAGGACCTTATGAAGCGCCTGTTGTCGCCGCACAGGCAGATGCAACCCGGGGCGGTCAATATTCACGAGATCCTGGAGCGGGTGCGTAGTCTTCTGACCGCAGAATTCCCCAAATCGCTAATCATCCGTCGCGACTACGATACCAGCCTGCCGGAGTTGATCGGGGATCGCGAACAGTTGATCCAGGCAGTATTGAATATAGCGCGCAACGCGGCGCAGGCCATCATGAAGCGTTCTGACGGGCTGGAGGCAGTCGGTCAGATCACGCTGCGCACCAGGGTTGCGCGGCAGGTCACGCTGGCCAAGCGACGTTTCCCTCTGGCCCTTGAGTTGCAGGTGATCGACAACGGGCCGGGCATCCCCGACGACATCAGGGAGCGCATGTTCTATCCGCTGGTTTCCGGGCGCGAGGGCGGCAATGGCCTGGGCCTGACGCTGGCGCAAAGTTTTGTCCTCCAGCATCAGGGAACCATCGAGTGCCTGAGCCGTCCGGGGTATACCTGTT
>CAZCJW010000125.1:3725-6581 GCA_964499185.1 uncultured Propionivibrio sp. | reverse complement strand
GTCCTCCAGCATCAGGGAACCATCGAGTGCCTGAGCCGTCCGGGGTATACCTGTTTCACCATCCGCATGCCGCTGGGTCTGGGCGACGGCAAGGCCGCCGGCTGATTTGGCCGGTGGCAAGCTATTTGCTACAGCCTGCTCATCCTGATCATGATGCCCGAGAAACCCATGAAACCTGTCTGGATTGTCGACGACGACAAGTCGATCCGCTGGGTGCTGGAAAAAACCCTGTCGCGCGAGCAAACGCCGTTCAAGAGTTTTTCCTCCGCCACCGAAGCCTTGTCACAGCTTGACGCCGGTTGCGAACCGCCGCAGGTGCTGGTGTCGGACATCCGAATGCCCGGGGAGTCCGGGCTCGATCTGCTGAGAAAGGTGAAGGAGCGGTTTCCTGCCATGCCGGTCATCATCATGACCGCCTATTCCGATCTCGACAGTGCGGTTTCCGCCTTTCAGGGCGGGGCCTTCGAATACCTGCCCAAGCCGTTCGACGTGGACCAGGCGCTGGAACTGATCCGACGGGCTATCGATGAGAGTATGCACCAGATCGGTGCGACCGATGAGGTCGGCATGGTGCCGGAAATTCTCGGCAAGGCGCCGGCGATGCAGGAGGTGTTCCGCGCCATCGGCCGCCTCAGTCAATCTTCGGCAACGGTGATGATTACCGGGGAGTCCGGAAGCGGCAAGGAACTGGTGGCCCGGGCACTTCACCGGCACAGTCCGCGTTCCGACAAACCGTTCATCGCCATCAACACCGCGGCGATCCCCAAGGATCTCCTCGAGTCCGAACTGTTCGGCCATGAACGTGGCGCCTTTACCGGAGCGGCTACGCAGCGACGCGGGCGCTTCGAACAGGCCGAGAGCGGCACCCTGTTCCTTGACGAAATCGGCGACATGCCGGCCGAGTTGCAGACGCGCCTGCTGCGCGTCCTTTCAGACGGCAACTTTTATCGTGTCGGCGGTCATTCGCCGATCCGGGCCAATGTGCGCATCATCGCCGCCACGCACCAAAATTTGGAGTCACGGGTCAAGGAAGGGCTGTTCCGCGAGGATTTGTTCCACCGGCTCAACGTGATCCGGGTTCGCCTGCCGAGTCTGCGCGAACGCCGCGAGGACGTCCCGATCCTGGCGCGCCATTTCCTGCAGAAAAGCGCGCAGGAACTCGGCGTCGAGGCCAAGCGCATCTCGGAAGCTGCCTTGCGACAGCTCTCGGCGCTCGATTTTCCGGGCAACGTCCGGCAACTCGAGAATGTCTGCCATTGGCTCACCGTCATGGCGCCCGGGCAACTCGTCGACGTGGGCGATTTGCCGGCCGAACTGCGTGAATCAACAGCGCCATCGTCGGTTGCATCGGACTGGGAGAGTGGCCTGGCGCAGGTGGTGGATCACATG
This sequence comes from uncultured Propionivibrio sp., assembly GCA_964499185.1. Taxonomy (GTDB): domain Bacteria; phylum Pseudomonadota; class Gammaproteobacteria; order Burkholderiales; family Rhodocyclaceae; genus Propionivibrio. The sequence goes on along the minus strand of CAZCJW010000125.1, from coordinate 5,192 downwards.
CTGACGTCTGGCGAAGGGCAGGTGCACGAGAAGTTGACGAACGCCTTCGAACGCATCCTGATCAACCGTGCCCTGACGCATACCGGCGGGCGGCGCATCGAGGCAGCGCTGGCGCTCGGCATCGGCCGCAACACCATCACCCGCAAGATCCAGGATCTCGGACTGGATAACGGGAAAGCCGACGAACCGGAGCATGGGGCGGGATAATCGGCGATAATGGCGGCCTTGAACGGTGCCGCCACATGTCCGATTCCACCCATTTGCTGATTGATCCGGCTCGCTTGCCTGCTCTACTGGGCGCGGCAGCCGCGCGCTTTAACGTCATCTCGCTGGCTGAATGCGAGTCTACCAACACGCTGCTCATGGACTATGCCGCCGAAGGGGCGTCCGCCGGCACTGTGATTGTCACTGACCGGCAGACGGCCGGACGCGGGAGTCGCGGGCGGCATTGGATGGCCTCGCCGGAAGCGAGTCTGACCTTTTCCGTGCTGTGGGGATTCCCGGGCGACCTGGAACGGCTTTCCGGATTGTCGCTGGCGGTCGGCGTCGCGGTGGTGCAGGCGCTTGAAAGGTGCGGAGCACAAGGTGTCATGCTCAAGTGGCCGAACGACATTCTTTTCGGCCACGCCAAGTTGGGCGGAATCCTTGTTGAACTGCATGCCGATGAGGAATGCGCCATGGCCGTTATCGGCATCGGGCTCAACCTGCGCCTTCCCGAAACCATCGGAGCGCCGAGCGTCTCGGCGTTGCCGGCGGCGGCCCTGGAACAGATCGTCGATACGCTTCCTGAACGCCATGTGCTGTTCGCGCGACTGCTCATCGAACTCGCACAGGCTTTCGATCGCTTTGCCGCAGGCGGTTTCGCCGCGCTGCGCGATGAATGGCATGCTTGCCACGCCTGGCAGGATCGGCCGGTACGCCTGCTACGCGAGGGTCGGGTCGAGAAGGAGGGAGTGTGCGCCGGAGCGGATGCCGACGGTGCCTTGCTGGTACGCACGTCCGACGGCCTTGAGCGCTGCCTGTCCGGTGATGTGTCGCTGAGACCGCTATGAATATTGCTGTCGACGCCGGAAACTCGCGCATCAAGTGGGGGGTGCACGATGGTGCATCTTGGGTGGAGCAGGGCAACGTGCCGACGGAAGATGCAGCGGAACTGGTCCGCGTCGTTTCCCTTTGGCCGGCGGATGCGCGCGTGGTGGCGTGCAGCGTCGCTGGTGCGGCGGTCGAGGCAGCCATTGAGGGCGCGCTTGCCGGGCGCGGGTTCCGGGCGCACTGGGTGCGTTCCGAAGCCTTCGCCCACGGCGTGTGCAATGGGTACGAACAGCCGGAGCGTCTCGGCGCCGATCGCTGGGCTGCGCTGATCGGCGCGCACAGCAAGGTTCCGGGAGCGTGTCTGGTGGTCTGCGCGGGGACCGCCACGACGGTCGACTGGCTGGACGGGAAGGGCAATTTTCGCGGTGGATTCAT
>CAZCJW010000125.1:0-3625 GCA_964499185.1 uncultured Propionivibrio sp. | reverse complement strand
GCTTTTTCGATCCGGCATAAGTCTCAGGGAGTCGTCATGGAATCGTTGCGTTTTGTTCTTCCCCAGTCCGATATTCCGACCCACTGGTACAACGTGGTGGCCGACATGCCCAATCCGCCGGTGCCACCGCTCGGTCCTGACGGAAAGCCGGCAACGCCGGAGCAGATGGGCGCGATTTTCCCGATGGCGATTCTCGAGCAGGAAATGTCGACTGAACGCTGGATTCCGATCCCACAGGAAGTACGGGAAATCTACCGCCTGTGGCGCCCTTCGCCGTTGGTGCGCGCCGCGCGGCTGGAAGAGATGCTGGGGACTCCGGCGAAAATCTACTACAAGAACGAAGGCGTCTCGCCGGCAGGGTCGCATAAGCCGAATACCGCGGTGCCGCAGGCGTACTACAACAAGCAGGCGGGCATCCGGCGCATAACCACCGAAACCGGCGCCGGGCAATGGGGCTGTTCGATGGCGCTCGCCGGGCAAATGTTCGGCATCGATGTGCGGGTGTACATGGTCAAGGTCAGTTACCAGCAGAAACCTTACCGGCGCTCGATGATGCAGACCTGGGGTGCCGAGGTGTTTGCCAGTCCGTCGGAAATGACGCAGACCGGCCGCGATGCGCTGGCCCGCGATCCCGGAAACATGGGCTCGCTGGGGTTGGCCATTTCGGAGGCCGTCGAGGAAGCCGCATCGCGAGCCGACACCAATTACGCGCTCGGATCGGTGCTTAATCACGTTGCCTTGCACCAGACCATCATTGGCCTGGAGGCCAGGAAACAATTCGAGATGGCCGGCGACTGGCCGGATGTGGTCTTCGCGCCGTGCGGCGGCGGATCGTCGTTCGCCGGCATGGCTTTCCCGTTCCTGGCCGACAACGCGGGCGGTGGACGTAACGGGCGCATGGTTCGGCTGGTGGCGGTCGAGCCGACGTCGTGCCCGTCGCTGACCAAGGGCAAGTATGCCTATGATTTCGGCGATTCCTCCGGCTTCACGCCACTGATGAAAATGTTTACGCTGGGGCACGATTTCATGCCGCCGGGTATCCATGCCGGCGGGTTGCGTTACCACGGTGCGTCGCCGCTGGTCTCGCAGCTCTATCACGAAGGGCTGATCGAGGCGGTGGCCGTGCCGCAACTGGCGACCTTCGAGGCGGGCGTGATGTTCGCCCGTGCCGAAGGCGTGGTTCCGGCGCCCGAATCCTGTCATGCCATCCGTGCCGCCGTTGACGAGGCGCTGCGCTGCAAGCAGGATGGCGAGCCGCGAACCATCCTTTTCAATCTGACGGGGCACGGGCATTTCGACATGGCCTCCTACGACCGCTACTTTGCCGGCGAACTCGAGGATTTCGAGTATCCGGAAGAAGCGATCAGGGAGTCGTTGCGCCACCTGCCGAATTTCGCCTGACCTGTGCGAACTGAACGAGAGACATGCGACTTTTCGTCTTCCTGCTGATTCTGGCCAACCTGTTGTTCTTTGCCTGGACGCACGATTATCTGGGCATGTCCAGGGATTCCGATGCGTACCGGGCTGACCAGCAACTGCGCCCCGAGCGGGTCCGCATCGTGTCCAACGATCAGCCGCCGCCTGTCGTCGCCCGGCAGGAAAAGATGGTGAAGCCCGTCGAGCGGCCTCCGGTTGATCGATGTATCGCGCTCGACGAAATACCCATCGCCGAGGGTGAATCGCTAGAAAACCTGCTGCTGGAGAAGCTTCCTGGCTTCAAGGTGGTTCGCACCACGGTTCCCGGGAGTTCCAGTTTCTGGGTGAACATCCCTCCCTTGAAGAACAAGCGGGAGGCAGAGAGCAAAGCGACCGAGCTGAAAAAACTCGGCATCAAGGATTTCTTCATCGTGCAGGAAAGCGGGCCGAATAACCTGGCCATTTCGCTGGGATTATTTTCTTCGAAGGAAGCGGCTGACGTAGCCCTCGATGCATTGCGGGACAAGGGGGTTCGCTCCGCCAGGGTAACCGAACGCCCGCACAAGCCGGCGTTGGCGCATGTCGAAATCCGCGGCCCGGAAACCCAGGCGGCGGAAATGAACCAGATCATCGGCCAGGTGGTGCCCGACGCCCGGCGCGGCGACTGCAAACCTCGAAACGTCTCGGGCCAATGAGCTTCATCATCGGTCTGACCGGCGGAATCGGCAGCGGCAAGACGACGGTAGCCAACCTGTTTGCCGAATTGGGGGCGGCCGTGGTCGATACGGACGCGATCGCTCATGAGTTGACCGGTCCGCAAGGCGCCGCGATGCCGGAAATTTCAGACGCCTTCGGCGCCTCGGTGCTACGCCCCGACGGTGGCCTTGATCGTGCCGCCATGCGCCGGCTGTGTTTTTGCGATCCTGCGGCACGTAAGCGCCTTGAGTCGATCCTGCACCCGATGATCCGTAGCGAGAGCGCGGAGCGTTGCGAACGCGCGGACTACGCGCCCTATGTGCTGCTGGTGGTGCCGCTGCTCATCGAGTCCGGGGCGTATCGAGGCCGCATCAATCGGCTGCTGGTGGTCGACTGCGACGAGGAGCAGCAAGTGTCCCGCGTGATGGAGCGCAGCGGACTGGCCGCGGACGAAGTGAGGAAGATCATGGCGACGCAAGCCAGTCGGGCGGAGCGGTTGGCTGTTGCGGACGATGTCGTTACCAACGGCGCAAGCCGCGAAGAGTTGCAGGCCCAGATTCTGACCTTGCATCAGCGTTACGTTGAACTGGCACGCGCTCACTGACGGTTCCGGAAAATACTTAATGCGAACCATTGAGATTTGTTCGCAAATGGCTCAGAATGCAGCGAATTTCACCTGAATCACTCATTTATTTGGCGGCAATGTGATTACCTACGAATATCCCTTCAACGAGCGCATCAGGACCCTGTTGCGCCTGGAGGATCTATTCGAAAAAGTGGGCTACTTCATCCAGCAGCAGGGAGCACGCGAACACCACGTGGTCCTGTTGTCGTTATTCGAGATACTTGAAGTCGCCGGACGTGCCGATCTCAAGATGGACATGATTCAGGAACTGGAACGCCAGCGCCAGTCGCTGCTGGCCTTCCGTAACAATCCCGAGATTTCCGAAGAAGCGCTTTCCGGAGCGCTTTATGAGATAGAACAGTCGTCTGCCGCCCTGCTGGCCATGACCGGCAAGATCGGCCAGTACCTGCGGGAAAACGAGTGGCTGATGGCCATCAAAAGCCGTGCCGTGATACCCGGCGGCGTCTGCGAATTCGATCTGCCTTCGTACCATTACTGGCAACACCAGGCCGTCAATGTCCGCCAAGACGCGCTGCAGGGATGGCTGAAACCATTGATTCCGCTACGCGATGGCTTGTCCATCGTGCTGCGTCTGTTGCGAGCCAGTGGCATGGCCGAGCACCAGATGGCGAAAGGCGGTTCCTTCCAGTTGATGCTGGGCGGTAGCACGTCGCAGATGGTGCGGGTGTCGCTCAAGGAGCAGATGCCCTTCATTCCGGAAATCAGCGCCAACAAATACGCGTTGAACATCCGCTTCATCCGCCAGGATCTCGAATCTCGCCAGCGCCAACCCGACACGGCGGTAGATGTGCCTTTCGATATCGTCTTCTGTAATCTGTAATGCCGCTAAGAAAAACCATGGTGCGCTGTCCGCAGTGCGGCGGCGAG
>CAZCJW010000124.1:6168-9267 GCA_964499185.1 uncultured Propionivibrio sp. | reverse complement strand
CCGGAGGTCATGGACAAGCTCGACCGGCGCATGATCCAGCTGAAGATCGAGCGGGAGGCCGTGCGCAAGGAAAAGGACGAAGCGTCGATCAAGCGTATGCAATTGATCGAGGACGAACTGTTGAAATTGCAGCGTGAGTACAACGATCTGGAGGAAATCTGGAAAGCCGAGAAAGCGCAAGTGCACGGCAGCGCCTCGATCAAGGAAGAGATCGACAAGCTCAAGGCGCAAATGGTGGAGTTTCAGCGCAAGGGTCAATATGACAAGCTCGCCGAGTTACAGTACGGGAAGTTGCCGCAACTGGAGGCGCAATTGAAGGCCGCGGAGAAGTCGGGCGCCGGGTCGAAGAAGAATCAACTGCTGCGCAACGAGGTCGGCATCGAGGAAATCGCCGAAGTGGTGTCGCGCGCGACCGGCATTCCGGTGAGCAAAATGATGCAGGGCGAGCGTGAGAAGCTGCTGGCGATGGAAGACAAGATTCACCAGCGCGTCGTCGGGCAGGACGAAGCCGTGCGTCTCGTGTCGGACGCGATCCGCCGTTCGCGCGCCGGGCTGGCCGATCCCAACCGGCCGTATGGTTCCTTCCTCTTCCTCGGCCCGACGGGCGTCGGCAAGACCGAGTTGTGCAAGGCGCTGGCCGGCTTCCTGTTCGATTCGGAAGAACATCTGATCCGCATCGACATGAGCGAGTTCATGGAGAAGCATTCGGTCGCCCGCCTGATCGGCGCGCCGCCCGGCTACGTCGGCTACGAAGAGGGCGGCTATCTGACCGAAGCCGTGCGCCGCAAGCCCTACAGCGTGATCCTTCTGGATGAAGTCGAAAAGGCGCACCCGGACGTGTTCAACGTGCTGCTGCAGGTGCTCGACGACGGGCGCATGACCGACGGCCAGGGGCGCACCGTCGACTTCAAGAACACCGTGGTGGTGATGACCTCCAACCTTGGCAGTCAGATGATCCAACAGATGGCCGGCGATGACTACCAGCTGATCAAGCTGGCAGTAATGGGCGAGGTGAAGAGCTACTTCCGGCCGGAGTTCATCAACCGCATCGACGAAGTCGTCGTCTTCCACGCGCTCGACGAGAAGCACATCAAGTCGATTGCACGCATCCAGCTGGGCAACCTCGAAAAGCGGTTGGCACAGCTGGAGATGAAGCTGGAGCCCGACGACAGCGCGTTGTCCGAGGTGGCCAGCGCCGGCTTCGACCCGGTGTTCGGGGCGCGACCACTAAAGCGCGCGATCCAGGCGCAGATCGAGAATCCGTTGGCCAAGGCGATTCTCGAAGGGCGTTTTTCCGCCGGGGATACGATCAGGGTCTCGTGCCACGGCGGGATGATGCGGTTCGAGAAAGGATGAGGGGCGGTCTAGTGGTCTGCTTCGCAAATAACGGGACACGAAAACTGCCTTTGCCCGCCTGGCGTTGTTGCTCATCCTCGCGATAGCTGGCTATCGCTGCGGTTCGCGCCTAGCCAGCCAGGAAAATCCGGCGTTTTCGTCTAGTCCCGCAATTTACGAAGCAGACCACTATTTGCCGTAAACCAGTTCGTCCGCGATAAATTCGAGGCCTGCATCCGCCAGTCTTGACCTGGCGCCGGGGATGTCCTGCACGTCGATCATGAAAAAGGCGCTGCCACCTTCATTAACCACTCGCCCGTAGGCGTTGGTGAAGTTTACGCCCGAGGCGACCACAGCCTTGAGCAGTTCATCCAGTCCGCCCGGCTTGTCGTCCATCTTGAGCACCACGATCTCGCGCAGGGCCGCCGACATGCCGCTCTCGTTGAGTTTCTGGCAGGCCAGTTCGGGCCGGGATACAACGAGATTCAGGATGCCCCAGTCGTTGGCCGTATGGTTGAGGTGGATCGAGCGGATGTTGATTTCCGCTTCACGCAGGACTGCCGTTACTTTTTCCAGGCGGCCCAGCCTGTTTTCGAGGAATACCGATACCTGGTAAGTCATTTTCGAACTCCTGATGTGCTCATTTCCTGCGCTGGTCGAAGACCCGCACGGCTTTCCCTTCCGCCTTGGGAATCGATCCCGGCTCGACCAGCCTGATCAGCGGACGCACCAGAACCTCGTCGCGAATCAGGTGGGTGATGTGCTTCTGCAAACGGTCAAGCAGGGTCAGATCGCCACGGAACCATTCCTTCTTGACTTCGACTTCGACGATCATTTCATCTTGGTCGTCGATCGTCTGGAGGATGATGCGGTAGTCGTCGCCGACTTCCGGCAGCTTCATCAGGATGCCTTCGACCTGCATCGGGAAGACGTTGCAGCCCTTGATGATGAACATGTCGTCCGAGCGCCCGGAAATGCGGTCCAGTCGCCGGTGCGTACGCCCGCAGGGACACGGGCCCGGCAGGATGCGCGTCAGGTCGCGCGTGCGGAAGCGGATGACCGGCATCGCCTGCCGGTCGAGCGTGGTCATGACCAGCTCGCCGATCTCCCCGTCGGGCACCGGTTCGAGAGTTTCGGGGTCGATGATTTCGACCACGAAGGCGTCTTCCCAGACGTGCAGCCCGTTCTGCTCGGTGCATTCGAAGGCTACGCCGGGGCCGTTCATTTCGGAGAGCCCGAAGGAATTGAAAACGCGAACGCCGAACATCTCCTCGATGCGCCGGCGGTGTTCTTCCGTGTGCGGTTCGGCGCCGATGACCAGCGTATGCAACTGGGTGTCCTTGCGCGGGTCGAGTCCTTCTTCCCGAAATACATCGAACAGTCGCCCGAGATAGCTGGGTATGGCGTGCGCCACGGTCGTTCCGAAGTCGCGCATCAGCTTGATCTGGCGCGGGCTGTTGCCGGCCCCGGCCGGAATGCTCAGGCAACCGAGTTTTTCGATGCCGTACTGGAATCCGAGTCCGCCGGTGAATAAGCCGTAACCGCAGATGTTCTGGAAAATGTCCGTCTCGCGCACGCCGGCGGCGTAGAGCGAGCGGGCCATCAGGTTGGCCCAGCTGTCGAGGTCGTGCCGGTTGTGATAGACCACGGTCGGATTTCCGGTGGTGCCGCTGGAACTGTGGAGACGGACCACCTCCTTCTTGTCGGTCGAGAGAAACCCCCACGGAAAATCCTGGCGCAGATCGTCCTTGGTGGTGAAGGGCA
>CAZCJW010000124.1:0-6068 GCA_964499185.1 uncultured Propionivibrio sp. | reverse complement strand
AAGAGTACGAACAAACTGACCAACAGGCCGCTGATGAAACCGCTGACCGCCCCGGCACGCGTGATTCCCTTCCAGAACAGGCCGAGTGCATAGATGGCGAGGAAGGCCCCGGCGCACAGGCCGAAGAATAGCGCGGTACCGTTCACGATGATCGTGGCTCCCGACTTGAAGAACGACGGCAGGTAATGCGCCGTTAGCGTCGTGATCAGGATGCCGGCCAGCATGGCGATGCGTACCACGCGCACCGGTCGCGCCGATCTTCGCCCCAGGCCCTTTTCCATGATGTCGTGGCCGATCGCCGATCCCATCGTGTGAAACTGCGAACTCATGGTCGACATGGCTGCTGAGAGCAGGGTGATCATGAAGACGGCGGTAAACCAGTCGGGCAGGTTCTGCTTAATGAACAGCGGAATCACGTTATCGGGCGATCCCGCCGCGGCCACGGCGATTTTGCCCGCGGAACTGAAGAAATAGACGTTCGACAATGCGCCGACGACGAAGGCCACGCCGGTCATCAGCATGATGAAAAGTCCCCCGATGACCACCCCGCGATTGAGTTCGCGGTCGCTCTTGACGGTCATGAAGCGCACCACCAACTGCGGTTGGGCCAGCACGCCGATGCCTACCCCCAGCACCACGGTCGAGATCAGGGTCCACCACAGTGGCGAGAACAGTTCGGGCATCGCCGTCCAGCCACGGTGTCCCTTGCCGGAGAGCGCTGCCGGAACCTTGTCGACCATGGCCGTCAGTTGTTCGTGGGCAGAAACGACGCCGCCCAGCCCGCTGTAGGCGAACCAGACCAGAATGGCCATGCCGATGGCCATGATGCCGCCCTGGAACGCGTCGGTGTACAGCACGCCTTTCATCCCGCCGAACATCACGTAGAGGCCGACGATCAGCACGATGGTCAGCAAGGCCATGCTCTGGGAGAGTCCCAGTGCCACGGTCAGAAAACTGACACCGCCGAGCATGACCGCGCCGGCATAGAGCGGCATGGCGATGAAGATGACGGCGGCCGCCCCGACCTGCAGGAAAGTTGAGTCGAAGCGCTTGCCAAGAAATTCAGGAAACGTGTGGGCGTCGAGCTTGTGCCCCATGCCTCGCGTGCGCTTGCCGAAGACGATGAACGCGATGAAGATGCCCAGGAAGATGTTGAGCACGGTCAGCCACAGGATGCCCATACCGAACACCGCGGCCGCGCCGCCGAAGCCAACGATGGCGGCAGTCGAGATGAACGTCGAGCCGTAGGAAATGGCCATGATCACCGGGTGCACCTTGCGGCCGGCCAGAAGATAATCCTTGGCGCTTGTCGTCTGGCGATATCCCAGATACCCCAGGGCGGCGGTGATCGAAAGGTAAAACAGGGTCGTGACTGCCACCGTTGCGTTCATGGCCGTTCTCCCCGCGTTTCGGCCAGTTCGGCCTTTTCCCACGCTTCTTCCTCGGCGATTTCCTGCTCTTCGACATCTGGAGCAGGCTTGTTCCAGTTCATGAAGCCATAAATGGCGCACAACGCCGCTGACCACAGAGTCAGCACGAAAGCCAGACTGACTCCCCAATCCCCCAATCCCAACATGGCGTCTCCCCGTATGTAACCGACTGGCGAGTCGGTTGTTTGTAAAAATTTTTGCCTACACGGCGTTGCTGAACTGCTTCGGTCGATAAATGCCACTGGCCAACACCGAACAGAAGAAGGCCCATTCGTCAAGATAGGCACGGCGCACCTGTTCGGGGGAACGTCCGGCTTCCATTTCCATGAGCACATCCTTGCGCGTCTTGGCCAGCAGCCACTGAATCAGGTCGATCAACTGGTCGAGCGGGTAACCCAACTGAGATGTGTCAAGCGCTGAAAATACCGCTGAAAAGTGAGCTTCAAAGACGGCCTGGGCTTTTTGCGCCAGTTCATCGCGTGGCAGGCGGGCGATGCGCACGAGTAGACCGAGCATCGACGGATTGGCCAGATACCACTCGATGGCGATCCGGGACACACTCATGAATCGCTCGAGGATATCCGCAGGCAAGGGCGAGTCCGCCAGGGCGATCTGCTCGCGGATGTGACGGTACAGATCGGCCCACGTCCGCTCCATGCAGTAGAGGTAGAGTTCCTCCTTGGATGCGATGTATTCGTACAGGCCACCCTTTGAAATCCCAGCGGCGGCCACGATCCGATCCAGCGAAGCGGCGGAAAAATCGTTCGCTCCGAACTCAGCAAGCGCCGCACCGAGGATCGTTTCCTGTTTTTCCGGGGATAAATGGAAGAACGCGTGTTTCATGCTGTTTTGCCGACTGACGAGTCGGGAGAATTTAGACCCTGTTGTTGATAGTGTCAATTGAAATTGCGCGAAGCCACAGTGATCAACGTGTGGCGAGTTCTCTGGTGAAAGGCCGCGGGAGAGGGGAGCTGTTGCAGATTCCGGTATTTCTTTGCGGCGCTTGAACTTTGCAGGAACTCTGCCAGTCTGTAGGTATAAGAGGCTTTAACTTGGGGTTGATATGTAAAGAAGTAGACTCATCTTCCTTCCGGAATGGAGTGAATGCCTGGCGGTTGCCAATCGAACCAAAGAGTCAGGCCTTGTCGTGCAACGGAGAAAGGAGTCGAGATGAACATAGTCTATAACAGCGAGCATTACGCCATTGTGGCCTATCCCGTTCGGGCGGCCTTTGAACTAGTGGACAAGTTGGGAAGGCGTTCACTGTTCGTCCAGGGTTCTGTGGCGATAGGGTTGCGCGAAGCCATCGACAATATTCCCGAGACGGAACGCGACATCGAGTCGATCGATTCGCTGCTTGACGATTATTGTGCCGGTTCGGCCAAGCCAATTGCGTTCCATTGAGTCCATTCTCCCGGAATAGAAAAATCTCAAATGGCTGCATATAAGTCCGACTACGAGTCATTCCTGGAAGTAATGCGTGGCAAGCAACCCGAGTGGGAACGCGAACAGCGTGAAGGGATGGCGTTGCTTTGGAACAAGAAGGTCGATTTTGCGGAGCAGAAGGCCTTGCGCGATGCCGCGGACAAGCCACGTCCGTATCCTTACGACGTCAACTTTAGTTAGCCACGCTGGCGAGGACTTGAATCAACGATCGGCCGGGCAGCAATTCCCGGCCGATCGTTTTGAAACTTGCCACATTACTTGAGCAGCGGTTCGAGTCCGCGCCAGACGTTGTCAAGCAAGCGCGGCTGTGCGGCGGCCGTTGGATGCAGATTGTCTGACTGGAACAAGCTCGGCGTGAGTGCGACTCCTTCAAGCAGGAATTCCACGAACGCGGTTTTCCTGTTTTTGGCGATCTCGCCGAAAACCTGATGAAACTGGTTGGCGTAAGGACCGTAGTTGGGGGGGAGGCGCTGGCCAACGATGAGTACACGGGCTTTCCGCTGCTGCGCCGTCTCGGTCATGGCCAAGAGGTTTTCGCGCATCGTGGCGATCGGAAGGCCGCGCAGCCCGTCGTTAGAACCGAGTGCGATGATGACGATGCCGGGCGAGTGTTTGTCCAGCGCATCTTGCAGACGGGTCCGGCCGCCACTGGTGGTTTCTCCTGAGATGCTGGCGTTGACGACGCTATAATCGAGCTTCCTCTCCTGCAGGCGCTTGGCCAGCAGGCTGGGCCAGGCGGCCTCCTGCGGGATGCCGTAGCCCGCCGACAGCGAGTCGCCAAAGACAAGAATGGTGCGTGCGGCCAAAACGGCGGGTGCGGCCAGGAGCAGGCAGGTGAACAGCAGGAGTCGAACGGATGAAAACAGGACCATGAGTGTGCTAGAAACGAAAGTGGTGGAAGTCCGCGGCCTGACCAAGAGCGTCGACAACGGTGGCGAACCGTTGGTCATTCTGCACGAGAATTCGTTCTCCGTGGTGGCGGGTGAAACGGTAGCCATCGTCGGCGCGTCTGGTTCCGGGAAATCTACGCTGCTCGGCTTGCTGGCTGGGCTGGATCTGCCGAGCAGCGGGTCGGTGACATTGTCCGGCGAGCTGCTGAACGATCTCGATGAGGATGCTCGCGCCGTGTTGCGTGGGCGCCTGCTCGGGTTCGTTTTTCAGTCGTTCCAGTTGCTGCCGTCGCTCAACGCCATCGAGAACGTGATGTTGCCGCTGGAACTCGCCGGAATCCCGAATGCCAAGTCGGAAGCGCAGTTCTGGCTCGATCGGGTCGGACTGTCGCACCGTCTGCGCCACTACCCGAAGCACCTGTCCGGGGGCGAACAGCAACGCGTAGCCTTGGCTCGAGCGTTCGCACCGAAGCCGACGCTGATCCTCGCCGATGAACCAACCGGCAACCTGGATGCGGCGACTGGGCACCAGATCATCGAACTGATGTTTGCCATCAACGCCGAGCGCGGGACGACGCTGATTCTCGTCACGCACGACGAGGAAATCGCCGCACGCTGCGGCCGCCGGTTGCGCATGCACGCCGGCCGGATTGAAGAAATTATCTGAATTTTTTGGAGCTCTGACGATGAAATTCACGTATTACAACCCGACCGGTATTCATTTTGGACAGGGAATGATCTCGGCGGTCGCCAAAGCCATCGACCCGGCAAAAAAGGTTCTGGTCATCTATGGTGGCGGATCGATCAAGAACAATGGTGTTTATGATCAGGTTGTCGCTGCCCTTGCCGGGCGCACGTGGCTGGAGTTTTCCGGCGTCGAGCCGAATCCAACGGTGGAGACGCTGGATCAGGCTGTGGCGTTGATCCGCAAGGAGGGACTGGATTACATTCTCGCCGTCGGTGGCGGCTCGGTCATCGACGGCAGCAAGTACGTGGCCGCGGCGGCCTGCTACGACGGCGATGGGTGGGATATCCTGCGCGGCAAGCACCGCGTAAAGCAGGCTGTTCCCTTGGGTGCCGTGTTGACCTTGCCGGCGACCGGTTCGGAATCGAACAGCGGTGCCGTTATCACCCGCAAGGCGACCAAAGAGAAACTGGTGTTCTCGGCCGATGCCGTTTATCCGCGCTTTGCGGTGCTCGATCCCGACGTGATCAAGTCGCTGCCGGAGCGGCAGATCGCCAACGGGATTGTCGATGCCTTCGTGCATGTGTGCGAGCAGTACCTGACCTATCCGGTTCACGGATGGGTGCAGGATGGCTACGCGCAGGTGCTGCTGCGCAACCTCGTCAATCTGGCCCTGCAGTTCAAGGAGCGCGACAACGACTCGTGGCGCGCCAACTTCATGTGGACGGCCAACCAGGCACTCAACGGGTTGATTGGCGCCGGCGTGCCGCAGGACTGGGCGACGCATATGATTGGCCACGAAATCACCGCCGCCTATGGCATCGACCATGCCCGCACGCTGGCTATCGTCCTGCCGTCGCTACTTCGCAACCAGCTCGACAACAAGAAGGTCAAGCTGTCACAGATGGGGCGAGCCGTTTTCGATCTGGCGCCGGATATCAGCCTGGCGCAGCGCACCATCGACGCGATCGAAAAACTGTTCCGCGATCTTGGCGTGCCGGTGCGCCTCAGCGAGGCGGGCGTGACCGATGCGGGGGCGTCGGAGCTGATCGCCGCGAATATACAAAAACATGGCATGGTCAAGCTCGGTGAAAAAGGGGCAATCACGCCAGATGTGGTTCGGGCAATTCTGGCTGCGGCAGCGTAACCCTGGCTTGATTATGATGGCATATGCCAGTAATTTGCGTTACAATTCAGCGTTCTTTCCGGAGCTTTTCGGGATTTCCACTTTAAATCAGAACCTTTTCCCGAAACGAACAGAATTCGTGAATCAAGCCGTGTAATCGGTCGTTACCGGTGAGGCAAAGCGACGGCTTCTGTCCGGTTCTGACCATGGAGAACTACCAGGAACGCAACGCCAATGCAATTTCATCACCTTATGATGATCGTCGGGTCGGCGTTCATGCACGCGCTTTACAGCGCATTGCTCAAGAAACAGGGCAAGGATCCGTATTTCCTTCCCGGGTTCTTTCTGATCGCGACGGGTATTGCCTGGGCCAATGTTTTGCGCGAGGGTGGTCTGTCGGATGTGCCCTGGAACGATCTGCCGATGGTCTACCTGGCGGCGTTGTTTTACGTCATGTACCAGATGTTCTGCAACAAGGCGTATCAGCTGGG
>CAZCJW010000123.1:0-9480 GCA_964499185.1 uncultured Propionivibrio sp. | reverse complement strand
ATTCCGGAAGTCTTCGCGGCGACGAAATAGGCGGTCGTTCCCCGGTCAGGAACCGACGGCCTGGTTGCCGGTCCGAGGAACATGAACCGGATAACCCATCGCACCTTGGCGCAGGCATTCCTGGCGTCCGTATTCTTGCTTTTCGAGGCGGAGGGGGCGATGGCGCAGCCATCGCCAACGTTGCGTGCCGTCACCGTGACCGAAGGTCTGGAATATCCGTGGGGATTGGCTTTTCTGCCGGACGGGAAGATGCTGGTTACTGAACGCCCGGGGCGGCTGCGGCTGGTTGGTGCCGATGGCCGGCTTGATCCGCAGCTGATCAGAGGCGTGCCGCCCGTCGCCGCAGTCGGGCAGGGCGGCCTGCTCGACGTCGCGCTGCATCCCGATTTTGCGCGCAATGGCTGGATCTACCTCTCCTATGCCGCACAGGGGCCGGGTGGGTACGGCACCGAGGTAGCTCGCGCCCGCCTGGAAGGGCATGCCTTGCGCGACCTCAAGGTCATTTTCTCCATGCGCCCCAAGACAACGACCGGGCATCACTTCGGATCCCGCCTGGTATTCGACCGGCAGGGTTTTCTTTTCATCACGCTTGGCGATCGCGGCGAGATGGAACGCGCGCAAAGGTTCGGCGACCATGCTGGATCGGTCATCCGCCTGCACGACGATGGGCGGGTGCCGGCCGATAATCCGTTCGTGGCGGTGCCGAACGCATTACCGGAGAAATTTACGCTCGGCAACCGCAATATCCAGGGGGCCGCGCTGCATCCCGTTTCAGGGTTGCTTTGGACGCACGAGCACGGTCCGCAGGGCGGTGACGAGATCAACATCATCCGCGCCGGCGTGAATTACGGCTGGCCGACCATCACCTACGGGCGCAACTACGGGAGCGGGACACCCATCGGCGAAGGAGTACGCAAGACCGGCATGGCGCAACCGCTATTGCAGTGGACGCCGTCAATTGCACCCTCGGGGATGGCCTTCTACACCGGTGACAAGTTTCCGGCGTGGCGCGGCAATCTCTTCGTCGGTGCCTTGCGCGGGCAAATGCTCGTCCGTCTGGAGGTCGACGGCGAACGCGTCGTGCGCGAGGAACGCCTGCTCGAGAACACGGTCGGCCGCATCCGCGACGTGCGCAACGGGCCGGACGGGTTCCTGTATCTGCTGACCGACGACGCCCGCGGACGTGTCGTCCGACTCGAACCGGGTTCCGGGGAATAGAACAGCGCCCGTCCGGGATACCGGCCATGGCCGGTATGGCTTAAACTCAAGGCTTTCCTGTTGTGGACCCTCCATGATCAAGAACAACCTGAACGACCTGCTGGCGCGTATCCAGACGCTGCAGGAAGACGTCGAGGAAGAGTATCGCAAGGCCCGTGAAGAACTTCAGGGAAAGCAGGCACGGCTGGCCGAAGAGTTCCTGCGGCAGCAGAAACGCTACAAGATCGGGCTCTTCCGTTTCCTGCTGCGCAGCAACCTTCTCGACATCGTCACGGCGCCGGTCATCTACATCGGGTGGATTCCCTTCCTGCTGATGGATCTGTTCGTCACGGTCTATCAGACCATCTGCTTTCCTGTGTACCGTATTCCGAAGGTTAAACGGTCTGACTATCTGGTTTTTGATCGCGAAGACCTGCCCTATCTGAATATCATCGAGAAATTCAATTGCTTCTACTGTTCCTACGGCAATGGGGTGGCCGCCTATACTCGGGAGGTGGCCGCGCGTACCGAGCAGTACTGGTGCCCGATCAAGCATGCACGGCGCATCAAGGCGGCGCATGAAAGATATCCCCGGTTTTTCGATCACGGGGATGCCGAGGCGTTCCGTCAGGGATTGAACCGCCTGCGTCGACAATTCGACGAAGATTCAGCGAAAAGGCCGGAGCCAAAGGAAGAGAAGGAATGAGCCAGATTCAACGCTATCGTGACAACCTGCAGGACGAAATTGACGGTGCCGCGCTGTATACCGCCCTGTCGAAGCACGAGCGCGATCCGACGCGACAGGATCTGTTCCTGCAACTGGCCCAGGCCGAGAACGAACATGCCGATGTCTGGCGAGACAAGCTGATGGCGGCGGGGATGAGCGATTTCCCGCTCAATCCTTCGTTGAAGACCCGCGCGTTGATACGTCTGGTGCATTACTTCGGCCCCTCCTTTGTCCTGCCGGTGGTGGCTGCCAACGAGTTTGCCGATCGCAACAAGTACGCGGGTCAAGCGGACGCCCAGCGGATGTCGGCCGACGAGCATGGTCATGCCGCAGTGATCCGTGCGGCCGCCGGCCATGGCGGCCCGGTCGATGGTACGGACATTGCCGGAGCGGAACGGTGGCACCGCGGTGGTTCGGGCAATGAATTGCGCGCGGCGGTGCTTGGCGTCAACGACGGCCTGGTGTCGAACTTCTGCCTGGTCATGGGCGTGGCCGGTGCCGGCGCCGCATCGGCGACCGTGCTGCTTACCGGGGTGGCCGGTCTGGTAGCCGGTGCGTTGTCGATGGCGCTTGGCGAATGGCTGTCGGTGACCAATGCCCGCGAACTGGCGCGTACCCAGATCGACAAGGAGGCCGAGGAGCTTGAGCAGACGCCGGAAGCCGAGAAGAAGGAACTGGCGTTGATCTACCAGGCCAAGGGTATCGAACGCGAACAGGCTTGGCTGATCGCCTCGAAGGTCATGGAAAATCGCGATACGGCGCTGGATACACTGGTACGCGAAGAACTCGGCATCGATCCGTCCGAACTCGGCGGCAACCCCTGGAGCGCGGCCGGGGTGTCATTGCTGCTTTTTGCGCTGGGTGCGATCTTTCCGGTTTTGCCATTCCTTTGGCTGGAGAACTCGGGAGGCATCATCGCCAGCATTGGTCTCAGCCTGTTCGGACTCGGCGCCGTCGGCGCGGTGACCTCGCTGTTCAACGGCCGCAGCTTTGCCTATTCGGCCTTCCGCCAGGTCCTGTTCGGTGGTGTGGCGGCGGCGGTGACGTTCGGGGTCGGCATCCTCTTTGGTGCGTCCATCTCCTGAGTCGGATGGTCCGGGTGCGCTGAGCCGGGAGCGCTGTCAGCTTTCGATCCCTTTCCGCGCCGCTACGCCCTGGCGGTAGTAGTGCTTTACTTCGCGCATTTCGGTCACGAGGTCGGCTCGTTCGATCAGGCGTGAGTCGGCGCGCCGGCCAGTGAACACCAGTTCCACCGTCTCAGGCTTGCCATCGATGAGCGCCAGCAAGTCATCAACGTCCAGCAGCTTGAACCAGGTGGCCACGTTGGCTTCGTCGAGAATCACCAGTGGGTACTCCCCGGAGCGGATGACTTCCCGAACTTCCGCATAGCCGATCCTTGCCAGACGGACATCCTCCGGGGATGGCTCCCCGCGCAGCCAGCATCCGCCTCCGTATTGACGGCACACGATGTTTCCTCCCAGCCGCTCGAGCGCGTCGATTTCGCTGTAGCGCATGGATTTGACGAATTGCGCCAGGAATACGCGCAGCCCGGCGCCGATGGCACGCGCCGCGAGCCCGATGGCGGCGGTGGTCTTGCCTTTACCGTCTCCGGTGTAAACATGCACGTAGCCGCGTTGAAACGGTGGGGTTTCATGGGCCAGAGGGGTGGCCTCGGTAGTGGTGTTCATCCCTGCGTTTTTTCGGCGTTATCGTCCCGACTGCTGCGGTCGGGACGGTTCGAGCCAGCGCCGCAGCGCAGCGAACAGCGCCTCCGGGTCAACCGGCTTGGCGATGTGGTCGTTCATCCCGGCGGCCAGGCAGCGTTCGCGATCCTCGGGGAAGGCGTTGGCAGTCATCGCCAGTATCGGTAGGTCGCGGGTTTCCTGCCCTGCGCGGATCTGCCGGCAGGCCTCGAGACCGTCCATCACCGGCATCTGCATGTCGAGCAGGATCAGCGCGTAGCCGCCTTGGCGCGAGCGTTCGACGGCCACATGGCCGTTGGCGGCAATTTCCACTTCCAGGCCGGCGCCTTCGAGGAGCATCCGGATGACTTCCTGGCTGACCACGTCGTCCTCGGCGAGCAGGATGCGATGGCGGATCGGGAATCCCCTGTCCGTTGTGTCGGTGGCGCCATGATCCCTCTGGCGGGCTTGCTCCGGCCGGCTGCTCTTGCTTAGCCGGGCCGTAAACCAGAAGGTGCTGCCTTTGCCGTGTTCGCTGATGACCCCGGTGTCTCCGCCCATCAGCCGGGCGATGCGCGCGGCTATGGTCAGGCCGAGGCCGCTGCCGCCGAAGCGGCGGGTGGTCGAATCGTCGGCCTGGGTAAAGGGTTGGAACAGCCGGGCCTGCTGTTCCAGGGTCAGTCCGATCCCCTGGTCGCTGACCTCGAAACGCAATAGCGGGCTTTCGTTGTTCCCTTTTTCGGGAACAGGGAAAGCTCGAACGCAGATTTCACCGTGTTCGGAGAACTTGATTGCGTTGTCCAGAAAATTGATCAGCGTCTGTTTCAGCCGCAAGGCATCACCGCGCACGAATTCCGGAATGAGCGGAGAAAACTCCACCGACAGGGCAAGTCCTTTGTCCAACGCTCGCGGTTGGTGCAGCAAGACGGTATCGCCAATGGCTTCGGCGAGGTTGAAGTCGCTGTTCTCCAGGGTCAGCCGATCGGCCTCGATGCGCGAGATGTCAAGGATGTCGTTGATGATCGCGAGCAGGTGCCGCGTCGCTTTCGCGCTGTGTTCGAGTTGTTCGACCAAAATCGGGTCGACCGCACGGCGCCGGGCCAGTTCGGTCATTCCGATGATGCCATTGAGCGGCGTGCGTAGTTCATGGCTCATGTTGGCCAGGAATACGCTTTTTGCCCTGTTGGCCGCTTCGGCAGCGTCGCGGGTCTCGGCTAGTTCCGCGGTGCGCGCGACGACGAGTTCTTCCAGATGGTTGCGGTGTTGCTCAAGTTCATCCTCGACCCGCTTGCGCTCGCTGATGTCGTGAATGACCGAGAAGATCAGCGTGCTTCCGTCGACAGTAATCGGTGCACTATGCACTTCGACGGTCCTTATTTCGCCGGAAGCGATCCGGTGGGGAAAAATGAAGGTCTGTTCAGTTCCGGTGAGGACCGCATAACGCTTGTCCTGACACGTTCCGGCCGGGAGTACGTTGATATCGCCGATGTTCATGTTGAGGAGTACGTCGCGCGGGTAACCGTAAAAGCGTTGCGCCGCCTCGTTGGTATCGATCAGCTTGCCGCTGGCCGGTTCAACCAGCAGCATGATTGCGGCGTGTTCGCGGAACATCCGCGAAAAGCGTTCCTCGGACTCGCGCAGGCTGCGGTTCGAGCGTTCCAGTTCGCGGATCGCCGCTTCCAGTTCGGCTGTACGCAGCCTGACCTGGTCTTCGAGCAGGATCGTCGTTTGCTGCAGTTCGAAATCGGCGTCGAGACGATTGGAATCGCTCTCGGCGCGGTCCATCAGCACGTCGATGATCGTGTTCAGGCGCAGGATTTCAGCCTGGAGCATGGCCTCGCTGGATTGTCCCGGATTGGCAGGCATCATTGGCCTCCTTCGACGGAAGTGCCGGAAAAGCCGAAGGCGACGCCGACGAACGTCTGGTTCATGTGCAGGCCGCGATACTGCTCGCCGTAGGTGCAGAAGCCGGTGGTGCAATTGTCGAGCATCAGGCCAGTAATTTTCTCGCGCTCCGGGCTGCGCATGACGGCCAGCTTGCGGTGGGAGCAGTCAAAACCGATCACGCGTTGCGGCGGGCCGATCTTGGCGCGGAGGTCGGCGAAGAGTTGCTCGAGCTTGGGCAGAAAACCGGTGCCGCGGGCGATGCGTAGCACGGTGCCCTTTTCGATGGCGCAGAAGAAGGTCAGGCTGTGGTCGGGGTTGATGGCGTTCAGGGCCCGCACGTAGCTTTCGCCGTTGATCAGCATGATGATCGTGCGGTCGAGCATGTGCCACAAGTCGGTGTCTTCAAGGCTCCGGCCAAGAACCCGCGACAACTCCTCGGCGGCCGGGCGGCCATTGAGCTCGAGCACCGCCCGGCGGGCCGGATCGGCTTCCGTCACCACCATGCGATCGTGCATCGGTTCGAGGTGATGCGTCCGGAACACCGTGCAGGGGACACGCGAGGCCAGCAGGATCAGAACCGACGCGTCATCGTGAAAACGGCCGCCGGAATAGACACGGCTCTTCTTCATGTTCATGCCGTCGGCGGCTGAGCCTCCGACCAAGGGCGTGCGACCGAGCGCACTTTGCAGCACGCGCGAAACGCTTTCCTCGCGCCGCGACAGGCCGTCGATCAACTGCAGGGCGACGCAGTTCAAATTGCCCGTGGCCTGCGGGAACAGCCGGTTATCCAGTTCACGTTGCAGTGAATCGACCAACGCGTGTCCGCGCACTGTCTCAAACGCCTGCAGGTTTTCGATGCAGCCGCTGACGGCAGTGAAGTCGGTGGAGGAGAAGCTGACGCCGCTGAGGCTGAAGTCACGATAACCGGCGGGGCCGATTTCGCCTGCCGTCGTGCAGCCGACGACCTGGACGCCGCGGAAAAGACGATTCATTTCCTCCGCCAGGGCATCGGTGTCATACGCCGCCGAGCAGAAGAATACGACCAGCGCCATGTTGTCCTGATAGACGGCGCGGTGGAATTCGCGTACGGCATCCTGGGTATTTTCCGCACACGAGTGGGCGGCGCGGATGCTGGTGTTGTCGTTCATGCGGCCTGCCTCGATATGACGGAGTGGAAACGGTCCGAGTATACGTAATGACTGATGAATTCTCCATGTTGGAATGGTATTCCTCTTGTTCTTGTTTCTCCAAGACTTGAAATGTGCTACGGCAGGTGCCATCTTGGGATGGCAAAGGCCAATCGAGAGCCCTTGGAAATGGAGCTTTCATGCAATTCAAGGACTACTACCAAATCCTCGGTGTGAAGCGCGAGGCCACCGCCGAAGAAATCAAGAAAGCCTTCCGCAAGCTGGCGCGCAAGTACCATCCGGATGTGTCGAAGGAAAAGGACGCCGAGCAGCGCATGCAGGAGATCAACGAGGCCTACACGGTCCTCTCCGATCCCGAACGGCGTGCCGCGTATGATCAGGTCGGCAGCGGATACCAGCCCGGCCAGGATTTCCGCCCGCCGCCCGACTGGGATGCCGGGTTTGAGTTTTCCACGCATGGTTTTTCGCCCGGGGAGGCCACCGATTTCAGCGATTTTTTCTCGCAGTTGTTCGGCGGCATGGGGGCACGCGGTGCCGGGGGGTTCCGAACTTATCGTGGTGCCGGTGCCTATCAGGCTCGCGGCGAAGACCACCACGCCAAGGTGGTGCTCGATATCGAGGATGCCTTTCACGGCGCCACCCGGCAAATTTCGTTGCGTGTCCCCAAACTTGATGCGCAGGGCCATGTAACGCTGGAAAACCGGACACTCAACGTCAAGATTCCGGTCGGCGTGCGAGAAGGCCAGGTGATCCGGCTGGCTGGCCAGGGGGCACCGGGTTTCAGCGGTGCGCCGGCCGGCGATCTGTTGCTCGAAGTGCATTTCCGGCCGCATGACCGTCTGCGCGCCGAAGGGCGCGACCTGCATCTCGAGCTCCCCGTTGCGCCATGGGAAGCGGCGCTGGGCGCCATCGTCGCTGTCGACCTGCCGGGCGGCCAACTCAAGGTGCGCGTGCCGGCCGGTGCGCAGAGCGGCGGCGGCCTGCGCGTGCGTGGCAAGGGTCTTCCCGGCAATCCGCCTGGCGATCTGGTCCTGACCATTCAGGTTGTGTTACCTCCGGCGGATATGCCGAAAGCCCGCGAAATTTATGAAAGCATGGCGCGAGAACTGTCCTTCGATCCGCGTCATCCACTCCGGAGCTGAACCATGCGCGACGACGATATCCTGATCGGCACACTCATGGAGGAAAGCTGGCTGACGCTCGAGCAGATGGCGGCGGCTTGCCGGGTCGAGCCCGACTGGCTCGTGCGCCATCTCGATGAGGGACTGTTTCCGGGAGCGGAGAGTGTGGCCGGCATCTGGCGTTTTTCCGGGGCCTGCCTGCTGCGTGCCCGGCGTATGCACGATCTGGAACGAAATTTCGAGGCCGTTCCCGAACTGGCGGCACTGGTGGCTGACCTGCTCGAGGAAATGGATACCTTGCGCGCCATGACCGGCCGCTACGGGCGGGGGTGATCCGGCCGTGCGGACCGAGCGTTGGCACCGCCACGCCTGGAGCAACCGCATCCAGACCGCATTGCTGGTTCTCGCACTGGTAGGCATTACCGCCCTGGCGGGGTATCTGTTGATCGGCCGGGATGGGGTGTGGATGGCATTGTTAGGCTGCACGGTAGCCCTGTTCCTCGAACCAGCGACGGCGCGACTTACCTTGCGCCTGTATCAGGCCCGACCGATAAATCCGCAGGCGGCCCCGGATCTATGCCGCATGATGCTGGCGATCGCCCAACGGGCTGACCTGCCGGTCGTGCCGGATTTGTACTACGTGCCCAGCCCGATCATCAATGCCTTTGCCGTCGGCAACCGTCGCCACGCGGCGATCGCCCTGACGCACGGGCTTCTTGAGCAGTTGCCGCCCCGGGAATTGGCTGGTGTGCTGGCCCACGAGACGGCGCACATCGCACACGGTGATCTGCGCGTGATGGGGCTTGCCGATTACATCAGTCGCCTGACCAGCGTGTTCGCCTTGCTCGGTCAGTTCCTGATTTTGTTTTCGCTGCCGCTGCTGTTCACGGGGGGTGGGTCGATCAACTGGCCGGGCTTTCTGTTGCTCATCTTTTCACCACACCTCGCCATGCTGTCTCAACTCGGCCTGTCCCGCGTACGCGAGTTCGACGCCGATCTCACTGCGGCCGCGTTGACCGGCGATCCGCGTGGTCTGGCTTCGGCGCTGGCGCGGATCGAAGGCCACAGCCGTTCCTGGCGCACCATCCTCATGCCGGGTTGGGGTAATCCGGAACCTTCGTGGCTACGCACGCACCCGTCGACCGAAGAACGCATCCGCCGTCTGCTCGAATTGCCGCCATCGCCCGGTTGGCTGGATTCCTGGGAGGGCGTGACGAATAATTACCCGATTACTTCCAGCGGACGCGTCAGACGTCGTCCGCGCTGGATCGTCGGTGGCCTGTGGCGTTAGCGGGGATTTATGATTCCGGCTGCAGCGTGACCTGAAGGTCCAGTTGCTGCTCACCGCGTTTGATTGCCACCGTCACCGTTTCGCCAACCTTGAAATCGTCGACTCGCGAAAGGTAGCGGCTGACACTATCGACCGGCTTGCCGTTGATGGCGGTGATGATGTCACCGGGAATCACACGCCCCTCGCGCGTGAGTTGGGCGCCCTTCATGCCGGCGTTTTCAGCAGCGGAGCCGGGGCTGACCTTGAGGATATACACCCCCTTGGTGCCGAGCGAACGGATCAGGCGCTCGTTCAGCCCTTCGTCGATGTGGATGCCGAGCACCGGGCGGATGTACTTGCCCTGGGCGATCAGTTGCGGCACGACGCGCGCGACGGTGTCGACGGGGACGGCGAAGCCGATGCCGGCCGAGGCGCCGCTCGGGCTGTA
>CAZCJW010000122.1:0-9532 GCA_964499185.1 uncultured Propionivibrio sp. | reverse complement strand
GGAGCTTTGCCGTTTTGTTCTTGATACTCGCAAAGTCAGTGATTATTTGGGAGATTTCGGCTAAAATCCTGCTCCTCTGGCAATTTTAATAAAGGGTGCCCGCCGGCACCCTTTTTTACAGGTGCGGCAACGCCGCCACGGTAAGCGCGATGCAACTGCAATTCATTAGAAACTTTTCCATTATTGCTCACATCGATCACGGAAAATCCACGCTGGCGGACAGAATCATTCATCTCTGTGGCGGTTTGTCGGATCGCGAGATGGAGGAGCAAGTGCTTGATTCGATGGATATTGAGCGCGAACGCGGGATCACCATCAAGGCACAAACAGCAGCTCTCGAGTACAAGTCACGCAGTGGGCAAATTTACAACCTTAATCTGATCGACACTCCAGGGCACGTCGATTTTTCCTATGAGGTCTCGCGTTCGCTGTCGGCCTGTGAAGGCGCTTTGCTGGTCGTCGACGCGTCACAAGGCGTCGAAGCGCAGACGGTAGCCAATTGCTATACGGCCATCGATCTAGGCGTAGAGGTGTTGCCGGTACTGAACAAGATCGATCTTCCTTCGGCCATGCCGGATAATGCACGTCAGGAAATCGAGGACGTGATCGGGATCGATGCTTCGGAAGCTGTTCTTGCTTCTGCCAAGACGGGCTTGGGCATCGAAGACATCCTTGAGTCCATCATCGAGCGTGTTCCCGCGCCACAGGGAGATCCGGATGCTCCGCTCAAGGCCCTTCTGATTGATTCCTGGTTCGACAACTACGTCGGTGTCGTCATGCTGGTTCGGGTTGTCGACGGCTGTCTGCGCCCCAAGGACAAGATCCGCTTCATGTCCAGCGGTGCGTTGTACTTGTGCGAACAGGTCGGGGTGTTCACTCCCAAGGCCATGCAGCGGGACGCCCTGGCGGCAGGCGAGGTAGGTTATGTAATCGCGGGTATCAAGGAATTACAGGCGGCGAAGGTCGGCGACACATTGACTTTGGCCGAACGTCCCGCCAGCGAACCGCTTCCCGGATTCAAGGAAATCAAATCGCAAGTATTCGCCGGGTTGTATCCGGTGGAATCGAATCAGTACGATTCGTTGCGTGAGGCGCTCGAGAAACTCAAGCTCAATGACGCTTCTCTGCGCTACGAACCGGAAGTCTCGCAGGCCCTCGGCTTCGGTTTCCGCTGCGGATTTCTGGGTCTGCTGCACATGGAGATTGTTCAGGAAAGGCTGGAGCGCGAGTTCGACCAGGATTTGATCACCACGGCTCCGACCGTGGTTTATGAAGTGGTGACCCGCGACGGAAACGTCATCCAGGTCGAGAATCCCGCGAAACTGCCCGAAACGACCAAGATTGAGGAGATTCGCGAACCGATCATCACGATTACGGTTTTTGTCCCGCAGGATTACCTCGGCAACGTGATTACCCTGTGCAATCAGAAGCGCGGCAATCAGGTGGACATGACCTATCACGGACGCCAGGTACAACTTGTCTACGAAATACCGATGGCCGAAGTCGTCATGGATTTCTTTGACAAGCTGAAATCGGTTTCCCGAGGATATGCGTCGCTCGATTACGATTTCAAGGAATTCAGGGCGGCCGACGTCGTCAAGCTCGATATCCTGATCAATGGCGAGAAGGTTGATGCGCTGTCGGTCATCGTTCACCGCGCTAATTCCGTTTATCGAGGCCGTGAACTCGCGTCGAAGATGCGTTCGCTGATTCCGCGCCAGATGTATGATGTCGCCATACAGGCGGCGATCGGTTCGAACATCATTGCCCGCGAGAACGTCAAGGCCATGCGCAAGGATGTTCTGGCGAAGTGTTATGGCGGCGATATAACGCGCAAGAGAAAGCTGCTGGAGAAACAGAAGGCCGGCAAGAAACGCATGAAGCAGGTCGGATCGGTCGAAATACCGCAGGAGGCTTTCCTGGCCGTCCTGCGTGTCGACAAATAGAGGAGCTGCCAGTGAATTTTGCGTTGATCCTGTTTTGCCTGTTGATCGCGAGTGGTGCTATCTGGATTGCGGATTTGCTCGTATTCAGCAAACGTCGATCGCCCGACGCCAAGGATCCTTGGTGGGTGGAGTACGGCGCAAGCTTTTTTCCGGTCATCCTGATCGTATTCGTGCTGCGTTCGTTCATCGTCGAGCCGTTCAAGATTCCTTCAGGTTCGATGATTCCCACGCTCCAGGTCGGCGATTTCATCCTGGTTAACAAATTCACGTACGGAATCCGTCTGCCTGTCATCAACAAGAAGGTCATCGACATCAACCAGCCTCAACGCGGTGACGTCATGGTGTTCCGCTATCCCGAGGATCCGTCGCTGGACTACATCAAGCGGGTGGTCGGTGTCCCGGGTGACAAGGTGGAATATCAGAATAAGCGATTGTCCATCAATGGAAAGCCCGTTGAGATGCGCCGTACCGATGACTACCTCCACCCGGAGCGGCTTTACTATTCAAGGCAATTTGTCGAAAAAGTGAACGGTTTCGAATATCGGGTGTTGAACGATCAAGATGCGCCTGCGTTCATTCCGGAGGTGGCGCAGTTTCCTCAGCGCGGAAATTGCCTCTACAATAATTCCGGTGTGATCTGTACCGTTCCGGACGGTCACTATTTCATGATGGGTGACAATCGGGACAACAGCCGCGATAGCCGTTTCTGGGGATTCGTGCCCGAAGAGAATATTGTCGGCAAGGCTTTCTTCATCTGGCTCAATTTTAGCGACCTGAAACGCATAGGCTCATTTCGATAAGGGAGTTCTGCGATGAGGCATCAGAGAGGTGTATCACTTTCCGGCCTGCTGATTTGGGGCTTTATCATTGCCGTGGTGGCACTGCTTGGCATCAGGGTAGCTCCAGAGGTTATCGACTATTACAAGATCAAGAAGATTGTGGCGTCTACCGCTGCCAATGCGAGTGGAAAGACGGTTCCGGAGATTCGAGCGATTTTCGGGAAGTACGCCGACGTGGACCACGTCCAGACGATCACTCCTGCTGACCTTGATATTTCCAAGGAGGGAAACGAAGTGGTCATCGCCTTTGCGTATGAGAAGCGTATCCCCTTGTTCCTGAATGTCAGTCTTTTGATTGACTTCCAGGGCTCTTCCTCTGAGCGCTGACGAGGCGAATGCTCAACTCTCTTGAACGGGCGATCGATTATCGCTTTGCCGATGCCTCCCTGCTGCTGACGGCGCTGACGCATCGCAGCCACAGTTTCCCGAACAACGAGCGGCTTGAATTTCTTGGCGATTCGATCCTCAACGCGGTTATAGCGCGCCAGCTTTACGCGCGCTTTCCGGAAGTCCCCGAAGGAGACCTGTCGCGCCTTCGTGCCAATCTGGTTAGGCAGGAGAGCTTGCATCAATTGGCTCTCGAGTTGTCGCTTGGTTCCCAAATCCGCTTGGGTGAAGGGGAACTCAAAAGTGGTGGTGTGAGTCGGCCCTCGATTCTTGCTGATGCGCTCGAAGCCGTTTTGGGTGCGATCTGGCTCGACGGCGGGTTTGAGGCGGCCAGTCTGGTCATTGGCCGACTTTACGAGGATATGCTGACCGGCATTGTTCCGGGAAAGCCGATCAAGGATGCCAAGACACGGCTCCAGGAATACTTGCAGGGAAAACGCTTGCCGTTGCCCAAATATGTGCTGAAAAGCGCTGACGGGGAGGCTCATGCACAGGTGTTCACAATGGTGTGTGAAATTGACCGTCTGAACCTGCGGACTGAAGGACGTGGGGGCAGTCGTCGTGCGGCCGAGCAGATTGCTGCTGAAAAAGCGCTGGAGAGACTACAAGAGCATGAATGACCTTAAATCAGGCTATGTCGCCATCGTCGGGCGGCCGAATGTTGGCAAGTCCACCCTGCTGAACAGGATAGTCGGCGAAAAAATCAGCATTGTTTCACGCAAGGCGCAGACAACCCGGCATCGCATTTCCGGCATTTTGACCTTGCCTGACGCCCAGTTTGTTTTTGTGGATACTCCCGGTTTTCAGACGCGGTACGCGAATGCGTTGAACCGGGCGATGAATCGTGGCGTTACGCAAGCGCTCGCAGATGTCGATGTCGTTGTGTTCGTCGTTGAGGCAGATCGCTTCGATGCACAGGACAAAGCCGTGCTACGGCTCTTGCCGCGCGAAAGACCGGTCATTCTGGCGGTTAACAAGATCGATCAACTCAAGGACAAAGCCACGCTTCTGCCAATGCTGGCAAGCCTGTCCGGTGAATTTCCGTTCGTTGCCATCGTGCCGGTGAGTGCCGCCAAGGGCAGCCAAATAGCTGATCTTCTTTCCGAGGTACGCAAGCGCCTGCCGCACAACGAAGCACTCTTCGGCGACGACGAGATCACTGATAAGAGCGAACGTTTTCTGGCTGCGGAATACATCCGGGAGAAGTTGTTTCGATTGACCGGGGATGAATTGCCATACACCTCGACGGTTGAGATTGACAAGTTTGAAATGGATGGAACCCTTCGTCGTATCAGTGCCACGATCGTTGTTGACCGCCAGGCGCACAAGGGAATCGTCATCGGCAAAGGAGGGGAGACGCTCAAACGGATCGCTACCGAAGCCCGGCAGGACATGGAACGCCTGTTCGACGGTAAGGTTTTCCTCGAAGTGTTCGTCAAAGTCAAATCAGGCTGGTCAGACGACGAGCGTTTGCTCAAGAGCCTGGGCTACGAATGAGTTCGGGATAGGACTCTGCGTAATGCACCGGCAGAAGGTTGATGGTCAGCCAGCATTCGTGCTGCATACGTACCCTTATCGCGAGACGAGCCTAATTGTGGAAGTCTTTTCCCGTGATTTTGGTCGTGTCGCGCTTTTGGCACGCGGAGCAAGGCGTCCGCGTTCGGCATTGCGTGGACTGATGCTCGCGTTCCAGCCGCTGGAGGTCTCCTGGGCTGGGAAAGGCGAAGTGCGGACCCTGATGAAAGCGGAGTGGCAAGGAGGGCAGCCGCTGCTGACTGGAAAGGCACTCTTTTGCGGGTATTACCTCAACGAATTGTTGCTGGACCTTTTGCCCCGGGAAGATGCACACAGCAATTTGTTTGCCGCGTATGCCGAAACGCTGCGCCGATTTGCAGTCGCTGCACAGGAGTCGGATATTCGTCGTTTTGAGCGGGCTTTTTTGCAGGAACTGGGCTACGGTTTGTCGCTCGAGAACGATGTCGACGATTTGCCCATCGACCCGAAAGGCTATTATGTCTACGAGATCGAACGCGGTCCAGTTCGACTGCCGGAAGCTGGCGGATCTTTGCTTTCGGTGAGCGGAAAGACACTACTCGATCTCGCGGCCGAGGATTTTTCGGACCCCAAATCGCTGATTGAAGCCAAGAGATTGATGAGAGCCTTGATGACCCACTATATGGGTGGAAAAGGCTTGGAAACGCGCAAAATTTTTCTGGAGCTACAGGAATTATGATTGAACTGGGTGTAAATATCGACCACGTAGCGACGATACGCCAAGCGCGCAAGACCTACGAACCGGAGCCGGTCTGGGCTGCCGTTGAAGCGCATATCGGGGGGGCCGACGGCATCACCGTGCACTTGCGCGAAGACAGGCGGCATATCCAGGATGCCGACGTCGAGAAGTTGCGCACGCTGACGCAGATCAAGCTCAATCTGGAAATGGCTGCGACCGATGAGATGGTCGACATCGCATGCCGCCTCAAGCCGGAGATGGCGATGCTGGTTCCCGAAGGGCGCCACGAAGTGACGACGGAAGGGGGGCTGGATATCGTCGCCCAGGAGTCCAGGCTGAAAAAGGCCATCGATCGGCTTTCGCAAGAGGGCATCGTCAGCAGTGTTTTCATCGACGCGGAACTCGATCAGGTGGAAGCGGCGGCCCGGATTGGCGCACGCGTCTGCGAGATTCACACCGGGCCGTATGCGCATGCCTTCCACAATATGGGGCGCGACGCGGAAAGTCCTGCAGTGCTCGCTGAACTCGACAAGATTCGCATGGCCGGCGAGGCCATTCGCAGTCTGGGCATGCGTTTCAATGCCGGTCATGCGCTGAACTACTTCAATATCCAGCCGGTGGCGCGTCTGCCGGGCATCCGCGAACTGCACATCGGGCACGCCATCGTCAGCCGCGCTGTTTTCGTCGGTATGCGCGAGGCGGTCAGTGAGATGAAGCGGCTGATGCGTGAGGCCGCCGTTTTCGCAGTGCAAACCCGGCGATGATTTTTGGGATTGGTACCGATATCGCGGCGGTAGCGCGGGTTGGACGCCTCTATGAACGCCACGGCCAGCGAGCGCTGGAAAAGCTGCTCGCTCCGGCTGAAATGGTGGATTTTGCCAAAACAAAGGATCCGGCCCGCTTCCTGGCCAAGCGCTTTGCCGCAAAGGAAGCGTTCGGCAAGGCACTCGGTATCGGTGTCGCGACACCGGCAACGCTTCCCAATATCGCCATCGTGCACGATACGCTCGGCAAACCGGTCTTCGATTATGCGCCACTGTTGGCAGGCTATCTGGCCGAGCGGCGTTTGACGGCTCATCTTTCGATCAGCGACGAGACGGAGTATGCCGTCGCTTTCGTTGTTCTGGAATCTCACTGAACATGCCATTGAATCTGCCGCATGGTCCGCTGATGATCGATATCGCGGGGCTGCATCTCACCGAACTTGAACGCGAACGTCTTTCGCATCCGCTCGTTGGCGGGGTGATCCTCTTTGCGCGCAACTATCAGTCGCCGCAGCAGTTGTCCGAGTTGACGGCCGAGGTTCACGCACTGCGTTCCCCCCGGTTGCTGATTGCCATCGATCACGAAGGTGGCCGGGTGCAGCGCTGTCGAGAGGGATTTACCCGCCTTCCTCCGATGCGGCGACTCGGCGAATTGTGGGACAAGAATCCGCCGTCGGCGCTGGACGCTGCGTGCCAGACCGGTTACGTCCTTGCCGCAGAACTTCTGGTAAGGGGGGTCGATCTGTCGTTTACTCCTGTGCTCGACCTCGATTGGGGGCATAGCGCGGTTGTCGGGGATCGCTCATTTCATCGCGATCCACGCGTTGTCACGAGCTTGGCGGGGCAGTTGATCGAAGGTCTGCATCAGGCCGGAATAAAAGCCTGCGGCAAACACTTCCCGGGTCATGGCTGGGCCGAGGCCGATTCCCACGTTGCCATGCCCGTCGACGAGCGGAGCATGGACGAACTCGAGATCGACATCGAACCCTACCGTTGTCTGCCTCTCGATGCGATCATGCCCGCGCATGTCATCTATCCAAGGGTGGATTCGCGGCCAGCCGGGTTTTCGCCAGTCTGGATCAGGAAACTGCGCGAAGATATCGGCTTTGACGGCGTCGTTTTCAGCGACGATCTGTCCATGGAAGGTGCCAGCGTCGCAGGCGATATCGTCGATAGGGTAGCGGCTGCCTGGAGCGCCGGTTGCGACATGCTGCTCGTATGCAATGCTCCAGACAAGGCGGATGAGGTGCTGAAACGCTGGAGTCCGGATTTCGATCGCAAGCGCTCGGAACGTGTCGCTCGGCTACTCGCTGGTTTCCCTTCTACGGTCCAGTTAAATGATGCACGCTACCTCGCAGGCGTCGAAACCGTAAAATCACTCGTTGTTTAAGACCGATCCTGCATTCGTTGCAGGATCGGTCAGCCTACTCAGTCACGCCTACTTGGCGCCGAATAGCAGGTTTGGTAGCCACAGTGACAACTGCGGGATGAAGGAAACCAGCAGGAGTACGACGATATTCCCGATCAGGAAGGGGAAAATGGCCCTGATTACCGAGGATAGCGGTGTCCTGGCAATATTGGCGCAGACAAACAGGCACACGCCGACCGGCGGGGTGGTCAGACCAATCATCAGGTTGAGCACGGCGAAGGTGGCGAAGTGGACCGGATCTATTCCGACCTGTACTGCGACAGCCATCAATGTCGGGAACAGGATGATCAACGCGGCGATCGTTTCCATGAACATGCCGACGATTAACAGAAGGATGTTGATCAGCAGGATGATCATGTACTTGTCATTGGTAATGGAGAGCATTGCCTTGGCGATGGTTTGCGGGATTTCCTCCGCCGCCATGATCCATCCGAAAACGTTGGCGATGCCAACCAGCGCCAGAAGCGCAGCCGAGGTGACGGCGCTGTCGATCATGATCTTGGGAACGTCGCGCAGCGTGATGCCTTTGTAGATATAGACGCCGACCACGAAGGCATAGACACAGGCGAGGATCGCAGTCTCGGTCGGGGTAACCACCCCGCTCAGCAGACCACCGATAATCAGCGCGGTCAGCATCAGTGCCCAGAATGCGCCCCGGAATGAGTCCCAGAGTTCCCTCCACCCTTTCCAAGGTTGGCGCGGGTAATCATTTTTTACGGCTAGGATGTAACAGACGATCATCATGCTGAAGCCGAGCAGTATTCCCGGGATGGCCCCAGCCATGAACATCCGTCCGACAGAGACGCCTGTAAGCGCACCCACGATGATCATCGGGACGCTCGGAGGAATGATCGGCCCTACTGTCGACGCTGCAGCGGTAATCGCGGCAGCAAAGCTGATGGGATAGCCGGCTTTCTTCATGCCGGGAATCATCACTGCGCCGATCGACGCCGCTTCGGCAACAGCTGTTCCCGATATTCCGGCAAAGAGCATCGATCCTGCGACGTTGGTCAGGCCCAGTCCACCGCGAATCCAGCCGACTCCGGCGCTGGCGAAGCGGATGATGCGGTCGGTGATGCCACCTCCGTTCATCAGGCTCCCCGCCATGATGAATCCCGGGATGCAGAGCAGAACAAACGAGTCAACGCCAGCAAAGATCTTCTGCGGAAAAACGACGAGCGGTATGTCCGCATAAAAGACGAGATAAGCAACAGACGAAACGCCAAGGCAAATCGCGACAGGCACTCCGATGACAAGGCACAGGATGAAAGTGCCGAACAGAATTGCAATTCCCATGGATCAGCCCTTTGTCGGAGAGTGAGCTGCCGGTTCCGCAACGGGAACGTTAAGCAGGATATTGATGAACTTGATCAGTCCGAAGACGCCGAGCAGAACGGAAAAGAACATGACACAGCCAAAAACATATTGCATCTGTACTTGCAGCACGGGCGATGTCTGCATGGTTCCCGATACGGTGAATTCCCATGAGCCGGGCACGAGCAGGAAACCGAAGGCAGAGACCAGAGCGGCCGAAACAATCTCGCAGAAGCGGCGCAATCCTTTGGGCATGATCATCAGCGCCAGGTCGACGTTGACCAGATCGCCCGTCAAAAACGATGCGCCAACCCCGAGGCTCATGATGTAGAGCAAGGCCACCCGAGACGTTTCCTCCGTCCAGATGGGAGGTTGCTCAAAAAATGTGCGGGCGACAACCTGGACCACGACCGCGGTGATCATGACGGCAAAGGCCAGACAAGTGGCCCATTTGATCAGGCGTTCAATCTTCTTCAGAAGTCCGATCATTTATTGATACCCTTCCTTTGTTTGGAGACCGCGTACGACAAACGCGGACAGCTGTTCGCTGCCCGCGTTCGTGGGGGAAGTGCCGCTCTGAATCAGTCGGCGTAGAGCTTCTGGATGGTCGGCTTGAGTTC
>CAZCJW010000121.1:0-9597 GCA_964499185.1 uncultured Propionivibrio sp. | reverse complement strand
CTTCGCGCGCCGCCTTGCGGCTGCCCAGAATCGCGTCAAGGATGCTGGTGCTGGTACGGCAGTGGCGGCCGATCATCACGTTCTCCAGCACCGTCATGGCCGGGAACAGCCGGATGTTCTGGAACGTGCGCGCCATGCCCAGCGCCGTGATGCGGTTCGGCTTCATGCCGTTGATGCGGCGGCTCGCTCCGCCCGGCGGATGCATTTTCACGTCGCCCGCGGTCGGTTCATAGATGCCGGTCACGCAGTTGAAGAAGGTGGTCTTGCCCGCGCCATTGGGGCCGATCAGGGCCACGATCTCGCCCTCGAAGATGTCCAGGCCGACGTTGTCGACAGCGCGCAGACCGCCGAAATCCATGGTCAGGCCGCTGACTTCGAGCAGCTTCTTGCCCTTACTTGCTGCCATGGTCGGCTTCCTTTCCGGTGATGTCGTATTTGTATTTGCGCCGCATGTTGTTGATCAGCCCCTGCGGCCGGAAAATCATCATCAGGACCATCACAGCGCCAAAAACGAGCATGCGGTATTCGGCGAAGGCGCGCAGGTATTCGGGAAGCAGCTTCAAGGCCAGTGCCGCGATGATCACCCCGAGGATCGAGCCCATGCCGCCGAGCACGACCATGGCCAGGATCATCGCCGAGTCCATGAAAGTGAAACTATCCGGGTTGATGAAATTGTTGTGCGCGGCGAAGACCACCCCGACCAATCCGGCCCAGAACGCGCCCAGGGCGTAGGCGGAAAGCTTGGTATGCGCCATGTCCACGCCCATCGCCACGCTGGCGATTTCGTCCTCGCGCAAGGCCATCCAGGCGCGGCCGATGCGCGAATTCTTGAGGCGGTTGGTGACAAAGATAGTCAGGGCGACCAGCATCAGCACGATGTAGTAGGTATAGACCGACTTCTCCCGTCCGCTAAGTTCCAGCCCGAACAGATCGGGGCGCGGAATGTTGGCGATGCCGGCCGCGCCGCCAAACACCGTATCCCAGTTTTCCAGGACGATCTTGGTAATCGACGCAAAGCCCAGGGTGACGATGGCCAGGTAGTCGCCGCGCAGACGCAGGATCGGAAAGCCGAGGACGATGCCGAAAAGCATGCCCATCACCCCGCCGAGCGGCAGGCAGGTCCAGAACCCGAGGCCGAAGTTCTTTTCGAGCAACGCATAGGTGTAGGCACCGACGGCAAAGAAGGCGATGTAGCCCAGATCAAGCAGACCGGCGAGCCCGACGGTGATGTTCAGGCCGAGCCCGAGAACCACGAAAATCAGCGCGCTGACCATGACATTGACGTGGTAGAAGTTCTGCCCGGTTGATACCACCCACGGGAACGCCATGGCCAGCACGCCGACGCCGATCAGCAGGCGGCGGCTGAGCGCGGGATCGTCGGCCAGGCGCTGGGCCAGCGAGAGCTTGGCTTTTTCGGGGCGGGTGTCGGCAGCCGCCTGGGCCCGTTTCGCCGTGCGGCGTTCGATCGAGAACTGCCAGAACCAGGCGACGGCGAATGCGCAGAGGCCCACCCAGACAAGGTTCGACCAACGCCACTCCACTTCGCGGCTGACGGTATTGACCCGGACCACCATCAGCGGCAGGGTGAGGAACATGAACCACAGGCTGATGCCGAAGGATCGTTTCAGATGAGCCATGACATTACACCTTCTGCTTGACCGCCTTGCCGAGCAGGCCGGCGGGGCGCAGGATGAGGATCAGGACCAGCAGGCCGAAGGCGAAGACGTCCTCGTAGGCGCTGGAGATGTAGCCGGCGCCCAGCGTTTCCGCGATGCCGAGCACCAGTCCGCCGAGCACCGCGCCGGGAATGTTGCCGATGCCCCCGAGCACCGCCGCGGTAAACGCCTTGATCCCGGCCATGAAGCCGATGGCGCTGTTGATCTGGCCGGTGCGCGAGGCGATCAGCACGCCGGCGATGGCGGCCAGTACCGAGCCGATGATGAAGGTCGCGGAGATGACGCGGTCGACGTTGATGCCGACCAGCCGCGCCATGACCATATCCTGCTGCGTGGCACGCATGGCCTTGCCGATCTTGGTGTACTTGATAAGGACGGTCAGCGCCACCATGGTCAGGGCGGTCACGACCAGGATCACCATGTCAACCGAACTCACGTAGCGCGAGATCGACTCCATGAACTCAAATTCGGGGACCAGTTCCGGAAAAGGCAGGAAGTCCGGCGTTTGCACCAGTTGCACGTAGTTCATCAGGAATATCGACGCGCCGATGGCGCTGATCAGCGGCGACAGGCGCGGCGCGTTGCGCAACGGGCGATAGGCGATCTTTTCCAGGGTGTAGCCGTAGGCCGCGGCGTAAATCACCGCGATCACGGCGGCAAGCACCAGCACCGAGAAACCGCTGTAGCCGCTCAGGGTCACAATTCCGGTGATGATCAGGGCGACGAAGGCGCCGACCATGTAGATCTCGCCATGGGCGAAATTGATCAGCTGGATGATGCCGTAAACCATGGTGTAGCCGAGCGCGATCAGGGCATAGATACTGCCCTTGACCACGCCGCTACACAGCAGCTCGAACAAATACTCAAAATCCATGGATAACCCGCAATCGATTGGGATGGAAACAACAGGATGCGTCAGTGGTGGGCGTTTCCTACGGAAGCGGACATCCGACCGCTGCCAGGGTGCAAATTCAAAAAACCGGGAGGGGGTCGTCGACCCCCTCCCGGCTGATTGCTATCGTGCGGACAGGCTCTACTTGACCTCGGCGAAGGTGCCGTTCTTGACCTGATAGACCGCAAAGCCTACGCCTTCGGCATCACCCTTGGCGTTGAACTTGATCTTGCCGACGGTGGTTTCGACTTCGCTGCTCTTCAGTGCTTTGCCCAGCGCCTCGTAGTCGGTGCCGCCAGCAACCTTGATGGCATTCACTGCAGCGACCGTTGCCGCATAGGCCTGATCAAAGAAGGTGCCCGGCTCCTTGCCATACTTGGCCTTGTACGCTTCACGCACCTTGCCATTCAAGGGATATTTGGAAACATCCATCGGGCCGGTGGCATAGACGCCTTCGGCATCCTTGCCGGCGATCTTCAGGAAGCCGTCGCCCTTGATTCCGTCCGGTCCGATGAACGCCACCTTGATCTTCTTCTTGTTCATCTGCGACAGAAGCTTGGAAGCTTCCGGGTGATAGCCGCCGAAGACCACGACGTCAGCCTTTTCCTTGTTCAGCTTCTGGATGACCGCCGAATAGTCCATGGCGCCCGGCTGGATACCTTCGTACATCACGACTTTCGCCTTGCCGCCCTTCTCGATCGCTTCCTTGGCGAAGTCGGCGAAGCCCTTGCCGTAGTCGCCCTTGTCATGCAGGACGGCCACTTTCTTGGCCTTGAGCTTGTCGGTGGCAAAAGTCGCCGCGAGCATGGCCTGGTCATCGTCCGGAGCGATGGTGCGGTAGAAGTTCGGGTACTCGCCGCCTTTGGTCAGCGGCGGGTTGGTCGCCGACGGGCTGATGGCTATGATCTTGGCGCCCTTGTAGATACCGAGGGCAGCCTTGGTGGCGCCGGAGCAAACGTGGCCGATGACGATATTGACGCCTTCCGAGACCAACTTGGTCGCCACGTTGGTGGCGATCTCCGGCTTGCACTGGTCGTCGCCGACCATCAGTTCAACCTTTTTGCCGTTGATGCCGCCCTTGGCATTAATTTCGGCAACCACCATCTCGGCAGCATCCTTGCTCGGCAGGCCATAAGGCGCGAGATCGCCGGTGTGGGGACCGGCCACGCCGAGTTTGATGGTGTCGGCAGCGAAAGCCGGCGCGGAAAGGGCCGTTGCGACCAGTGCGGCAGCGACGAGTTTGCCCAGAGTCGATTCTTGCATAGGAACAGTCTCCTTGGTTTCGGGTTGGAGTACGAGGCGAAAACCGGTCGAGGTTAGTTGAAAAAACGCCGACGGTCAAGAAAAAACCGTTTGTTTTCAGGGATAAGGGCCCGAGTGTATACGCGAATGTGTCGTCATGACAGCTTACCAGCCCCCGCGTTCCGCCGAGGAGTCCGGTCTTTGTTCATGCACCAGCGGCGGCATTACGCCACATCGGTTTTCCAGGTTGCATTTATCCTTCCATACAGTATATTGCTAACTCGAGACAGCACACCTGTCTGGTCTATTTCAACGAAACCGTGGAGGGACTTACAATGTTGACGAAATTGCGTTGTATGGGAATTCTGGCGGGCCTGAGCCTGATTGGCGCCGCATCCGCGCAGCAGCCGATCGTGATGCGCTGGGGCGACGTCGTCGCCGGCGGCCATCCGCAAGTGATGATGATCGAGCGCGTCGCCGCCGACGTGAAGGCGAAGACCAACGGACGCATCGAGATTCAGGGCTTCCCCAACGGGCAGATGGGCGGCTCGCGCGACATGATCGAGTCCGTCTCCAATGGGACTCAACAGCTGGTGACCGAAGGTGCTGCCAATTTCGGTGCCTGGATCCCGTCGATCTCCGTCACCGAAGCCCCTTTCATCTGGAGGAATCCGACCCACCTGATCAATGCGCTGAACGGCCCGCTGTTGGAGAAATACAACGAGCAGCTGATCAAGGCCCGCGGCATGCGCATCCTGGGGGCCGTCTACTATGGAACCCGCCATCTGACGACATCGAACCGTGCGGTCAAGACCGTCGAGGACGCCAAGGGCCTGAAAGTGCGCGTGCCCGAAAACGACGTGTTCAAGGCCATGGCCGAGAGTTGGGGCGCCAAACCGACGCCGATGAACTTCAACGAACTGTATCTGGCGCTGAAGACCGGCACGGTGGATGGCCAGGAAAATCCGCTCCCGACCATCAAATCGGGCAAGTTCCACGAAGTTCAGAAATATATCATCCT
This sequence comes from uncultured Propionivibrio sp., assembly GCA_964499185.1. Classification (GTDB taxonomy): domain Bacteria; phylum Pseudomonadota; class Gammaproteobacteria; order Burkholderiales; family Rhodocyclaceae; genus Propionivibrio. The sequence continues at coordinate 4,766 of CAZCJW010000121.1, read as the reverse complement.
GACCGGCCACATCATGACGCCGCGCCTGGTCGTTGTTAATGATGCCTTCTGGCAGAAAATTCCCGTGACCGACCGCAAGATCGTCGAGGATGCACTGAAGACGCACATGGCCTGGGCCGACGCGGAAATCCAGAAACAGGAGGTGGCTCTGCTGGATGAATTCAAGGCTGCCGGCGTGACGATCATCCAGCCCGATGTGGAATCCTTCCGCAAGGCCACGATGGCGGTCGTTCCCCCCAAGTTCGAAGCCAAGTGGGGCAAGGGCACCTTCGACACCATCGCCAACATGAAGTAGTCCGGCGGGGGACACATGCCGATCGATCGTATCTCCCGCGCGGCACTCAAGGTGCTGCACGGGACGGGCATCGTGCTGTTCGTCGGCATGTGCCTGCTGGTCCTGGCGCAGGTGGTGGCGCGCAAATTCTTCGAACCGCTGGTGTGGAGCGAAGAACTCGCGCGCTATACCTTCATCTGGGTAGCCTTTCTTGGCTGGGTGATCGCCAACCAGCGTAAATCGCACATCCACATCTCGCTCGTGCTCGATCGTTCCGGTCCGAAGCTGAAGCTGGCGCTGGGCGTTTTCGCCGACGTGCTGGTGATCATTTTCGCGCTGATCTTCGCGGTCAAGGGATGGCGGCTCGTGCAGAACAATCTCGACATCGAGACGGTCACGCTGTTTTTCGATTTCTGGGTGGTCTATTTGATCATCCCGGTCTCCGCACTGGCGTCCATCGTGGTGGTCGGCTGCGATCTGATTGCGCTGATTCGCGGGCGCTCCGCACGCAAGGAAATCCTTTTATGAGCAGCGTGATGCTGATCATCTTGACCATCTGGTTCGTCGCGCTGTTCTCGGGCGCGCCGATCTACGTCCTGATGGCGCTAGCCGGCGCCGCCTTTGCCTACATCGCGGGCATCGACCTCATCGTCATTCCGCAGAAATTCACCAAAGCCGCGGACAGTTTCCCGCTACTGGCTGCCCCGATGTACATCCTGATGGGCAGCCTGATGAACTCCTCGGGAGTGACGCTACGCATCCTGCGTTTCGCCACGGTTTGCGTCGGCTGGTGGCGCGGAGGCTTATGCCACGCCAACATTCTCGCCAGCGTGATCTTTGCCGGGATGAGCGGATCAGCCGTAGCCGACGCCGGCGGAATCGGATCGATCGAAATAAAGGCCATGCGTGACGCCGGTTACGACGGCGAAACGGCAGCCGCGATCACCGCCGCCTCGGCCACCATCGGGCCGATCATCCCGCCCTCGTTGCCGATGATCATTTATGGCGTGGCTGCAGAAACCTCGATCGGCAACCTTTTTCTCGGCGGCCTGCTGCCCGGTTTGCTGATGGCCGTTGCGCTCATGCTCATGGTCAGTGCCATGTCCAGGCGCCGGAAGATGCCCGGGAGCCCTGCACCCGACGCGAACGAAGTGTGGCACGCCTTTACGGGCGCCATTCCCGCGCTAATGTGCCCTGTCATTCTCTTCGGCGGGATGATGAGCGGTTTCTTCACCCCGACCGAGGCGGCCGCAGTTGCCGCTTTCTACGCGCTGCTGGTGGGGGTCCTTTATCGCGACATAAAGTTCGCCGACCTGCCACGCATCGTGCTGGAAACGGTGGAAACAACCGGAGTCCTGATGGCGCTGGTGATGAGCGCGGCGCTGCTCGGCTACGCCCTGTCGATGTCGCGTCTGCCTCAGGAGTTCGGCGCCTGGCTGACCGGAACACTGAGTTCGAAGATCGCCTACCTGCTGATGGTCAACGTCATCCTGCTGGTTGTCGGCTGCTTCATGGAGGCCATCTCGGCCATGCTCATCCTGATCCCGATCCTGGTGCCGCCGGCCATGGCCCTGGGCATCGATCCGACCCAGTTCGGCGTCGTCGTCGTACTCAACCTGATGATCGGCACCATCACCCCGCCGGTCGGAATCGTGCTGTTCATCACCGCGCGCGTGGCCAACCTGCCGTTCGACCGGGTATGCAAGGCGACGTGGCCGTACCTCTGGCCGCTGGTGGCGGTGCTGGTGGCAATCACTTCCGTTCCGGCGCTGACGACCTACCTGCCCAACCTCTTCCGATAAACTGACGTACCGAAAAATGGCCACCCTGCTTTGGGCGCGTTGATGGTCGACCTCTTTTCTCCTACGCCAGCAATAAAGTTCCCACGTAGGCTGCGTAGAGAAGCAGCAGCCAAAGCGCTCGCCCCCGGCCGATAACCCCGTCCCGACCCGGATAGGCACAGAACAGGACCGCCAGGCCGAACCCCAGCGCCACGGACATCTCATTCAGGTCCACCGCGATCGGATGAATGATGGCAGCAACCGCCACAATGAAACAACCGTTGAAGATGTTGCTGCCCAACACGGTTCCCAGGCCAACCTCGTCGTAGCCGCGCAGCTTGGAGGCAATGGTCGTCGCCAGTTCCGGCACCGTCGTTCCGACCGCGACGATGATGGCTCCGATCACGAATTCGCCGATGCCAAAGGCGCGGGCAATTCCCTTGGCACTGGAAACGATGAGATCGCCCGCCGCAAAAAGGATCAGCAGGCCAGCAATCAAGGCAGCGAACAAGCGCAGCCCCGGCCGCCCCGCGGCCGAGGGCGCTGTCTCGCTGCGCTGCCTGCGCGCTTCCTGCACCGTCAGGAGCATCCAGGCCAGGAACACAACCAGCAACAGCACGCCATCGCTCCGTGATACTTCGCCGTCGACCGCCAGCGCGCCGGTCAAAGCCGGCGTCAGAAGCGCCACGGGGAAATCGCGCCGAATGCTTCCGCGCGGACAGCGCATCTCCGAAATCAGCAGCGCCGCACCCAGAACCACAGACGCATTGACGATATTCGCACCGAGCACGTCACCAAAGGCAATCTGCGGCACTCCGGCCAACGCCGCGCTGATGGCAACCGACAGTTCCGGGCTGGAGGTGGCGAACGCCGCGACGGTCGCACCGACGATTCCGGGGCCGATACGCAGGGCGAACGCGAGGCCCACCGCGCCGCGCACAAACAATTCGGCACCGATGGCGGCACAGGCGAATCCGGCGAACAGCAATACGTAATCGTTCATGAGTCGGCGTCTCGTTTGTGGCCGAAGTGGTAACGCTTTCAATATAGACATCCTACGGGGACTGGCATAGCCTTCCGTCGCTTTACCAAGTGGTTATACAAACAGGAGGTTCTGCATGCTGGGTCCGCTGGTCAATAGTGCCGCCCTGATGATTGGCGCCGTCTCGGGCGCCCTTCTCGGGCGGTTGGTCCCGCGCCGTGTCAAGGAGGCGCTACTGCTGGTTGCGCCTCTCTCTGTGGTCTGGGCCCGCTTCTTCGCCTGATCCTGCGGCAACCGCGGAATCGGGTCGGCATCGTATAATCAGTCCCTTGCTCCACCATCCGGATACTCCCCGCAATGACTCACGACATCAAGACCCATCTCGCCGACCTGATGCGCGCCGCGCTGGTCAGTCTCGCCCCGGATCAGGCAGAAATCGCCATCGTTCTGGAGCGCCCGAAACAGGCTTCGCACGGGGATTTCGCCTGCAACCTCGCCATGCAACTGGCGCGCGCGATGAAACGCAATCCCCGCGAACTGGCGCAGTTGCTGCGCACGGAAATCCCGCCGTCACCCTTCGTTGCCCACGTGGAGATTGCTGGCGCGGGATTCATCAATTTTCATCTGCATCGTTCGGCCAAGCTGGAAGTTGTGCGCAACGTCCTCGAACAGGGCGCAAATTTCGGTCGATCAACGATCGGCAACGGCAGGAAGGTGCAGATCGAATTCGTTTCGGCCAACCCGACCGGCCCGCTGCACGTCGGTCACGGGCGTGGCGCGGCCTACGGCGCCAGCCTGTGCAACCTGCTAGCCTTCGCCGGATGGGACGTGACCCGCGAGTACTACGTCAACGACGCCGGGCGCCAGATGGACATCCTCGCCACGTCGGCCTGGCTGCGCTACCTGGAATTGCACGACCACCGGATCACTTTCCCACCCAACGGCTACCAGGGCGACTACGTGCGTAACATGGCCATGGAAATGAAGATCGCACACGGCGACAAATATGCCCGCGCGACCTCGGCAGTGCTCGACGGTACGCCTGGATTGCCCGCGCCCGACCGTGCCGACGAGGATGCCAAGACGCAGCGCGAGGCGCATCTTGACGCTCTGATCGCCAATGCCAAGCGGCTGCTCGGAGAAGATTGGAACTACGTGCATAACCACGTACTCACCGAACAGCTGGAGGACTGCCGCAGCGACCTCGAGGATTTCGGCGTGCATTTCGACGTCTGGTTTTCCGAAAAATCGTTGTTCGACACCGGACTCGTCGAGCGTTGCGTCGAACGGCTCAACGCCGCCGGACATCTCTACGAACAGAATGGGGCGCTGTGGTTCAAGTCGACGGAGTTCGGTGACGAGAAGGATCGCGTCGTACAGCGCGACAACGGCCTGTACACCTACTTCGCTTCCGACATCGCTTATCACCTGAACAAATTCGAACGCGGCTTCGACCGGATCATCAACATCTGGGGCGCCGACCACCACGGATATATCCCGCGGGTGAAGGGGGCGCTCAAAGCGCTTGAACTCGACCCTGACGTTCTCGATGTCGCCCTCGTGCAGTTTGCCGTGCTCTACCGCAACGGCCAAAAAGCATCGATGTCCACGCGTTCCGGCGAGTTCGTCACCTTGCGTACGTTGCGTGACGAAGTCGGCAACGATGCCTGCCGCTTCTTTTATGTACTGCGCAAGTCGGACCAGCATCTCGATTTCGACCTGGACCTGG
>CAZCJW010000120.1:0-9633 GCA_964499185.1 uncultured Propionivibrio sp. | reverse complement strand
CAACCAGTCGACCAGTCGCTCGATCAACGTCGGATCGCCGAAACCGCACTCAATAACGTCCTGCGGGGCAAACTGCATCCAGCTCTGCTTGCCTGCCGCAAGAATCCCACCAAGCGACGCCGCTGCTGCCAGCAGGCTCCATAATTTACCGAGACCAGGAAGAAGGACGCCGCACACGCCCACGAACGCCAGCAAAATATAAAGCAGACGCTGGAAGTTACACCAGTAACAAGGCTGCAAGCGGTAAAACTCTCCGAGAGCCAGTCCGGCCGCCAAAAGGCCTAGTGCGGCCACGGCCAGGCTGCCAAAAGCGAGTCGATTTGAAATACGCATAATGATGATATGGGTGCCGATCGAAGGGCGATTCTAGCAGGGCCGATCGTATTCGCCGCTTGAGGCTCGGCATTCACAGATTGCGGCGCTGATCGAGTATCATTCCCGGACAACCCACTTCTTCCCCATCCACGTCATCAATACGCCATGAAAACACGCATCCTGCTGGTCGAAGACGATGACCGCCTCGCCAAACTGACCGCCGAGTACCTGCAAAAGAACGATTTCGACGTCACTATCGAGGCGCGCGGAGATACCGCCGAGACGCGCATTCTGAGCGACGATCCGGAACTGGTGATCCTGGACATCATGCTGCCGGGCAAGGACGGATTCGAGGTTTGCCGATCAGTCCGCGACAAATACAAGGGCGTCATCCTCATGCTCACGGCGCGCGACGAAGATCTCGACCAGATTCTAGGTCTCGAGCTCGGCGCAGACGACTACCTGGCCAAGCCCGTGCAGCCGCGGCTGCTGCTGGCGCGTATCAAGGCTCTTCTGCGCCGGACTCCGGCCGCCGGATCTTCCGAGGAAGCCCATGACACAGGGGAATCGGCCGAACTGTCGTTCGGCAATTTCCGGATCAGCCAAGCCACGCGCAGCACCCATCTGGGCAAGGAAACCATCGATCTGACGACCGCGGAATTTGACCTGCTATGGCTGCTGGCCCGTCACGCCGGCAACATCCTGTCGCGCGACGACCTCCTGCAGCAGTTGCGCGGCATCGGTTTCGACGGCTTGGACCGCTCGATTGACGCGCGCATTTCACGACTGCGCAGGAAACTTGGGGACGATCCGGAAAACCCGACGCGGATCAAAACCGTGCGCGGAAAGGGCTATCTGTTCAGCAAGCATGACTGGCAATAGCAACAGCCGCAGCAGCAGCCTGCTCAACATATTCGGTCGCTACAAACATGCGCCCTGGAGGGGTGGCTATAGTCTTTCACGCCTGTTTCTCAGCTTTTACCTGCTGGTCATGGGATCATTCGTGGTCATCGCCTTTGTCGCAGACTTCGTGATCACGTCTGCGCTCAAGGGCATCACCGACGACTACACAAGCCGCTTCATGCGCGGAACAATCGTCCTCATCGAAGACTCGCTGTTCCGCAAGCCGCGAAAGGAATGGCCCAAACTCATCAAGGAACTCAATACCAAGTTCTCCTACCGGCTGGACATCGTCGAACGATGGACACTCAAGCTCAAGCCCAAGCAAGCGGAAAAGCTCGACGCCGGCGAACTGGTAGTCGATTCCGACGGCGACATCATCTACCACCGCTTGAAGCAGACCCCCCAGATTCTGGTGGTCGGCCCATTTTCCCCGGATGCCAACCCGGACCGGCCTCGGGCCATGCCTTTCGAGCTGCGCATCCGCCTGTTGACATGGAGCCTGATTGGCCTGTTTCTGGCCATCGCCGTGTGGTTCTGGGTAAGACCTGTCTGGCGCGATCTCGAAGCACTGCGCAAGACGGCCCGCGCCCTCGGTGACGGGCATTTCGAAAGACGCGCCCCGGAAGCGAAAAGCAGCGCTTTCGACTTGTTGACCGAAACGCTGAACGGGATGGCGGAACGTATCCAGCGCCTGATCGCCACGCAGAAAGAACTGTCGAGCGCAATCTCCCACGAGTTGCGCACACCCATAGCCCGCATGCGCTTCGCCTTGGAAATGCTGGCGGAGACGCCGGAAAAGGAAGAGCGGGAACGCCTCTGGCAGATGATGGAAGAAGACCTCGACGAACTGGATGAACTCATCGAGTCGAGCCTGGCTTACTCGCGTTTCGAGCGCGAACAACCACAACTGCATCTGACTTCGGTCGAATTCTCTTCCTGGCTGTCGGAAGAAGTCGATTCGCTGCGAATTCTCACCCGTAACTTGGAACTCTCGATCGACATGAGCGCATTGCCGCAGGGGCAGCTCGTTGAACTCGACCTGAAGAGCATGCCATATGCCGTAACCAATCTTTTGCGCAACGCCCTCAAGTACGCAAAAACGAAGATTGTCGTCAGCGCCGAGATTGTTGGCAAGAACATCCGCGTGCACGTCGACGATGACGGCATCGGGATTCCGCCGGAAGAACGCCAGCGTGTCTTTACAGCATTCACGCGGCTCGACCGGTCGCGCGATCGCGCGACGGGAGGACATGGCCTCGGCTTGGCCATTGTCAGTCTGGTCATGGAACAACACGGCGGCACGGCGTTTGCTGACGAATCACCGATCGGAGGAGCCCGCTTCACGTTGAGCTGGCCGCTGTTACAAAGCGTCACACAATCTTGACGAAAGCACCGCAGACAGACGCCCTCGAGCTTAATAAGATTTCGGGCTCAATGATCAGTTCGATGGAGAATCCTGGCATGCTCCCGCGCTTTCAGATCGCCCTCCTCTCCGCAAGAATCCAAAAGCACTGTCAGCACTGCCAAGTTTTTTCCCGACAAAACTCCATCCTCACCCGTATCCCATCCGTTTCGGGAGCGCACTCCTTCCTTCCCTGGCAAACGGAAGCTTGAGCACAATGGCCTTTCGACCGACGAAATTCCCGCTTGCCGAAGGCATCGGCATCTTCGTCGGGATTCTGGCGTGGGATTTGTTGAGCGAAGGCCATCTAGACGTTTTCAAGGCATTGATAATTGCCGTTCCGTGCACATTCGCGTGGTTCGCCATTCGATTCTGGCGAAAGAAATCGGGCAAGTGGAGCCACAAGCACTGAAAGCATTCGAGACCGTTACATGCGGTCACGCAAATGTCGAACAAGGGCAACAGACATCCCGCCGGCCGATCCGTACACTGCAAACATTGCTTCAGCGTCCCCCGCTGACAATGTTTGACCCTCCCTGACCCATCGCAACGATGGGACTTTCAATCCCGTGCCACACCGGCGCGGGATTTTTTTTGACGTTTTCGGTGCAGGAACGTCTCGCGCCGCTTCAGGCCGCGGTCGCCACGACCCTAACCTCGCGCTGCGGGAACGGTATCGCGATGCTGTTCTCGCGGAAGACGCGCAGAACAGAGAGATTGATCTCGGACCGAACATTGCCGGTCCCGGCCTCCGGGTCGGCAATCCAGAAACCCAGCTCCAGGTTGATGCCACTATCGCCGAACTGGGTGAGCTGCACACCGGGCGCCGGGTCCTTAAGCACCCGCGGATGCTCAAGCGCGACGGCCGTCATCGCATTCATGGCCAGGTCGATATCCGTGTCGTAGGCCACCGATACACTCGTCGTGACGCGAACCTGGCTGTCGGAAAAAGACAGATTGCGCACCATGTTGCTGACCAGATACTCGTTGGGAATAATAACTTCAGTGCCGGTCAGCGTCCGCAATACAGTGTAGCGAGTCGTGATGCGCGTTACGGTGCCGGTGGTCTTGTCGTCGAGCGCGACCAGGTTGCCCAGGCGAATTGAACGGTCGAGCAGGATGATGAAGCCGCTGACGTAATTGCTGGCAATCTTCTGCAGCCCGAACCCGAGGCCAACCGCCAGCGCGCCGCTGAACACCGACAAGGCGGTCACATCGATGCCGACCAACGACAGGCTCATCAGCAAGGCGATTACCGACAGCACAGCCTTGGCCAGCCGCGCCAGCACCTCGCGCAAATTGCCATCCATTTCCTGCACGGCCATCAGGCGGCGCTCGATCAGGCTGGCGCCCCAGAGGGCAATCAGCAGTGTGGCAAGCACGGTGACGGACCCGTGCACGATCATCCACAGGTCGAGTTTCTGTTTTCCGACACTGAACCTGATTTGCTCGAGCGACTCGATGACCGCCTCGGACAGCCCGGTCATTTCGAGGACCATCGCGCCCCAGATGACCACGGTCATGAGACGCTCGAACCCCTTCAGGAAACCGCCATACGGAAAAACGCTGCGCAACACATAAACCAGAACGCGCACGAGCCCCCAGGAAAGCAGCAGCAGCGACGCGACGCTGAGCAGGCTTAGATGGTCGACGTTGAGACCACCCAGGAACCTGCGCAGCAGGACAACCAGCGCCAGGGCGATCAAGGGGAAAGCAATACGCTTCAGACTGCCCGCGCCGATGGCGAGCAACGCATTGCGCTCGCTGGCGCCCTGCACGCCCTCGTTGCGGCGCAACCGGAACGCCAGCCACCATGAAATGCCGAGAATCACCGCCAGTGCCGCGAGCAACCAATAAAACTCGGGCGTCTTGAAGTCGCCCCACAACTGGTTGAGCAGGGCAAAGAGCTTCTTCTCGCTCATTGCCTTTCCATCACCGCCGCGAAGAAGCCGTCGGTTCCGTGCTTATGCGGCAAAAGGCGCAAACGCGGGCCCGTTTCCAGGACGACGCCCTGCTTGCCCAACACCTCCTCGGCGGACAACGCGACAAACTCCGGATGCGCGGCGAGGAAGTCCGAAACCACCGCCTCGTTCTCGCTGTCGAGCAGGCTGCAGGTGGCGTAGACAAGCCGCCCCCTTTTTTTCACTAGGGCCGCCGCGGCATTCAAAATTGACGACTGCTTGGCTGTAAGTTCGACAACGCTTTCAGCCGTCTGCCGCCACTTGAGGTCGGGATTGCGCCGCAGGGTGCCGAGTCCGGAACACGGTGCATCGACCAATACCCGGTCCAGCTTGCCGGCCAGCCGCTTGATGCGTATGTCGTGCTCCGACTCGATTCGTACCGGATGCACGTTCGACAACCCGGATCGCGCCAGACGCGGCTTGAGTTTGGCGAGGCGCTTTTCTGACACATCGAAGGCATACAGCCGACCTTGCGAGCGCATCATGGCACCGAGCAGCAGCGTCTTGCCGCCGGCCCCCGCGCAAAAATCGGCGACCATTTCCCCGCGCTTGGGTTGCAGCAGGAAGCCCAGCAACTGGCTTCCTTCATCCTGAACCTCGACACTGCCATCGAGAAACAGCGGATGGCGCGAAAGAGACGGCTTGCCCGCCAGGCGTATGCCCATGGGAGACCAGCCGCACGGCTCGGCATCGATGCCGTCGGCCCGCAGTTTTTCCAGTACGGCGGCGCGTTCGGCCTTGAGAGTATTCACACGCAGATCGAGCGGGGCCGACTGATTGAGGCTGCCTGCCAGTTTTTCCAGTTCGTCCGGATCGAACTGCTGCGCCAGCCGTTCGTACAGCCAGTCCGGCAGATCGAGCCGAACCGCCGGCGGCAACTCGTCGAGACGAACCGCCTTGGCCAATGCCAGCCATTTCGCCTCGTTCTCGCTGAGAACGGGCTCCAGTTCACGTCGGTTCAACCCGCGTACGCACGCCAGGGTCGCCAGCAACAGGCGCCGTGACGTGACATCGTCCAGGCAGCGCGCGGATAGCGACCGCTTGCGGCGCAACACCGCATAAACGTTCTCCGCGACAAAGCCGCGGTCATTGTGGCCCAGCTCGCGATGCAGTCGGAAGTAATGGGACACCACGGAATCGGCCGCAAACGAGGAGCGCAGCAGTTCGGCGAGCAGGGTTTCAGCGTGTTTCAAGAGGGCAGGAGTAATGCGCATCAGGGGTTATTGTCCAAAATGAATCTCGGTGGCCACCTGCACCAGGGTGCCACCCTTGTGATCGACGTGGCGAATTTTAACCGGCAGCAGCCGATAATCATAAGCCAGCCAAAGCTCGGTGAAATTTTCGCCGGGCGCCCGCAAGTGGCGGGTACGCAGAACGCCCAGTGGAATTTCGATCTCCTCATCGCCAAGGTTCTCCAGGCGGTACAGCCCGTACTTCTTGCCAGTGGCGACGTGCATCGAGCCCGGATCCCCCGCCGGGATATTCAGGAATCCGAGCTGGTAATAAAACGAGAGAAGATCCTGTGCGCCGGGATTGAGTGCCACTTCAGGGCGATCGCTCACGCGGAGCTTCATGGTTTCCCAGTCAAACAAGGCCTTCTCCCGGGCCTTCCGGCCGTCGCGCATGACGCCGAAAACTTCGGGCTGCAACCCATCTTCCGAAAAGCGTCCGAGGCTTTCCATTTCGATGCGCAGCGAGCGGAAGAGACGCACCAACCCGGTTGTCTCGACTACGGAATACAGGCGATAGCGGCCCTCTTCAAACGTCCAATCCTGATGGGCGACACCAATCTCGAAATTCGAATCTCCCCGATCGACGCGGAACCGAACGCTTCCACGAGGCGGCAGGCGCGGAGACACCGGAACCGGCAATTCGGGCGATTGGGCTGAGGTCTCGGCAACATCAGCGGAAACAGGCGACGCCGTCACTGTTTCCTGCATGTACCCGTAGTCGGCCCCAGGATTGATCGTCGGCAGCATAGTGCGGCCCTTCGCTTCCGGGGAAACGGCCGGATTGTCCCGAGGCGCCCGGCGCTTTACGGGCGTTACTTTTTCCGGTCGCTTATCAGGCTCAACGGGCGCGGGCGGCTCAAACTCGGTCTGAACCGGCAGCGAAGGCATGGGCTTCAATTCCGCGACAATGAGCGGAACATCCGGTTCCACCGCCAACTCGATGTCCGGCCCGAACAACGCGATGACATGAAGTCCCAGCGAAGCGGCAAAGGCAAAGATCAGCGCAACGGGCATACGCCCCCCTGCCTATCAGCGTCCGTCGGGCGCCTGCGGCGAAATCAGGGTCGAGTCCTGATCTTGCGGCGCATCCAGTCCGACACGACCGTCCACCAGTTGCAGACGCCCCTCGGCGAACCAACACACGGCCAGCGGATAGATGCGATGCTCCTGCTCCAGCACACGGGCGGCGAGCGTCGCGGCATCGTCTCCGTCAAGCACTGGGACCGCCGCCTGCACGATGATCGGACCGTGATCAAGCGTCGGCGTAACGAAATGCACGGTACAGCCATGGATCCGCACACCCTCGTCCAGCGCCCGCTGATGCGTATGCAAGCCCGGAAAAGACGGCAGCAGGGAAGGATGAATGTTGATCAGGCGACCCGCATAACGTGCAACGAACCCATCGCTCAGGATGCGCATGAATCCGGCGAGCACGACGAGGTCCGGAGAAAAGGCATCGATGGCCTCGGCCATCGCGGCGTCGAAGGAATCGCGGCCACTGAACAGTGTGTGGTCGACAACCCGGGTGACGATCCCCGCCGCCGCGGCGACCTGGAGCCCCTTGGCGTCTGGGCGATTGGAGAGGACCGCGGCCACGCGCACGGGAAGCGATCCGTCCGCCGCGGCATTGATCAGCGACACCATGTTGCTGCCGCGACCGGAGATGAGGATGACGATGGATTTCATCTGATTCCAAGGGTGCCGACGGGCAAAAAAACCGCCGTCGCGATGCTCTGCGTCAAACGCGTGATCGACCGGCCGTGCTTGTCGGCTACGATCTTTGACATAAAATCCAGCAAGCCGATGATCCGGCCGAATTCGCGCTCGAAGCTCAGGTTGGGGTTGTTCGGATCGAGTTCGTTGGAAACGAGCTGGAATTGCCCACTTGCCGTCCGGGTCGACGAGATCTTCCAGACGGCGATCTCGATGTTGCGGGCGCAATTGTAGAGCTTTTGCTCATTGAGATCGTCGAGCACGTAGAAATCGTCCTTGTACTCAAAAGCGGCGTCAACCATGCCGAACAGTCCTGCCATTACGGCCAGGACCCTATCTCCCTGATACTTCGGACTGAACGCCAGCATGGCGGCCGCACCCTCCCGCTGCCCCTCCAGCTCCGGGAAATTCAGGCTGCCGGAAAAAAGCCGCTTGAGCGCCGAATCCAGGCTCGGCTGACCCGATTTCTTCCATTCTCCAGGGTTGCGCCGATAGAGTTTCTCCGCCACCCGACGAAGGCCGGCCGTCACTTCCGACCGATTGGCATCGATGACGCGGTCGATTTCCGTCTTGGCCAGATAGCGCGGATCGAAACGCTCTTCTTTCTGCCGACCTGCGCCAACTTTCGTCGCGCAACCGTCGAGCACGAAAAAAGCAAGAAAAAACAGGAAGAAAGCAGGACGTTTCGTCATGACCACATGATAACCCATCAAGGATCGACGGGGCGAAACGGCCCGCAGCGCGCCAACGTGCTCAATCGGGAGCGGCGATTCCTTGCAGCAACTGTTTCAGTTCACCGCTCTGATACATCTCGCGCATGATGTCGCAGCCGCCGACGAACTCACCGCGGATATACAGCTGTGGAATGGTCGGCCAGTCGGAGAAGATCTTCACGCCTTCACGAATGGCGGGATCCTCCAGCACATTGACGCTGAAGAACAGCGGCAGGTTGCAGGCCTGCAGGATCTGCACGGCCGTGGCCGAGAACCCGCACATCGGCGCCCGCGGCGTTCCCTTCATGTAGAGCACCACCGGGTTGGTAGTGACCTGCTCCTTGATGATTTCCTGCACGTCCATGTAAAAAGCCTCTTTTCAGTTGGATGAACAAACGCTGCTGAACATTGTACCGACACCAGGGCGTCACGCCCGGCCACCGCTGACCCGCTCGATCCCCGCGCCATCGATCCAGGAAGCGACGTTGCTGAACCCTGCTTCCATGAGCAGCCTGCGCACTTCGACCGCCTGATCGTAGCCATGTTCCATCAACAGCCATCCCCCGGGCCGCAAATGGCCGGGAGCGCCGTCGATGATGCGGCGAATGCACGCCAATCCGTCGCCGCCGGCAACGCCGTCGGTCAAAGCGTGCCGCGGCTCGAAGGGCAAACCGTTCTGTTGCAGATGGGGATCGCCGGAGACCACATACGGCGGGTTCGAGACGATGATATCGAAGCGCTCATCGCCCAGCGGCGCATACCAGTCGCCTTCGAGAAAGCGGACGCTCCCGCCATGCCGTAACGCGTTGGCGCGCGCCACGTCCAGCGCTGCTGCCGACACATCCACCGCCGTTACCTGCGCCGGCGGGCACAACCGGGCGATCAGGATGGCGACGATACCGGAGCCGGTACCAAGATCGGCGAGCGTCGGATTCTCCAATACCCGTGCCTTGTCCAGCGCAACGTTGACCAGCACTTCGGTGTCCGGACGCGGAATCAACACTGCGGGCGTAACAGAAAATTCCAGGCCGCAGAACCAGGCGCTGCCAACGAGGTAGGCCAGCGGCTCCCCGGTTTCACGGCGCCTGACCAGCCCATCGAAATGCACCGCCTGTTCCGCCAGCATTTCTCTCTCAGGGTGAGCAATCAGATCGGCATGCGTGCAGCCAGCAACGTGTTCCAGCAGCAGGCGCGCATCAAGCCGGTCGATGCGTCGCCCCGCCTGCCGCCAGGCATCGCCGATGCGCATCGCTACGCTCATTCGGCGTCGGCCAGCGCCGCCAGTTGTTCGGCCTGATGCTCGGTGGACAACGCGTCGATCACGTCGTCGAGTTCGCCATCCATGATCGCGTCGATCTTGTACAGCGTCAGGTTGATGCGGTGATCGGTCACCC
>CAZCJW010000119.1:7119-9643 GCA_964499185.1 uncultured Propionivibrio sp. | reverse complement strand
GATGTCGCGCGAGATTTCAATGAGGTAGCTGTCGAGGTCGCCTTTGTTCCACTCGGCGAAGACTTCGTGCATCTCGTCGGCGCTCATGCCGAGGCCGGTCTTCATGATGTTGTAGGCTTCGCAGATGAGTTGCATGTCGCCGTACTCGATGCCGTTGTGGACCATCTTGACGTAATGCCCAGCGCCCATTTCGCCGACCCATTCGCAGCAGGGCACGTTGCCTTCGACCTTGGCGGACACGGCCTGGAAGATGTCCTTGACGTAGGGCCAGGCAGCCGGAGAGCCTCCGGGCATGATGCTCGGGCCGTTGCGGGCACCTTCTTCACCGCCGCTGACGCCGGTCCCGATGTACAGCAATCCCTTGCTTTCGACGTACTTCTGCCGACGGTTGGTGTCGTCGAACAGCGAGTTGCCGCCGTCGATGATGATGTCGCCGGCTTCCAGGTGCGGAATGAGTTGCTCGATGAATTCATCGACGGGTTTGCCGGCCTTGACCAGCATCATGACCCGGCGCGGCTTCTTGAGCTTGGAAACCATCTCCGCGATGGAATGCGCCCCGAGGACTTTGGTGCCTTTGGCCTCATTGGCCAGGAACTGGTCCACCTTCTCGGTTGAGCGGTTGTAGGCCACCACCGTAAAACCGTGGTCATCCATGTTCAGGATCAGGTTCTGGCCCATCACGGCCAGTCCGATCAGGGCGATATCTGCTTGGGGAGTCATGGTGTTTCCTTTCTAAAATTTGGGTCACATCCAACATTTGACGCGTGCAATGCGACAAGCCGAACAGTTGGAAGGATACTAGAGATGAACCAGGATCTGTAAGGATGCCGGATGGTACCGGCGCTAATTATGGCGTGTTCGCATTACGTTTCTGATTTCTTGCTTTCCCACCGACGGCCGCGCTCAAATTGGCGACCGAGCCGCGAACGACAAGTTGTGGCGCAAAAGTGAATTCCTTTGTCTTTTCATCGGGATTATTCAGCCGAAACATGATCCGGCTCACCATGGTCTTTGCCATTTCCTTCAACGGAAGACGAACGGTGGTAATACCCGGATCGACGAAAGCCGAAAGGAACATATCGTCGAAACCGATGATCGAGACATCCTGCGGCACCTTTAACCCGAACCCCTGCAGCCCCAGAATGAGTCCGATGGCAAGTATGTCGTTCATCGCGACAATTGCTGTTGGGCGGTCTTCGCGCTTTGCGATTAGCTCGGCAAAAGTGCGCCCGAGCTGCACCATTTCAGCGTCACCATATTTAGTTGACGCCTTGCCCTCGATGACTTCCGATGTGGCAGAGACCCCTGCCTTGCTTGCCGCTGCCAGAAAGCCCTCGATCTTGTCCATACGGCTCACCGTCTTGCCTGACGCGGTCACATAGGCAATCCGGCTGTGTCCGTTTTCGACGAGGTGATCTACTGCAATACATGCCGCCGCATAGTTGTCCATCGACACATAATCGACTTCAAGTTCCGTTCCTGGAAGGGAGCGCCTGTCGTAGCTGACAGCCACCAACCCGCGCTTGATCGACTGCTTGAAATGCCCCTGCTCCAGCAATGGAGAGACAATGATCACGCCACGAATGCCGTGCGAGAGCAAATCCCTAACGAGATTCATTTCTTTTTTCGGATCGCGGTAGGTGTTTCCCACGAGAATGCGGTAACCGTATTCCTCTTGTGCGATCACCTCAACTTCACGCGCAAGCGAACCGTAGATGGGATTCGAAATCGTCGGCACCAGTAAACCAATCAGTGGTGTATGGCCAGTTTTCAAAAACCGGGCGGCTTGATTGGGCTGATATCCGAGTTCGTCGATGGCTTTCTGGACTCGTTCAAGCATTTCAGGCTTTAACTTGAACGACCGTCCGTTTGTAACGTTGGATACCGTACTTACGGACACTCCCGCGAGTTTTGCGACATCTTGTAGTGTGACCATTGATTTCTCACGAAAGCAGATCGACTGCCTCAGTAATTCCACAAATTTGTGCCCTCGATACGCCAAGAGCCCGCAAAGAAACGCTATTTGCAAGCTCAATACATAATCGAGGCGACCCCAAGATTATAACGTTACAAGACTCGTCGTGGCCAAATGCGGTCAGAACAACTTCCGCTGGAGCACTCCAAATGCCTCAGACAGTTGAGTAATTACCGGATTGTGTGTCGCCATCAGCATCGCCTTATTGAGGCGAATCTGCGCTTCCTTGAATTCGGCATGGTCGAATTTAGATGCTTCCATTGCTGACCAGCAGGCATCGATCGCTGCCAGATCTGCCGAATTCGCGCGAGAGGCAGCCCATGAAAGGATTGTTGGTTCAATCAAATTACGCACTTCGAGTAGTGAAAAGATCAACTCATTGTTATTTCCGGACGCCAAAGTCCACTCCAGGACTTCAGCGTCCAAAAAATCCCATCTATTTCGGGACATCACGAAAAGGCCACGACGACCGCAGGAATCGATCAATCGCTTGGCGACCAACACTTTTATCGATTCCCGCATGCAATTGCGGGAGACCTGGAAAAGATC
>CAZCJW010000119.1:0-7019 GCA_964499185.1 uncultured Propionivibrio sp. | reverse complement strand
ACACGACTTTCATTGTCGGGGCGTTCAAGCGCAGCGAATTGACTGGCAACCAGCGAGGCCGGCATATAGTGACCTCTGCGCTTCGACACTCGCTGGGTGACTACCTCCGGCGAAGCGTCGAGAAACAGAAAATGTACGTTTCTGACCTCGCGCCGAAGATAATCTCGATAGCTTTTCTTGAGGGCGGAACACGCAATGACGGCGCTCCCCTGCTCGCTGTTGAGAAATGCCGCGATTCGCGCAAACCACGGCCAGCGATCCTCGTCGTTGAGCGCCTCGCCGCGGCTCATCTTCGCTATGTTTTCGGCGCTGTGCAAGGCATCGCCATCACAAAAGCGCGCTCCAATCACCGTTGCAAGCGCCGTACCGACTGTCGATTTTCCGCACCCCGTAACACCCATCACCACAACTCGAACGGGTTCGGATGGCATCCTTGTTTCCACCGCGAAACTCCTTACTCGCCTCTTCTGTCGGAGCGATAGATTCCTTCGAAGATTCTGACCACTTCTCGCCCATCTTCGCCTGAAACCGACGGAGTTCGCCCTGCGCGCACCGATTCGCAGAATTCTGCGATCTGCAATGAAAAGAAATACCAGGTCGGATCGATGGTGGAAAAAAATGCTTCATCGTCGGCCCGCCAGACGGGCAACTGCGATTCTTCGCCCGGGATCGTCCACAGATCGTTGTAAGGCGGTTCCAAGACACCGCTCATCCCGGCAATGAACATTGCGCCGCCATCGGTCTGAACTCCAGCGGAAACACCGCTCGAACCGTGGATATGAACCTTCGCATAGATGCCGGGCTTCTGTGAGTTCGAGACCAACACGGACCCCATGCCGCCATTCGCGAACCGGATCGCCGCCACGGCAGAATCATCGACTTCGATGTAGGGGTGATTGATATTGTCCCAAACCGCCTTTATTTCCTTCGCGGGCCCCATGAACCAGGCCAGAAGGTCGAGTTGATGCGGAGCCTGGTTGACCAGTACGCCGCCGCCTTCCATGGCCCAGGTGCCGCGCCAGGGATCGGACTTGTAATAGGCTTCGTCGCGCCAACCAAGCATGGTCACCTGCGCCAGCGCCGGTTTCCCCAGCAGCCCGGCATCGATGGCTTTACGGATGCGCTGAGCGGACGGATACCAACGTCGCTGGCTGATCACGCCGAGCCGTTTGCCCGCATTTCGCGAGGCAGCGATCATCGCGTCGCATTCCTCAACAGTCATGGCCATGGGCTTTTCTACAAGGACATGGCATCCCGCCTGAGCGGCCTCCACGGCCAGAGCCTTGTGCGTCGGATGGGGAGTAACGACAAGCACCGCTTCCACCTTGTCTTTGTCGACCATCTCCGCAATCGACGATCGGGCTTTGATCGAGTGCTTTGAGGCAAACGCCTCCCTCTTTTCCAGGTCACGCCCCCACACGGCGACAAGTTCGCTATTGCCGGAGGCAGCGATTGCACGAGCATGAAGTTCAGCGACCTTACCGTATCCCACCAGGCCGAATTTGAGTTTTTCCATATCAAGGCTCCAGAACGACCTTGAGCAGCCCCGGCTCACGGAGATAGAGACGGTCGAACCAGGACGCGCCGTCAGACAACGGCGCGACGGCACTCACGATAGCGCGGACATCGATTTTCTTGCGCGCCATGAGGTCGAGTACCAGGGGATATTCGCCCGCCATGGCGCACGATCCGAACAAAGAGATCTGCCGTGTCACCACGGATTGAAGCGGCAACTCGACAGTCGGACTGACATTTCCCACAAGGGTGACGGTTCCGCCCTTTCTGACCAGATCGATCGCGGTGCGAATCGGAGCGGTAGCCCCAACAGCCTCGAATGCATGGTCGGCGCCACGTCCCGCGGTGAGGGCACGAACACTCTCGAGGAGGTCAGGCGAGGCGGGATCGAAAGCCGCATCTGCCCCAAACCCGATTGCCGCTTGCCGACGCGACGCATCGGTATCGAGCGCTATCAGCACGCCTGACGAACTTGCACGCAGGATCTGGATGAGCAAGAGTCCGATAAGACCGGTACCAACCACCACGATCGAGCCGCCGAGAGAAACCGGCGTGACGGCGACCGCATGCGCCGCCACGGCAGCGGGTTCCGCCAGCGCCGCATCGACGAAATCGAGGCCCTCCGGCAAGCGATAAGCGATGCGTTCCGGCACGACGACGTATTCAGCGAAAGCTCCGGAACGACTGTACTCGGCGCATGAGACGCCGAGGACCTTGCGGTTGTCGCACAGATTCACCTTGCCTTGGCGGCAGTAAAAACACTCGCCGCAGTATTCGGTTGAATCGAATGTAATTCGGTCACCGGTTTTGAACCGCGTCACGCCTGAACCGACGGCGACGATCTCTCCCGAAGCCTCATGCCCCATGATGATCGGTGGCCTCCTGCGACCCGTTGAACCATCCATGCCATGCACATCAGACCCGCAGATTGCAGAGGCGCGCACCCTGACAAGCATGTCTTTCTCATTTTGCATGACGGGATCAGGGACATCCTTGTAGTCAAACTTTCCATACTCTTCCAGCACCAGTGCTTTCATATTGTTCCGCCTTGAATGTTCGTTGTTGTGGATAAAGCGCGTGATCTCTTACAACGTCCGGTCGTTTGCCGCGCTTTCGTAATAGTCAAAGTGATTCCCCATCTGCTGTTTCAATCGATCCGTAACGCTGTTCAATCGCTCGACGAGCAGAGGATCCAGTGGTGTTTGAACTGACTGCACATTCGACTTCAGTTCCTCGATGTTTCTAGCACCCACCAGGGCACAGCTGATGTTCGGGTTTGCCACCGCCCACTTCGTCGAAATCGCCGCCATGGACAAGCCGCTCTCGTCGGCAATCCGTTTAATCTCATCGATTGCGGCTTCCGTCTCAGCTTCGAAGCCATTCTCGCCATGCCTGCACAAAGGCGTGCGGACGGCACTGAAATGCCGCGTTCGGCGCTGCCATTCGGGAACGTCGGCAAATGACGGGTATATCCCGGCCAGCAGCCCTTGCAGCAGGGTCATGTATCCGATGATGCCGATCCCATTTTCCTTGCACCAGGGCATCGCATCGAACTCGATGGCCCGGCACAGCAGGTTATAGGGCAACTGGTTCGCAACGATATCCACAGACGACGGGATATCGCTTTTCATCCGGCCGCAACTGAAGTTGCTCACCCCGACATGTCGAATCTTTCCGGATTCCTTGAGTTTCAGGAGTATCTCGAACGCACGCTCCACATCCGGTGGATTGGCAATGACTGCCGGATCGTCCGTGAAGTGACGGATCGAATGAGGATGAATCGGCCAATGAAGCATGTACAAGTCGATGTAGTCCGTCTGGAGCCGCCTCAGCGACTCATCGCAATGCTTCTCCAGGAGATCCGGATAGCAGTTCGCAGGCGTGATCTTGGTACCCACAACGATCTTCTCGCGCTCCAGTCCCTGAAGTGCAATTCCAAGTGAGGACTCGCTCCGGCCTTCGTTGTACGCCTCTGCGGTATCGAAGTAATTGATGCCGAGATCCACCGCCGCATGTACAACCTCGTTGACATCCTTCTGATCCTGGTTGCCCCAATATTGCCCTCCTCCGAAGGCCCAGCATCCCAAACCGATGACTGACAGGCTCAAGCCAGATGTACCACATTGCCTGTATTCACTATTCCTGCTCATTTAACTACTCCGATTGTTAATAGGATGTTGGCGAATCGTCGCTTTTCGCCAGTCGCAATCACCAGACAGGTATCGTTGGATTTTGCACGGTCGTAGAACTCGAACCGCTTCAGCGGAGTGATCGGAAAAGAATCCCCCAGCAATTGCTTGAACTCCAAATGGATATCCGGCACCTGGCTATCCGGCGGCTGCATCACATGCGCGCCTTCGAACGGAATCGAGTCAACCAGGACGGGAAGGACATCCATCACACTCAGCAAGCCGGGCGAAAAGTTCAGGTACACCCGACGCGCTTCACATGGCGAGCATGTGGAGAACGGATAGTTTCCGTCCGCGATGAGAATCGCCGCGCCATGACCATTACTACCCAAGGCGTCCAGGATTTCCGGATGCAGCAATCTTGTCTTTAACATGAAGATTTATTTCCAGATCAAGTCGGGGTCAGAACCCGTAGTAGTGAGGGATCCACGACGCTACGCCCGGGAAATAGATCACCGTCAGCATCACCGATACTTCTGCCAAGATGAACCACCAGACATGGCGATTGACTTCCGAATAGGATGCCTTGGCGATACTGGACGTAATGAACAGCAACGGAGCGGTGGGAGGCGTTACGGAACCGATCTGGTTGCACATCACCATTACCAGTCCCATCTGGAAAGGATCGATGCCGTAGACCTTGCTGATCTCGATCGCTGCCGGCGCCAATACCAGCAACACGGCCAGGGAATCAACAAAGGTACCGAGCACGACCATCACTGCTGCGAGAATCAAGAGGATTGTTGTCGGATTCTTCGAAAACGAGGTGGTGAATTTGAGCACCCCTTCGTTGAACTCCAGATACCCGAGCAACCAGCCGGCAACTCCGGCCACGGCTATCACCCCGGACACCATCGTGGTCATCACCGCCGACTCGATAAAAATCCCCGGCAGATTGCGCCAATTGATCTTGCGAGTGAGGACCCCTAGTACCAGCGCGTAGAGGCACGCAACAGCCCCGGCCTCAGTGGCGGTGAACATTCCGCTCAAGATGCCGCCGACGATAATGAACGGGCCCATCAAGGCGGGCCAAACTTCCCGCAATGAACTTGCGAGCGCGGGCCAGTTGAACTTTCCATGCACGACACGCAATTCGGGATAGTTTGGGAGATACGAAAAAATCTTGATGGTCAGCATGATGGACAGGCCAACCAGCAGCCCCGGAAGGATGCCGCCCAGGAACAAGCCGCCGATCGACACCTGCGCAATCGACCCATAGACCACCATGATCATGCTCGGCGGAATGATGGCGCCGATCGTTCCTGCAGTTGCTATCAAGGACGCCGCGAACCCGGCCTTGTACCCCTCGTTCTTCATTGTCGGGACAACGATTGCGGCAATGGCCGAGGCATCTGCAGTACTAGAACCGGAAACTCCTGCGAAAACCATGCTCGACACAACGGATGCATGCGCCAACCCGGCACGGAAATGTCCGACCAGAACACGCGAGAACTTCACGAGTTGCTCACTCATTCCGCTGGCCGAGAACAAAGCACCTGCGAGAATGAAGTAAGGCAATGCCAGCAGCGTGAAAGAATTGAGTTGCGCGAACATCTTCTGGGCAAACAACGGCAAAACCAGATCAGGCGTCGCCGTGATCCCGACGTAGCCAACCATCGCGATGGCCAGAAGAATCGGTACTCCAAGCATCATTGCACCGAGCATCGAGACGAATAACAGCCATATCATGACGGGACCCTCCAGGCGCAGCCGAGAATCCGGCACACCGCAACAAACAGTAGATAGAGCCCCCCGACGACCAATCCGTAGTAGGGATAGCTCATGGGGATGCCAAGTCCGGGTGATTCCTGCATATGCGCGATTTCCGCAACCATCCAACCCATGGACACCAACAGCACCGCGAACGCCGCCCACATGAGTTCTACGAATAGATTGAAAACGATTCGGTACTTGCGCGGAAACATGTCACAGAAAGTTTCGATATGCAGGTGCGCCTGGCGCTTGTAGGCAATGGGGATACCGAGAAATACGATCCAGATGTGACCGAATATCTGGGCTTCCTCACTCCAGCTAAGCGAAGCGTTGATGACGAAGCGGTTGAAGACCTGCCATATGGCGATGAAAAAGATCACGGCGAAGATCGCGGCGACGACCAACTCGGCGCCGCGGTCGATCGCAGAGATAAATTTGCTCTGCGATTTCATTTATTGCTTCCTGATAATCGCCAGCAACGATTCCGCGCCAACATCCTTGGCCAGTTCATCCTGCGCCGTGAGTGCCGCCTTTTGCAGCGGGGCAACATCGATTTCGTTGACCTTCATGCCAAGCTTCTTCAGCGCAGCGAGCGACTCCCCCTCTTTCTGGGTCGCCAAGGAACGGACGTGCTCAGCAGCGCTCTTCGCGGCCTTCATGACCACCTCTTGTTCGGAAGCGCTGAGTTTTTTCCACTCTGACATCGAGAACACGAGCATCGTCGGGTCCATGAGATGGCGCGTCAGAGCCATGCAACAGGCCACTTCATTAAACTTGAACGACAAGGTTGTCGCCGCCGTATGTTCGTAACCGTCCAGAACACCCACCTGCAGTGACGTATAAACCTCCCCGAAATTCATCGGCGTGGCATTGGCGCCCATCGCATTAACCGCGGCAACAAACACCTTGTTCGGAATCGTGCGAATCTTGAGACCTTTCAGATCATCCGCCTTGGTCACTTCCTTCTTGGCCGTCACCACATTCCGATAACCCCAGCTGACCGCCCACGACAATACTTTGAAGCCCGCTTTTTCCATGTCGGCGTTCAGTTCTGCCCCGACCTGGCCGTCAAGCACCTTGTTGGCGTGGTCATAGCTCGTCCACAGGAACGGCAAGCCAAGAACTCCCAGACGTTTAACGAAAGACGAGTACTCACCGGGCCCACCGGTTGTTGCCGCCGCACCGGATCCGAGCCGCATGGCTTCGATCACCTCGCGGGATTGTCCCAGCGTGCTGTTTGGAAATACCTTCACTTCGAGGGTGCTGGAAGCCGCGTTCACGTTTTCCATGAACTTCGTCGCCAGCATGGTGGTATCGACCCCAAGATCCGCCGGTCCGGCGGTGTGGACACGGATCAGTCTTTTGCTCTGGGCCTGTGCAATTCCCGGAACAGCGACCGACAAAGCAATTACAAGGGCTGCGCTTAAACGACACAGATTCTTCATAACTCTCTCCTGATTTTTAGTTGCGAGACGTTCCCTTTGATCCCGTTTTCGAAATCCCCAGTACTGGGATCACAAGAAATGAACGTAACAAGCAGATGCTCCACGAGCGTTTCGTTTTGTAACGTTGCAATTCTTGTTTATAACGTTACAATTTGAA
>CAZCJW010000118.1:0-9643 GCA_964499185.1 uncultured Propionivibrio sp. | reverse complement strand
GAAGCAATGGCGAAGTCGTAGCGATCCTGGCTGACGGCGGCGAGCTGCGCGTCGAACGGCACCACGCGCCATTCGAGCTTCAGCCCCATTTTCTTGGCGATGGCTTCGGCGACGTCGACTTCATAGCCGGTGAGCTTCTTGCCTTCGTAATAGTTGAACGGAGCAAACGCGCCTTCGGTGGCTGCGATGAGGGTACCGGAGCTCTTTATATCAGCCCATTCGCGCGCCATGGCCGGCATGGACAGGACCATCGACAGGGGGATGACGGCGCTCAGCAGTTTCTTGATCGGGTGCATGGCGGTTCCTTATGAGATTGAGTTGGAAAAAATTGAAGTTTTTACAACGAGTTAGGCGCATTTTTCCGTCAGGTGTGAAGCGAACGATGTTCCGGTCGACAAAATGCGCTGCCAAAGGGGCGACAGAATACATGAAACATGTGTCCGCTCAAAGACTTGTCGTATGTGAGGTGAACCGTTTCAGCGAGAGCCCGGGTTGCTTGCCACCAACTGGCGGATTTCGCGCAGTTTTCCCTTGAATAGGGCTGCGTTGGCCCGGCCGATGCGCATCATGATTTTCTGGCCGGCAGAGCGTCCTTCGAGGTCGGGGTCGGCGTATTCGTAAAGGATTTTTGGTTGCGCCAGCCTGACGGGAGCTTCAAGGTCCGGCGCGGCGAGCAGGTCGTCGATGGCCACCACCAGCCGGTCGTTGAAATGCGCGTTCGGATAGCCGAGCTCGTGGTAAGCGCGCTCGAAGAGCGGGTAGAAGCGCCGATACACGGCCACCAGCTTTGCACTGTCGACAGCCTTGATGGCCGCGGTGTAAACGGAGTAGCGCGCTGCATTGCCGATCCCGATTGCCAAGGTCTCATCCTTTCCCTCGGTGACGAATGATCCTTCCGCGCGCTTGAGCGGAACGACGTTTGCTGATAGGTGCTTGCGTGGCAGGTTGTCCACCGTGACGACGATGTGATAGATCAGCTCCTCGGAAAGCACCAGCGCCAGCCCCTTCTTGCCGATTACTGCGCCCAGCGCTTTGCGGAACGGTGCGTCGCTCTTGCCAAGTTCGGGTAGGGGCTCTTCCGATGGAATGGCGTCAATTGGATGAAGAATGGCCGGAGGTTCGGGTGCTACGGCCGGTACCGGGGCTGGTGCCGATGGTTCCGGCGTGGCCGGTGCCGCCTGAGGCGGGGGGGCAATGGCCACGGTGGGTGGTGGCGGCTCTTCCCGCGTTGGGAGCAGGAAAAAGTAGCCTGCCAGTGCAGCTATCACGATGACCAATGCTGCAATTGCCCAATGTTTGCCTTTCATTGCGATGTCTCCTTTGGTGAATCTGGATCCTTGATGGTGAAAGCGTCAGAACAGTGTCCGGTTCATCGTAGCACTCGTTCTGCGGCCGTGCCGGAGAACGGATAGACTGGCGGTTTTATCCGATATCATCCGACACCCATGGCTTCGACGCGTCTACCTTTCGTTTTTAACGACCTGCAACCGGCTCTTGTCTGGGAGCATTTTGCCACTTTATGTTCGATTCCCCGCCCATCCAAGGGGGAGGGTCGCCTGCGCGACCATTTGCGGGGCTGGGCCGAGGCACGCGGGTTGGAAACGACAGTCGATGCGGCCGGCAACCTGATTGTCCGCAAGCCGGCTAGCCCGGGCCAGGAAGCGACGCCGGGAATGGTCCTGCAATCGCATCTGGATATGGTGTGCCAGGCCAATGCGGATACGCCGCATGATTTCTCCCGCGACCCGATCATTCCGGTATTGCGCGACGGATGGCTGATTGCGGAAGGGACAACGCTCGGCGCGGACAACGGCATCGGGGTGGCCCTGATTCTGGCCGTTCTCGAAGATCGGGGCTTGATCCACGGTCCGCTCGAGGCGCTCTTCACCGTTGACGAAGAATCCGGGATGGGCGGCGCGCGCGGCCTCGATCCGGAGGTGCTTCAGGCGCGGCGGCTGATTAACCTCGATACCGAGGAATGGGGGCGTTTCTACCTCGGTTGTGCCGGGGGTGTCGACGTGAACGTCCAGTGTCCAGGAGCTCCGCAGACGCTACCCGGCGGTTTTGCCGGCCTGCGTATCGACGTGCGCTGTTTGCGCGGTGGCCATTCCGGCGCGAATATTCATGAAGGTCGCGGCAACGCCATCAAGTTGCTGGTGCGTGCCCTGCGCGAAATCGAGAAACGCTGGTCGTTGTGCCTGTCGACGATGCAAGGGGGAACGGCGCGCAATGCCCTGCCGCGTGAAGCCAGCGCGGTGCTGGCACTGCCCGCGGAGGCAATGGGCGAACTGGGCGCCGTGCTGTCCGGACTGCAGGCCACTTTCCGTGCGGAACTGGCAGGTGTCGATGAGAACGTGTCCGTTTCCTTCGCTCCCTGTGCCGTCGGAAGCGTGATGGCGGCTGCCGAGCAGGCCCGGTGGCTCGCTGCGCTGCACGCGGCACCGCATGGCGTTCGCCGCATGAGCGTGCGGGTGCCGGGCGTGGTCGAAACGTCGAACAACCTGGGGATTGTCGACCTGAAACCGGAGTCGGGCGCCTGCAACTTCATGGTGCGCTCTCTGGTGGATAGCGCCGGAGTGGAACTGGCCAACGAGATCGTCAGCCTGTTTGCGCTCTCCGGCATGGTGGCGGAACAGTCGGGTCACTATCCGGGTTGGGCGCCCAATCCGGGTTCTCCGTTGCTCTCTCTATGCCAGGCGGTCTATCGCGATGCCTTCGGCGGCGACTCAACGACGCAGGTGATTCACGCCGGACTGGAATGCGGCATCATCGGCGGCAAGTACCCCGGGATGGATATGGTGTCATTCGGCCCGACGATTCGCGGAGCCCATGCGCCGGGAGAGTCGGTCGAGGTGCAGTCGGTTGAGCGCTGCTGGCGCCTGCTGCAGGCCATCCTGACCGCGAGCGCTACAGGGAATCTACCGGGATCGGCCGGCCGGTAAGGTAACCCTGGATGAGCTGGAAGCCCATTTCGATACAGATCTGCGCTTCCTCTTCGTCCTCCACCCCTTCGGCAAGCGGCACCGAGCCGGTGGCCAGCACCATCTGCACCAAGTCGCGAACGAGTTGGCGCTTGCGCGGGCTGGCATTGTGCAGGCCGCGAATAAGCGACATGTCGAACTTGACGAAATGCGCCGGAACGTCAGCCAATTCGAGCAGGCGGGCCTGACCAGCGCCGAAATCGTCATAGGCGAAGCGGATATCGAGCTGAGCCAGTCGGTTGGCAAACACGCGTAGCTTGTCAATGTCGGTAACCGCCGATTCGTTGATCTCGACGACGATGTTCGTTCCGGGGCAGGTCTTTCGCAAACGTTCGAGCGAAGCCAGGAAGACTTCGCTGAACGTCTCTTTCGGGTGGGTGTTGATGAACAGGGTGTTGCCCATTATTCGCGGCGCCAGCTTGCTGACCCCGAAGTCGCGGAAGGCCAGGCTCAAGTCGATCTCGCGGTCCATCGCTTCAGCCATGCAGAAGAGTTCGATCGGGCTGTTCGGCAGGCGCGGGTGGTTGGCCCGCCCCAGAAGCTCGTACCCGACGACTTGCCGTGTCCGCGCGTCGACGATGGGCTGGGCGGCACCCGATAGCCCGGTTCCCAGGATCAGTTCGTCGAACTCGGCTTCGTTCTGATGGAAGTTTTCCGAAAGTTCCATGTTCGAAGGCATGATCATGGTGTGCATCTGATCGAACGGAAGCACGGTTTCCTGCTCGACGAGAGTCAGGCGCAGCTTGAACTCGGCACTGGCGAAATGGATGATGTCGTTTTCTTTGAGCAGGCAGTAGCCTTCGATTCGGTGGCGATTGACGAAAGTTCCGTTGGTGGTGTTTTCGTCGATCAGCCGAAGCTGCCCGGTGATGTCACGGACGAGGATCGCATGGAACCGGCTCAATCCCAGGTTGGTGACGACCAAGTCATTTTCTTTACTGCGCCCTACGCGGCATGGCAAACGTGTGATCACGAAATCGATATGGTTCCCGTCCGCACCGATGGTTTCCAAAGACCATTGTTTTTCCAAAGCATCCCTCGCTTGTTTCGTCATGCCATCCTGCTGGAATATAGCAGAAATGGACTCGGACTCAGCTGCCTTTTCGCTGTTGTGGTTCAGTCGTTTTCCCCCGTGCTGTCTATCGTGGCGCGAAGCGTTGGGCTATAGTTACGACTGCGGGTGAACTTTGCCTCTTGGCCGTTGGCTTGGCGATTTACGACAGTCCGGCACCCCTATAACCCCGCTCGAATCATGAATCCCGATAACTCGTTGAACTGGACGCTCGCACGTCTGATCGTTGTGCAAGTGTGCATACATGCGTGCATGGCCGGTGTCCGCATGGCGGCGCCGTTGCTTGCCCTCAAGCAAGGAGAAAGCCCCGCGGCGGTAGGTATCCTGCTTGCGCTTTTCGCCCTCACCCAGCTTTTTCTTTCCTTGCCCGCCGGTCGTTACGCCGATCGCCACAGCCTCCAGAGACCCGTGGCGCTCAGCGTGGGATTTACCGTCCTTGGCGTCGGGATGGCCGCGATTTGGCCGACTTTCCCTGTCCTGTGCGTGACTGCACTGCTGTGCGGCGGAGCCACGGGTTCAGCAGTGATTGCCCTGCAACGGCATGTGGGGCGCATGGGGACCGACAAGACACAACTCAAGCAGATATTCAGCTGGCTGGCCATCGCTCCGTCCATCGCCAATTTTATCGGGCCTTTCTCCGCCGGATTGCTGATCGACCATGCCGGGTTCCGCACCGCCTTTGCCGTGATGGCCGTGCTGCCGCTGGCGTCCTGGTACTGGGTGCGCGGTACGCCCGAACTGCCGCTTCCAAAGAACGTGGAGGGAGGTATTCCCTCTCGGGCCTGGGATTTGCTGGCTGTTCCGCAAATGCGTCGGCTGTTGGTCATCAACTGGATGCTTTCATCGTGTTGGGACGTACACACCTTCGTGCTGCCGGTGCTTGGCCACGAACGTGGCTTCAGCGCCTCGGTGATCGGCATGATTCTCGGGGTATTCGCTATCGCTGCCACGGCGATCCGTGTGGTGATCCCGATGCTGGCCTCGCGCTTGCAGGAGTGGGCGGTCATCACTTCTTCGATGGCGGTGACCGGTGTGCTGTTCGGCGTCTACCCGCTGATGCAGTCGCCCCTGACCATGGGCTTTTGTTCGATTCTGCTCGGTTTCTCGCTGGGGTCGGTGCAGCCGATGATCCTGACTTCGTTGCACCAGATTACGCCGCCACACCGCCACGGCGAGGCGCTCGGCTTGCGCATGATGACGATCAACGCGTCAAGCATCGTCATGCCGATGCTGTTCGGTTCCGTCGGTGCGGTGGTTGGCGTGGCGAGCGTGTTCTGGGCCGTGGGAGCTGTCGTCGCCGGCGGATCACGCGTGGCTTGGGGGCTGAAGCCGGGGGGTTGAACCAGTGTCCTTGTGGAAGGCCGCGCTTATTTTTCCCTCAACGGCTCGCCTTCGAAGACGCCCAGAGCACGGTTCTTGCGCACGGAGTGCCAGGGGAAGCAGCGGCCGTTCATGGCGATATAGACGCCGGGTTCGACCAGTTGCGCGGCCATCACCGCGCTGCCGAGGTTGAACAGGGCGTCGCTGCCGGACACCGAGTAGGGCACCATCGCTCCGGTGAGGACGATCCGCTTGCCCGAGAGGGCAGGTTCTCCGGCGGCAAAGGCGCGACCGAGGACCCCGGCCGTTTCCGCCATCGTGTCCGTGCCGTGGGTGATCACGATGTATTCTTCGTACGCGTTGCGGCAGGCATTCAGCACGCGCTGGCGGTTTTCATCCTGCATGTCCAGGCTGTCCACCAGCTGGTTGAGCTCGAGTTCGATCGGGAGGCTTGAACGTACCTGCTTGATGATGTCCGGCAGGTGCGTGTCCTCGAAGGTCAGCTGGCCGCGAATGGCGTCGTAGCGCTTGTCGAAGGTGCCGCCGGTAATGATGATGCGCAATGTCATGACTGTTTGCTCTTTAATGGGTAAAGAAGCGCGGGTAGGATCAACCGGTACTCGGTTCCTGGAGGTGAAGCTTCATCCCTTCATGCGATGCAACAAACCCGAGCCCTTCGTAGAAACGGATGGCATCCGGGCGTTTCTTGTCCGATGTCAGCTGGACGACATGGCAGCCGTGCTGGCGCGCGCGTTCGATGGCCCATTCGAAGAGTTTGCGGCCGATGCCGCTCGAACGCTCTTTTGACGAGACGCGAACGCCCTCGATCAAGGCTCTCCAGCCGCCCTGATAGGTCAGGTAAGGGATAAACGTGATTTGCAGGACGCCTATAACGTCGCCCCTCTTTTCTGCCACCACCAGCTCGTTGTTCGGGTCATGTTCAATCGCCTCGAAGGCACGGCAGTAGCTTTCCGGAAGTGGTGTGCGAAAGGCTTCCCGCGTCGCCCCGAGCGGGTCGTCGGCCAGCATTTCGACGATTGCCGGCAGATCGCTTCGCGTTGCCTTGCGGAAAGCAATCTCGGGAGTGTTGTCTGTGGTTTCTCGGAGATTCATGATGAAGGCGGCGTTATCGTCGTACCGCAATCGACATGCGCGACATCAACCCGTCCTTGAGGAAGAAATGATGGTAAAGCGCGCCGAATACATGGAGTGCGACGATGCCAGCCAGAATCCTGCCTGCGAAAACATGGAGCGTATGCATCGGGAAATTTTGGAAACTGTCGGGAAGGCGGGTGACGCTGCCCTCTGCAATAATGCCGGGCAGTCCGGAAAGGACGGCGATACCGATCCCGCTTCCGATCATGACGAGTACCAGCACGTCGAAAATGCGATGCACGTACGGCACGATCCGGTCGGCCAATGTGATTCCCGAGAGCATGGGATTCGGACGTCTGGTTTTGGGCCGGATAAACAGGCGCAACAGGGTGAGCGCGAGAATCAGCCCACCCACCAGCATGTGCTTGAGCAGGGCGAAAAGCTTGGCGGGATCGGAATTCTTGATGTGGGCCATCACGAACGTGCCCATGATCAGTGCCGCGATGATCAGTGTGGCGATCAGCCAATGGAGGACGCGAAGCGAAGGGTGGTAACGACTGGGTGACACGTTCCGTCTCCTGTGAGATCGATTGCTGTAGATGTTTTTCATGAAAAACCGGCCAACAGAGGCTGTTCTTTCAAGGGGCGATATTCTACCAATGGGCAGCGGGTCGCGGGGCTCGGTGCCTTGTTCCGTCTGATCAATCCTTGCGCCGGCGTGCCGGCAGTGGTTTGCGCTGACGCTGGCCGGGACGCGGGCTGTCGTCTCTGACGGCATTGGGTCTGGGCGCCAACAGGTTCCTGCCGGGGCCCTTTACGGAATCCCGGTAGGCCAGAATTGCCGTGCATACCTCTTTTGCCGTGAGCAGGATGGGCGCGTGTTCGCTGTTCGATTCGTACGCCGAAAACTTGTCCTTGATGCTCTGCATACGCTGCGCCGCATCGACTTTCCGGGACTGGCCGGTCATGATCTTCTGCGCATCGGGCGTCAGCATGAAACCGCCGTCCCGGGCGCAGATCAGCCCGCGCTCGGCGAGCCGTGAAAACGCCTCGACCAGCCTCAACTCGGAAGGAACAACACCTTGAATCAGATCGGTTGCAGCGATGATCTCGATGAGCTCAGCCGGACGTCGCTTTGAAGAAACGGCTAAAGAGAGCAGAAGAAGCGCATCAATATCGTTGAGCGGTGGCATGGGTTACCTTGTGATTGGAAACGTAGAACGAGCCAGGAAAACAGCGATCTGCCGCGAACCCGTCGGAGTGTTTCGAACAGACAAGCGTACTGGCAAGTGTACTGTTTTGCGGCGGGGTCGATGTTTCATCTTGCCGGTAACTGACTACAAACCTGGATTTTTCGCTGTCAAACCTTCAAGATTCTCGGTTTCCAGCCACATCCACTCGCCCGGCTTGAGGGTTGCGGGTAACTGGAAAGCTCCGATCGCCACCCGATGCAGCGCAACGACGCGATTGCTCGCCGCCGCCACCATGCGCTTGACCTGATGATATTTGCCTTCCGTTACCGTCAGTCGCAGCAGATGATCGGAAATCCGTTCGCAGGCAGCCGCCGCAATCGGAGCAGGCTCGTCGTTCAGCAGGACGCCCTGACGCAGCGCGCTGATCTGGCTATCGTCGATCGCGTGCTTGGTGGTGGCCTCGTAGACCTTGGGAACGAGTTTCTTCGGTGAGGTGCATTGGTGGATGAACTGGCCGTCGTCCGACATCAGCAGCAGGCCGGTCGTGTCTTCATCCAGGCGGCCGATGGCCTGCACGCCGCGCGTGACCAGTGGGCGCGGCAGCAGCGTGTAGACGCTGGGATGGAATTTCGGCTTGTGCGAACACTCGAAATTGGCCGGCTTGTGCAAGGCGAGGTAGGCGTGCTTCCGGTAACTCCAGGCAACGCCGTCGACGGTAAACTGAAACCCCCCGGGTTCGCATTCCGCGTACGGATCGTCACACACCTCGCCATTCACGCACACCCTGCCGGCGTGGACCAACGCCCGGCATTCCGCACGGCTGCCGAAGCCCTGGGTTCTGAGCAATCGTTCAAGCTGGAGTGTCATGCGATTTCCGGAGTTGACGGATCGGGCAGGCTTTCGATGAACGGCTGGTTGATCAACCCTGCAGACGCCCCGCGCCTTGCCCGTGCTCCGAGATGCTTCTCTTCCGACACCAGTACCTTCGGCCTGTTGCGGAATGTTCCCTTGATACTCACCACCGGGCCCTTGACGGCTATTGCCGACTTCAGCGTCTCCTTGCCCTTCAGTCCGATGATCTGCACGCCCTTTCCGCCTGACAAGCGTTTCATCTGGTCGAGCGGGAAAACGAGCAGGCGGCCGTCCTCCGACAACGCGGCCAGGTGGTCCATGCCGGTGACGCGACAGGGCGGCAGGATGGTGGCGTCGTCTTCGACGGTGAGGAAAGCCTTGCCGGCTTTCTGGCGCGAGAGCAGGTCGCCGTAGGTGCAGATGAAGCCGTAGCCGGAAGTCTTGGCGATGAGCAGTTCGTCTTCGGGCTTGCAAACCAGCACGTGCGCGATGCGGCTGTTGCCCATGTCGACAAACGATGGCAGCGGCGCACCCATGCCGCGCCCGTCGGGCAGGGCGGCGATGGGGACGGTGAAGGCGCGGCCTTCGTTGGACAGGATGACCAGCGAATCGACCGAGCGGCACTCGACGTTGACGCCAGGACCGTCGCCGTCCTTGTAAGCGACGCCGGAAAGATCGAGGCCATGCCCCTGGCGCACGCGCGCCCAGCCCTTGGCCGAGACGATCAGTGTCACCGGTTCGTCGGCCACCGCGGCGACTTCCGAGCGTGAGGCCATCGAGGCCGGCTGGATCAGGGTGCGGCGTTTGTCGCCATGCTTTGCCGCGTCGGCCTTGATTTCGCGAACCACGAGGCGGCGCATCAGCGTGTCGCTGGCCAGCAGTTTCTCCAGTTCTTCCTTCTCGCCGCGCAGCTTCGACAGTTCCTGCTCGATCTTGATGCCCTCGAGGCGGGCCAGCTGGCGCAGGCGGATTTCCAGGATGTCGTCGGCCTGGCGATCGGAGAGCAGGAAGCGCGCGATGAGCGCGGGCTTCGGCTCGTCGGATTCGCGGATGATGCGGATCACTTCGTCGATGTTGAGGAAGACGATGTGCCGGCCTTCGAGGATGTGGATGCGGTCGTTGGCCTTGGC
>CAZCJW010000117.1:4378-9650 GCA_964499185.1 uncultured Propionivibrio sp. | reverse complement strand
GGCTGTCGTCCGCCGCGCCGACCAGCTTGGGCAGCTGGCTGCCGATGATGATCAGCCCGACACCCGAGAGATAGCCGCTGACCACTGGATAGGGAATGAATTTGATCAGGCGGCCAACGCCCAGGAAGCCGATCAGGATCTGCAAACCGCCGGTGAGGATGCCGAGAACGGTGAGCATCAGGACGATGCTGGTCGGGCTGATGCCCTGTTTCACGAGTTCGATGGCGAAGGCGGAGAGCACGGCAGCAGCGGGGGCGCATGGTGCCGTGATCAACCGGTCGGTGCCGCCGAAGGTTGGTGCAATCAGGCCGAGGGCCATGGCGCCCAGCACTCCTGCGAGCGCGCCGAACGCCGCATAGTGGGGATCGATCGCCGCATAGATCGTCACCCCGAAAGCGACGGATGCTGGCAAGGCCACCAACATGGCCGCGAAGCCGCCCCAGAAATCACCCGAATGGCGCATCCACGCTCCGGACAGTTCGCGCATGTTCCTCTCCTTTGCTTTCTTATTCCGGGTGCTTGATCAACTGCTCGGCGGCTTTGTCGCCCGAATCTTCGCTTTCCGGCAGTACGTCGTAACCGATGCTCGCCACCTGCGTATTGATCCAACGCAAGTCCGAAATGAGGTCGAGGTGTGCGGAGCTGCTTTCCATCGCGTTCGACACTCCTTGGCTCAGGCGGGTGAAGTGCTGACGGGAACTGTGCTGGCACATGGTCTTGAAATCGCGTTTACGCTGGACCAGCACACCAGCAGTGTCCTGTTGCCAAGCCATGATGACCTCCGCCGCCAGTTGGGTATTGCCGATCAGGTATTGGAACAGTCGCGCGAGTTCAAGCTTGCCTTCGTCAGAGAACTGCTTGCCGTCCCTTTTCATCGCGTCCGGGATGCCGATCATCGTCTTGCACACAACGTCCCCGGCGTTCTCCAGGCTGGCGGTGTAGCGCAGCAGCGCCGTTACCCGGCGCTGGTCGTGTTCGCTGATGCCCTTGCGGGTGAGATCGACGGCATAAGCGCGTACGGCCTTGAACAGAACGTTGACCTTGTCTTCCATGCGGATGATTTCCTGGGTCTTCTCGGGACTGCCGGAAAGCAGCATGTCCAGGGTGACTTCCAGCATATTCTGCAGCGTGCCGAGAATGCGCAATACTTCGCGCGACAGGGCCGTGACGGGCAACAGGTCGGTCTTGGCGGCGGTATCGGCTTTGCCGGGGATGTACTTGGGGCCGAAGTCGTCCGCGGGTTTCGGCGGTTCGACGAAAAGCCGGTCGAGGAGGCGGGCGATGGGCCGGACGCATCCGGTGAAGACCACGATCAGGGTGCCGTTGAACAGGATATGCAGGATTACCACGCGGAAGCTGGGCTCGCCGGGGATCATTCCGTACAGCCCGTCGATCAATCGCAGGCAGACGAATCCGGTCATAACGCCGATCAGCTTGAACGCGCCGTGGCCGATGACGATGCGGCGGGCCGGGGCGGCCTGGTTCCAGGTCATGATGATAGGCGGCGCGGCGTTGCCGAGGTTGATGCCGAGGATGGCCGCCAGGATCAGGCTCGGATCGGTGGTGATGCCGGCATGCACCAGCGAGGCCCAGAACAGCAGGATGGCGATCGACGAATGCGCCAGCCAGGTGAGGATGGCGAACAGCAGCAGGGCGATCACCAGTTCATCGCCCAGCGAGGAAATGATGATTCGGATCAGGTCGCTGGCCGCCAATGCAGCGGACACCTGGCTCATGAAGGTGAGCGCGATGAGGATCATGGCGATCCCCAGGCAGATCCGCCCGAATTGCTTGAATGGCGAATCCGTATCGCTGTAGATCGAATGCAAGAGGTAGCCGACGAACATCAGGATCGGCCACAGGGCCTTGAGGTTCAGGGTGAGCAGGGCGGCCACGACGGCGCTGCCGGCGTCGGCACCGAGCAGCAGGAGCAGGCCGTCGGCTACCGGAATGGCACCGATGGCAGCCAGGCCGGAGGTGAATACCGCCACAGCAATCGAGCTTTGCAGAATGGTTGCAGCCCCAGCACCGGTGAGCAGGGCAACGAAACGGTTGTTCAGGGCGCGCGGCAACGTGCGGCGGATCTGCGCGCCATACACGCGCATCACGCCGGTACGCGCCATGCGCACTCCCCAGAGCAGCAAGGCCGCGGCTCCGAGGATCATGGTCAGTTCATAGGTGCCGGATTCCTGCATGCCCAACCTTTACAGCGAGCCGAGGTCTTCGAGGACCAGCGTCGGCTGGCGTTCGAGCGCAGGCAGATCCTCGCGCCGGGCTTCGCCGCTCAGCACCAGGATGAAGTCGATGCCGGCATTCTCGGCAAGCAACTTGTCGGTGGTCAGGCGGTCGCCGACCATGACCATTTCTTCCTGCCGGAAGCGCTTGAGCAGCGGCGAGAGAACGAGCGTATTGGGTTTGCCGAACACACGTTCGGGCAATCTACCCGTAGCGCCTTCGTACAGCCTGACGAAGCTGCCGGTGTCGGGAAGCGGGCCCTTGGCGGAAGGGCACACCATGTCCGGATGCGTCGACAGGAATCGTACGTCAGGGCGCTGCAGCAGCAGGCAGGAATCGGCCAGTTTCTGGTAGGTGAGTTCGGTGTCGTAACCGAGAATGACGGCCTGGCAGTCGTCTCCACACGTGAACGCCACGTCGGGCATCCGTTCCTTGAGGTAGTTCTGGAAACTGGTATTGCCGACCGGGTAGAGGCGCTGGATACCCTGATCCTTCAGGTAATCGACCAGCGGCAACAGGGGGGAGAGAATTCTTTCCAGACCAACATGAATCCCGAATCCGGCGAGCTTCCGGACATAGTCGTCGAGGTTTTTCGAGGTGTTGTTGGTCAGGAAAAAAATCTCCCGGCGCGCAAGATTGCGCCGGATGAAGTCGATCGTGCCCTGGATGGGGCGGTCACCGAGGTAAACCGTTCCATCCAGGTCGAACACAAAACATTTTTTGTTATCAATATCCACTTAGGTCAGCCACTTCATGGGGATCAGCGACAGTTTCGGAAAGAGTAGCAGCAAGAACAGTACCAGTACTTCCATCAGGAGGAACGGCGCCATCTTCCTGACCAGATTGTTCATGGTGATCCCGCATGAGCCGCAGACGACAAACAACACGGTTCCCACCGGTGGCGTGATCACGCCGATGCCGACGTTGAGCACGAACAACAGTCCGAAGTGGTAGGGGTCGATGCCGGCCATCTTGATCAAGGGGAAGAACACCGGTGCGAACAGCAGGATGTTCGGCGTCAGATCCATCACCATGCCGGCGGCGAACAGGAAAAGCATGATTGCGAACAGCAGCAGGGTTGGCGTGGCGACCAGCGGTTCGAAGAAGGAAGCCATCTGCAGCGGAATTTGTGCCGAGGTGATGAACCAGCCAACGGCGGATGCTGCACCGACGATGAACATGACCACCGCTGTGGTGCGGGCCGACCCGGCGCTGACGCGCAGCAGGTCACGCAGCGACAGTTCGCGGTAATACAGCGTGGTGACCAGGATCGCATACACCGCGGCAAAGGCGCCGCCTTCGGTCGGGGTGAATACGCCGAAACGGATTCCCCCGAGCAGCAGGACCGGGAGCATGAACGCCGGGGTCGACTCCTTGAGGATCTGCCTGGCTTCTTCACGGGTGAAGGTAATGGTGTCGGCATACCCGTCGATACGGACGATGAAGAACCACATGATCAGCAGGAAAAGGCCGATCAGCAGGCCAGGAACCAGACCGATCATGAACAGCTTGGTGATCGACAGTTCGACCGTTGCCCCCAACAGGATGAAGTTGGCCGACGGTGGAATGATCGGTCCCAGGATGGCGCCCGAGGCGATGATGCCGCCCGCTCGTGCGTTGTTATACCCGGCCTGTTTCATCATCGGGAACAGGATGCCGCACAGCGCTGCCGCTTCGCCGACCGAACTGCCCATCAGGCCGGCAAAGATCACGCTAGCCACGATGGTGGCGTAGCCCAGGCCGCCGCGAACACGGCCGATCAGCAGTTGGGCCAGCAGTACCACGCGCTTCGACAAACCGCCCTTGCCCATGATTTCGCCGGCAAAGACGAAGAACGGAATGGCCATCAGCGGGTAGTTGTTGACGCCGTCCACGATGGCCTGCGGGATGATCATGAAATCCCAGAATCCGGAATAGATCATCAGGCAGATGGCGGAGAGAATCATCACCAGCGCGATGGGGATGTTCAGGAACAGGAAAAAGAA
Source organism: uncultured Propionivibrio sp. (assembly GCA_964499185.1). Classification (GTDB taxonomy): domain Bacteria; phylum Pseudomonadota; class Gammaproteobacteria; order Burkholderiales; family Rhodocyclaceae; genus Propionivibrio. The sequence goes on along the minus strand of CAZCJW010000117.1, from coordinate 5,430 downwards.
CAGCGTGCCAAGGAAAACGATGAGTTCCATGATCAGAGCTCCTTCGGCTTGGCGAGGAAGGCCGAGGCCGGCCGCCGGATGGTCGCGATCAGTTCGCGGACGCGGATGATGAAAACCGCTGTGGCCATCAAGGGCAGGGTGCCGTTGACGAAGGTCATGTTGATGCCCGTGGCCACCGTCGTGGTGTCCATGGTTTGAATGACCAGCGTGATGCCGCCAATGATCAGGACAATGATGGCACCCAATGCCAGGATTTGCGCGACGATATCGACGGTCTTGCGCGTCACGCCATGAAGCATGCCGGTAAACATGTCGACTGAAATATGTCGCCCGCGATAGAAAGCCTCGATCGCGCCGAAGAACGTGATGTACATGAATAGGAAGCGTGCCCACTCTTCGCTGGGCGCAAAACTCGCACGGAAGACGTAACGCAGGACGGCGTTGTAGAACACCAGGCCGATCATTCCCAGGAATACGCTCGCGCAGAAGACCTGGAAGGCGACTTCGCCCTTGCTCTCGTTGATTTGCTCTTTTTCTGGCATGAGCTCGCTCATGACGCCCCCCCAACTCTCTTACACATCGGAAAAATCCCCCAATAACCCAGCTTGTCTCAACATCAATCTTGTTTAGCGATCGAAACAACCATTCTTCAGGCGAAGACCGGAACTCAGTAATGCAGAAAACCTTGGCCCCGGCTTTCGCCGGGGTTGCGGTCTATCGGTCTTTTCTGCTGTGCCGGTTGCGATGTCCGGCCGGCACGGAACGATTGCTTGATTACTTGTACTGCTTCACGCTTTCCAGGATTTCCTTGGCGTTCGGAACCGTCTTGTAGAACAGTTGCCAGGTGTCCTGACCGGCCTTGACCAGTGCGGCCTTCATTTCCGGAGACGGCTCGGCGATCGTGCCGCCGCCTTTCTTGATTTCCTCGATGGCTTTCTTCTCGGATTCGGCAGCCATCTTCCAGACGTCCTCGGCGGAGCGCTTGGCCGCATCTTCGAAGATCTTTTTGTCTTCCGGCGGCAGCTTGTTGTAGAAGTCGTTGTTGATGTACA
>CAZCJW010000117.1:0-4278 GCA_964499185.1 uncultured Propionivibrio sp. | reverse complement strand
GCGCACATCTGGATGATGCCTTTGCGCGTCTGGGCGATGTAGGCGTCTTCCTTGCCGAGCTGGCTGTTCGGGAATACCTGCACGTCGTACTTACCCTTGGTGGCTTCCATGACGTACTTGGCGAACAGCTTCATGCCGACGGTTTCCGGCTCGCCATCCGGCTTCATACCGGCGATTTTCACAACGATCTTGCTTTGTGCGTAGGTGGGCATCGTTGCCATGCCGAGCATGGCCAGGGCTGAGAGGAGAAGAATCCTGCGTTTCATTGTGTGACCTCCGTGTTATTGAGATAAGAGATGCTGCTTTTCCTGCTGTAAAAAAAAGGTGCTACGGCTGATGGGTCGTTTGCCTTGCTCTATTCCAACGGCGCTCTCATATCGAGGCCTGGAGTCGCTGAATGCTCGTTTGGGCCTCGGTGTCGCGCCGTTCCTGATTCCACCCGTGTTCGTCACCCATCAAAGCAACGACGCGCGGCACAGCGGCCTGCGCGGCGGCATTGTCAAGAAGCGCCAGCGGGGTTCTGCGGGTCAGTACGTCGGACGCATGCTCGGCAAACTCGTGCCGGGCGGAATACACGACTTCGGCTTCGATGAACGGATGGTCGGGGTGGAGCCGGTCGCTGAAACCCTCTTTGGCCAGTTGGGCCACCGACATGGCCTGGTCGCCGAACGCATGTTTCAGGTGGTGGGCGATGTCCGCTGCGAGGCCATACTCATCGGTCAGGATCCTGGCAATTTCCGGGGCGAAATTCTCTGCTCCATGGAGGCGGAGGTGACGCGTCTGGCAGTTGCGGACCGGATGGAGTTTGCAGGTGGCGATTGCCTGATCTACGGCTTCTTCGGCCATCTTGCGATAGGAGGTCCACTTGCCGCCGGCCATGGACAGCAATCCGGACGGGCTGACCATCAGCAGGTGCTCGCGCACCAACTGCGCGGTATTTGCCGTTTCGTCGAACTGCACCAGCGGGCGAAGTCCTGACCAGACCGACTTCACGTCACTGCGTTTGACCGAAAGATCGAAATACTGGTTGAGGTGACGGAGAACGTACTCAATCTCCTCTTCCGTCGCCTTCGGGTGGTCGCAGATCTCGGCGGGATTATCGGTGGTTCCGACCAGTGCCTGTCCTTGCCAGGGGAGAACGAACAGAACCCGGCCATCTTCGGTTTTCGGGATCAGCAGGCCGGTGCCCGGTGGCACGAAACGGCTGGACAGCACGATATGAATGCCGGATGCCGCCTTGAGCACCGGGGGGGCGGAGGCTTCGTCCATCTGCCGGATGCGATCGACGAAAGGACCGGCGGCGTTGATCACGCCGCGTGCGCGAATGGTGAATTCTTCCCCGGTAATGGTGTCGCGCGCCCGTGCACCGCACAGTCTGCCGCTATCGTCCTTCTCGAGTGCAACGGCTTCGACGTGGTTGGCAATCACAGCGCCGTGTTTCCGAGCGGTCAGGGCCAGGGTGACCGCCATGCGCGCATCGTTGAACTGCCCGTCGTAGTAGACGACGCCCGCCTTCAGACCTTCTCGCTTGAGCATCGGAAAACGTTCAAGCGCTTCCGTGCGCCCGATGACGTAGCTCCTGCCGAGTCCCTGTTTTCCGGCCAGCACGTCGTACATCAGCAGCCCGGCATATACATAGGGAACTTCCAGCCACTTGTACAGCGGAGTGACCAAAGGGAGCGCGTTGGCCAGATGAGGCGCGTTCTGCAGGAAGAGTCCCCGTTCCTGAAGTGCTTCCTTCACCAGATTGTATTGCGCCCGGTCGAGTTTCTTGACGGCTGCTTCCAGATAGCGAACGCCGCCGTGGACCAGCTTGGTGCTACGACTGCTGGTGCCTTCGGCGAGGTCGTTCTTTTCGATCAGTGCGACTTTCAAGCCGCGGCTGGCGGCATCCACGGCAATACCGCATCCCGTGGCACCTCCCCCGATTATCAGCAGGTCATACAAACCCCCGTTCTTCAGGGATTCGAGTACTTCGGTTCTTTTCATGCGCCCCAGCCTGATCGTAAGAAAACTATGATTGCGTTAGTTTTTGTTTGTATACGAAACAAGTATTCCAAAACGAACATTACGATTTTGTTTCAATAGTGTCAATCGAAAATCTTCTTTCGGGTTGATACATGGTTGGTTGGTGTGTTGTCTCTCGCGGAGTTCCTAAACAGCGAGTTTTTTTCTGTTATTAATGTCATTAATTCAATGGGATGTAAGCGTCATTCCTGGCGGAGAAATGTCGACCTGCCAGTGGTCAATGATCGCCGGCCTGTCGCTCTGCTTTCCGTTCGCTTTCAAATACCTTGCGTTCGTGTTAACGAAAGACGATCGATAGCGATCACGTCGATACGTATCCGAGCCGTTGACGCTTTTGGTTCAAACATGATACATATGACCTATGGACGAAGTATTGAATGCTCCGCGCACGACTTTCCAGCGCCAGGTTCTTGACCGGCTCGGGCTGGATATCTGCTCCGGGCGCTATCAACCGGGGCAAATCCTGCCGTCGGAAAGCGACTTGTGCGAACGCTTTTCCTTTAGCCGCATCGTCATCCGCGAGGCGGTCAAGTCGCTGGCGGCGAAGGGCATGGTGGACGTGCGGCGCAAGGTCGGTACGCTGGTGTTGGGGCCTTCCGAATGGAATCTCTTCGACCCGGACATCATCGTCTGGCGGACACAAGCCTCGGGTGCCGATCGGGAAATGTCGCGGGATCTCATGGAATTGCGCGGGATTGTTGAACCGGCGGCCGCGCGCCTTGCCGCCTTGCGTGCCACGGATGACGAACGCCGGGCCATCCGCGCCGCGTTCGAGGGTATGCGGCGCGCGGTGCAAGGCGAGGGTGATTATGTTTCCGCCGATCTGGCTTTTCACACGGCCATCCTGGCGTCGAGCGGAAATCAGTTCGTCCGACAGATGAAAGTCGGGCTTTCCGCCGTCCTGCGGCGGGGATTCGAGATCGTGTCGCAGAAGCCGGGCGGGCCGGCAGAGTCGCTTCCCGCGCATGAAGCATTATGCCGTTGCATCGAGCAGCGTGATGCCGAGGGTGCGGCGCGTGCAGCGTTAGCGCTGATCGAACACGCGACGAACGACCTGAACGAATGCCTGAAACTCGAGAACGCAGCCCCGGCGTTCTGAGTATCGGGCAAAGGTTTTGAAATTCTCAACATCTATGAGCAAAAGGAAAACTGAGTATGTCTGGATTGTTTGACCTGACCGGCCGCACGGCCCTGATTACCGGATCAGTGCGCGGCATCGGCCTGTCGCTGGCGGAGGGGCTGGGTGAGGCAGGCGCGACCGTGATCGTGAATGGCCGGCAGCAACTGGCTGTCGACGAAGCGGTTTCCCGGTTGCAGGCCAAGGGCTATCGGGCTCGCGGAGCGGTTTTCGATGTGGCTGACGAAGCGGCTGTGATTGCCGCGTTCGAGACGTTCGACACGGCAGGCGTGGAGATCGACATTCTGATCAACAACGCCGGCATCCAGTTCCGCAAGCCGATGGTCGAACTCGAACTCAAGGACTGGCAGCGGGTCATCGACACCAACCTGAATGCGGCCTTCCTCGTCGGGCGCGAAGCCGCCAAGCGCATGATCGCGCGTGGGCGCGGCGGCAAGATCATCAACATCGCCTCGCTAACCAGCGAAGCGGCGCGTGCCACGGTGGCCCCCTACACTGCGGCGAAGGGCGGCATCAAGATGCTCACCCGCTCGATGGCCGCGGAGTGGGCCAAGTTCAACATCCAGGCCAATTCGATCGGGCCGGGCTACATCCTCACCGAGATGAATACCGCGCTGATCGAGAACCCCGAGTTCGACGCCTGGGTCAAAGCCAGCAATCCGGCCGGCCGCTGGGGCAAACCGGAAGAACTCGTCGGCACGGCTGTCTACCTGGCTTCCGCTGCCTCCAATTACGTCAATGGCCAGATCATCTACGTCGACGGCGGTTGGCTGTCGGTGCTTTGAATGTGGAAAAAGCAGTTAACCACGGAGGGCACGGAGAACACGGAGAAAGACCACGTGCAGGGATGAGGTGAATCTCACGCAATCGTTGGACGCAATAGCTCGCAAAGCCCTGGTATTTCTCCGTGCCCTCCGTGTTCTCCGTGGTTTGAATTGAGGTTTCAGGATCTACGCGTTTTATTCAGGAGCAAATCATGGAAGCAAAAGCCTGCGTCCTTCATTCGGAAAAGGACTTGCGGATCGAAAACGTACCCGTTGCCGTAATGGCCGACGATCAGGTGCTGGTCAGGATAGGTGCCGGCGGCATCTGCGGTTCGGACCTGCACTACT
>CAZCJW010000116.1:0-9950 GCA_964499185.1 uncultured Propionivibrio sp. | reverse complement strand
GAAGGCTCGGTGATCTCGATGGGCGTCTATATCGGCCAGTCGACCAAGATCTTCGATCGCGAAACCGGCGAGGTCAGCTATGGCCGCATTCCGCCCGGATCGGTCGTCGTCTCGGGCAACCTGCCCTCGAAGGACGGCAGCTATAGCCTGTACTGCGCTGTGATCGTCAAGAAAGTTGATGCGAAAACCCGTGCCAAGACGAGCATCAATGACCTGTTGCGCGGCGATTGACCTACCCATTTTTCAATTTTCCCGTGCGTATGCGGCGGAGATAGCATGATCCTGGACAAACTTTTCCAGTTGATGTCCGAAAAGCAGGCGTCGGACCTTTTCATCTCCGCCGGCATACCGATCCACATCAAGATCCAGGGCAACACCATGCCGGTCAACCAGCAGGTGATGGATCCGGCAATGATCGAAAAAATTGCCCTCGAACTGATGACGCCGGATCAGAAAAAGACATTCGAAGCGACCATGGAGATGAATCTCTCCTTCGGCGTCCCGAATGTCGGCAACTTCCGCATCAACCTGTTCCGGCAACGCGCGTCGATTTCGATCGTCGTGCGTTTCATTCTCGGCAACATCCCGGCACTCGACACCCTGATGATGCCCGCCGTCCTGGCCGATCTGGTCATGGAAAAACGCGGGCTTATCCTGATTGTGGGCGCCACCGGTTCGGGCAAATCGACGACCATCGCCTCGATGCTCGATTACCGCAATGCCAATCGCACCGGCCATATCCTGACGATCGAGGATCCGATCGAATTCCTGTTCAAGCACAAGAAATCGATCGTCAACCAGCGGGAACTGGGCATGGACACCCTGGGTTGGGAACACGCGCTGAAGAACGCCATGCGCCAGGCGCCCGACTGCATCCTGATCGGCGAGATCCGCGACAAGGAAACCATGCAGGCAGCGATTGCCTACGCGCAATCGGGCCATCTCTGCCTCGCCACGCTGCATGCCAACAACAGCTACCACGCGCTCAACCGCATCATCAACTTCTTCCCGCTGGAGAACCGTACCGCGCTTTATCTCGACCTTTCCGCCAGCATGAAAGCGATCGTTTCCCAACGCCTTGTCAAGCGGCCCAGCGGGCAACGCCTGCCCGCCGCCGAAGTGTTGCTCAACACCCGGCACATTCAGGAACTCATCGAACGCGGTGAAATCCTGGCCATCAAGGAGGCCATGGAACAAAGCCTGGCCCCCGGCTCGCAGACCTTCGAGCAGGATCTTTTCCGGCTCTATCGTGAAGGCGTCATCACCCTCGACGAGGCGCTCACCAACGCAGACTCGCCAACCAATCTGTCCTGGCTGATCAACAATTCGGAACTTTCATCGCCTGACGGAAACGACAAGAAATCGGCCGAAATCCCGATTGAATTCTCGGAAACCAATGGCAACGGGACTTCTTTCAAGGAATTCACCTTGAACCTGGACGACGCGCCGGAAGAGGAAGCATGATGCCAGGCACTTCCACGCTTAACCTTGCCGAACAACTGGTCGCCTGCCCGTCCATCACCCCGGTAGACGCGGGTTGCATGGCGATCATCGAAAACCGCCTGCGCCACATCGGATTTGCTGTTGAATACGTCAATCGCGGCGGTGTGACCAATCTGTGGGCGCGCCGCGGCACCAACGGCCCGCTGTTCTGTTTTGCCGGCCATGTAGACGTCGTACCGCCCGGCCCGGCGGACCGCTGGCAAAGCCCGCCGTTCGAACCGACCCGGCGCGACGGCTTTCTTTTCGGACGAGGAGCCGCGGACATGAAAGGTTCCATCGCCGCCTTTGTCACGGCCACTGAAGCTTTTGTCGCTGCTCGCCCCGATCACCACGGATCAATCGCCGTACTCCTGACATCCGACGAGGAAGGCGATGCCGTCGATGGCACCGTAGCCGTCGTCGAAGCGCTGCAGGCACGCGGCGATACGATGGATTATTGCCTGATCGGCGAACCGACCGCTGTCTTGCGGCTGGGCGACACGCTCAAGAACGGCCGGCGCGGTTCGCTCTCTGCCAAACTTACCGTCAAGGGCATTCAGGGACATATCGCCTACCCGCACCTGGCCCGGAACCCGATTCATCTTGCCGCCCCGGCGATTGCCGAACTCGCCGCCACCGAATGGGACCAGGGTAACGCGTTCTTCCCCCCGACGACCTGGCAGATATCGAACATTCATGGCGGCACCGGGGCTTCCAACGTCATTCCCGGCCACATCGACATCCTGTTCAACTTCCGCTTCTCTACGGCCAGTTCGCCGGAGGGGCTGCAAGCCAGGGTCTGCCAGATCCTCGATCGTCACGGCCTGGATTACGACATCGCATGGACCCTCGGCGCCAAGCCGTTCCTGACCGGCGGCGGCGCACTGGTGGAGGCCTCGCGCACCGCCATCCGCGAGGAGCTCGGTATCGAAACGGAGCTCTCGACCACCGGCGGCACGTCGGACGGCCGCTTCCTCGCGGAAATCTGCCCGCAGGTCATCGAGATCGGGCCCGTCAATGCCAGCATCCACAAGATCGACGAATGCGTCGAGATCGCGGCGCTCGAGCAGCTCTCCGCCGTCTATCGTCGCATTCTTGAGCAACTTCTTCCCTAACTCCACCTTATCCAGGCAATAGCGACGTGACTCCCGACCTATACGAACAAGCCCAGAACGAACTATCCACGTTGCGCGACCTGATGCGCTTTGCCGTCAGCCGATTCAACGAGTCCGGACTCTTTTTCGGCCACGGTTCGGACAACGCATGGGACGAAGCTGCCTACTTGCTCCTCCACACATTGCACCTGCCGGTGGATCTACTCGATCCCTACATGGATGCTCGTCTGACCGGCACAGAACGCGCCGCGGCCCTCAAGATCGTCCGGCGCCGCATCACCGAGCGACTTCCGGCGGCCTACCTGACCCATGAAGCCTGGCTCGGCGACTTTCGTTTCTATGTTGATGAGCGGGTCATCGTCCCCCGCTCGCACATCGCCGAACTGCTCCGGGAGCAGTTGAGTCCCTGGATCAACGACCCATGGGCGGTCACTCGCGTTCTCGATATGTGCACTGGCTCGGGATGCCTGGCCATCGTCGCGGCAGACGCTTTCCCCGAAGCCACCGTCGACGCCGTCGATCTGTCGCCGGACGCGCTGGCCGTCGCGCGGATCAACGTCGACAACTACGATCTCGGCGAACGCGTCCGCTTGATCGAGTCGGATGCATTTACCGCCATTCCCGCCGAACGCTACGACGTCATCGTCTCAAATCCGCCTTATGTGAACGCCGAATCGATGGCCGCCCTGCCCGAGGAATACAGGAGGGAACCCGAAATGGCCCTGGCCAGCGGCGAGGACGGCCTTGATTTCGTGCGCATCCTGCTCAAGGAGGCCGCGCAGCATCTCAATCCTGACGGACTTCTGGTGGTTGAAATCGGCCACAACAAGGACGAACTCGAGCGCGCCTTCCCGCGGATTTCGTTCGTCTGGCTCGACACCAGCGCTGGCGACCGCTTCGTGTTCATGCTGCGACGCAAGGATCTGGGCTAATTTATCGGTTGCTGGACAACCAGGGTTTCACGGAACACCGCTCATTTCTGCTGTAGATCGCAAAATCGGTTTGGTCGACACATCAGACACCCGACCGCAAGGCCTCCAGCGGCGTCTTCTGCATTAACTTGGTCGCCGCGAACCAGCCAGCCCCCATGACCATGAGCGCGCCGCCGAGCATCGCTGTCGGCGGTAGCCACCACGCCAGCGCGACATCCAGATTGAACACGTTCCTCGCCAACACCTGCCCGACCACAATCGCCGCCACTGCGGCGATCAAGCCCGACAAGCCGCCGATCGTGGCGAATTCGGCAAGCACGGCGCGCTGCAACTGCTCGCGCCGTGCGCCCAGCGCACGCATGATCGACAACTCGTAGCGCCGTTCCTCGGCAGCCGAAGCCAGCGCCGCGTAGAGAACGATGACGCCCGCCGCCAGCGTAAAGAGGAACACGAACTGCACCGCCTGCGCCACCTGGTCCATGATCGACTGCAACTGGCGAACGATGGCCGCGACGTCGATCACGGTGAGATTGGGAAACTCGCGTACCAGCCGGCTGACGAAATCCGTCTTGTCCAACGTCAGGTGAAAACTCGTTATCCAGCTCGCCGGATAACCCTCAAGAACCGCCGGAGGGGTCAAAACGAAGAAATTCACGCGCATCGAATCCCAGTTCAGCTTGCGCAAGCCGACCACCTCCATGTTCACCATCTCACCTGCGACGTTGAATTCCATGAGATCGCCGACTTTCAGGCCAAGTGTCTTGGCCAACCCATCCTCTACCGACGCAACGCCTTGCTGCTGTTCCTCGACGCCGAACCAGCGCCCGGCGGTTACCGCATTTCCGGCCGGGAGATCGGTTCGATAGGAAAGGTTGAACTCGCGTTCGACGAGACGTCTGGCCCGGTCGTCTTCGTATCCTTCTGCGCTGACTGCTATACCATTCACCTTCGCCAGTCGCCCGCGCACCATTGGTGAAAATTCGGGAGCAAGCCCGTCGGCGGTAAAAAACCGCTGCACGGCTTCCCGCTGATCCGGCTGGATATTGACCACGAAACGATTGGGCGCGTCCGCCGGAATGGCCTGCTGCCAGGCGTCCAATAGCTCGTTGCGCGTCACAGTGAGCAACAGAAGCGCCATGAAACCGAGAGACAAGGCTACGATCTGGACGATGCTCGCCGCCGTATGACGCTGCAGGCTGGCGATTCCGTAGCGCCATCCGAAGCCTGCCTTGCCGGCATTTCCGGACGAGGCAAGACGCAGGATCCGGGTCAGGCGAATGGTCAGCCAGGCCAGTGCGGCGAAAACCAGCATGGCCGCCGCAAAACCGCCGACGACATAGATCCCCAAGCGCGCCTCGCCCGCCACCCAGAACATCAGGCCAGCCAGGGAAACGAGTCCTGCGGCGTACCCGCCCACCAGCCGGGACGGAGGCATCCCGCCGGAAAAAAACTCGCGACGCAGGACACGTAAGGTGGAAACACGACGCAACTGCAGCAAGGGCGGCAAGGAAAAACCGAACAACAACAGCAAGCCGATGAGCATTCCCTGGATCGCAGGAAGCGGGCCTGGCGGAGGCAATACCGTGGTCAGCAATTGTGAAAGCCAGGCGTGCAGGGCGAAATGGGCAAGATAGCCAAGAACGCATCCCAAGGCCGAGGCCATAACACCAAGCAGGACGAACTGCCCAAGATAGACGCGTAGCAGGAACGCCTGCGTCGCCCCCAGACAGCGCATGACGGCACAGGGATCAAGATGCCGCTGCATGTAGCGCCGCGAGGCGAGCGATACGGCAACCGTTGCCAACACTACCGTCAACAGGGCCGCCAACCCCAGGAATCGCTGCGCCCTTTCCAGCGCCGTGCGTATCTCCGGCCGGGCGTTTTCGGCATCCTCTACACGCTGTCCACGTTCAAGTGTTTTATTAACAAATGAACGGTATTCATTGATTATTTTATATTCTCCAGCGAACAACAGCCGGTACGACACACGGCTTCCCGGCTGGATCAAGCCGGTGCCATTCAGATCAACAAGGTTCATCAACAGGCGCGGGGCAACGCTAAAAAAATTCAGGCCGCGGTCCGGTTCATAGGTGAGAATCGAGCCGACCCGCAACTGCAGGTTTCCCACTGAAAGCGAATCCCCAACCCGGACGCCCAGCAACGACGCGAGTCGTTCATCGATCCATACGGCGCCCGCGTCGGGAACACCCTTGGCCGGAGCATCCGCCGAATTCGGTTCGGAAGCCACGCGCAACGCTCCGCGTAACGGATAACCCGGCGAAACCGCCTTGATTTCCGTCAACTGCGTCCGCGCAGCGCCACCCTCGCCGTACATGACCATGCTCGGAAACGTGCGTGTCTCTGCTACGGCCAATCCGCGTCTGCGCGCTTCATCGGCCGTCGTGGACGGCCAGGGCCGATCCGCCGTCAACAGCATATCCGCACCGAGCAACTGGTTGGCCTCCAGCGCCAGCGCCTGCCGTACACGGTCAGTAAAGAACCCGACAGCCGTCAATGCCGCCACGGCAACGACCAGCGCGGCCACCAGCAGATGAAGCTCGCCGGCCCGAGCATCGCGGCGCAGCATGCGGAGCAGGAAAGAAAGGGAGTTCATTACAGGCTTCGGGCTTTCAGACAAAGGCCATTCTCAAGGGGATAAGCGGCGAAGCGCCAGTAGAGCCCCCCCACCCGTGTTATGAGTCGGAAACCTCACTCGAGTTCGCGCAGCTTCTGGAAAGCCTCTTCGACCCGCCGCACCGCGACGACTTCCATGCCCGCGATCGCTTGCTTGGGTTTGTTGGCTTCCGGAATCATCGCCCGGGTAAAACCGAGTTTGGCGGCTTCCTTGAGCCGTTCCTGTCCGCGCGGCGCAGGACGAATCTCGCCGGCCAGCCCAATCTCACCAAATACTATAAGTTTATTTGGCAACGCCTTGTTTTTAAGAGAAGAAACAATTGCCAACAAAACTGAAAGGTCGGCTGCTGGCTCACTAATCTTGACGCCACCGACGGCATTGACGAACACGTCCTGGTCGAAACAGAGAATTCCGGCGTGGCGATGCAACACCGCCAGCAGCATGGCCAGCCGTTGGGCATCGAGACCGACGGTCAGCCGTCGAGCATTGCCATGCGCCTGATCCACCAGGGCCTGAATCTCGACGAGTAGTGGTCGCGTCCCCTCCTGGGTGACCAGCACACAGGACCCCGGAACATCCTGCCCGTGCTGGGAAAGGAACATCGCCGACGGATTGCTCACGCCCTTCAGCCCGCGGTCGGTCATGGCGAAAACGCCAATCTCGTTCACCGCGCCGTAGCGATTCTTCACTGCGCGGATCAGTCGGAAGCTCGAATGCGTATCGCCCTCGAAATACAGCACCGTATCGACGATATGCTCCAGCACGCGCGGTCCGGCCAGGGCGCCTTCCTTGGTCACGTGACCGACCAGGATCACCGTCACGCCGGTCTGCTTGGCCAGGCGGGTGAGTTGCGCGGCACACTCGCGCACCTGCGCCACCGATCCGGGCGCCGAACTGAGTTGCTCGGACCACAGTGTCTGGATCGAGTCGATCACCGCCACCTGCGGTTTTTCCGCCTGTAGCGTCACCAGGATCTTTTCCAGGTTGATCTCGGCCAGCAGCTTCAGACGTTTCGTATCCAGCGCCAGCCTGCGCGCGCGCAACGCGATCTGCTGCCCCGATTCCTCGCCGCTCACATAGAGCACATGGCTGGTTTCCGACATCACGGCCAACGCCTGAAGCAGCAGCGTGCTCTTACCGATGCCCGGATCGCCGCCGATGAGCACCACGCCACCCGCTACCAGGCCACCGCCCAAGGCCCGGTCGAACTCGCCGATGCCCGTCGGTAGCCGGTCTTCCTCGCGCGCCTCGATTTCAGACAAGGTCTGTACGGTCGCGGTCCCGGCCAACGCCGCAAACCGGCGGGATGACGGCGTCGCCGCCTCGGCCACGGTCTCGACCAGCGTATTCCAGACGCCGCAGCCCGGACACTGCCCCTGCCACTTCGACGAGGTGGCGCCACACTCGGTACAGGAGTAAACCGTCTTCGCTTTGGCCATTTCAGTTCCCGACCTCGACCACCGGCACGCGCCGCGCCAGCGCACAAAACAGCTCGTAGCTGATGGTTCCGGCGGCCGCCGCGACTTCGTCGGCCGGCAAGCCGGCGCCCCACAGCACCACCGGGCTGTCGACGCCGGCCCCGGGAAGATCGGTCAGGTCGCAGGCCAGCATGTCCATCGACACCCGGCCGACCGTCACCGTCCGCTTGCCGTTGACCAGGATTGGGCTTCCACTAGGAGCGTGACGCGGATAGCCATCGGCGTAGCCGCAGGCCACGATGCCAACGCGTGTCAGACGAGTCGCCTCGAACGTCCCGCCGTATCCCACGCGCTCGCCGGGCTGGATTTCCTGCACGGCAATGATCCGGCTGCTCAGCGTCATCACCGGCTTCAGGTCGAGGCTTTCGGCATCGACGTCGGCAAACGGGCTCCCGCCGTACATCATGATCCCCGGACGCACCCAGCCGCGGACGGTTTGCGGATGGCGCAGGATGGCCGCCGAATTGGCCATGGAAACCGGCAGGTTCCAGCCTTCGGTCATCCGGCGAAATCTTTCAAGTTGCCACTCGACGCCGCGCGCGCCGTCGGATTCGGCAAAGTGGGTCATCAGGGTCACCGAGGAAAATGCAGCCGTATCTTCCAGTTCGCGCCTGACGGCGGGAATTTCCCCGACCTTGAAGCCGAGACGGTTCATTCCGGTATTGAGTTTGAGGTAGATCGGAAGGCTGACCGGCAAGGCGGCCTCGCGAATCATGCGCAACTGTTCGAGCCGATGGACGGCGACCGTCAATCCGTATTCGGCGCACACCGGCAGCTCCTCCGGATCGAAAAAGCCTTCCAGCAGCAGGATCGGCTGGCGGAACCCGGCGTCACGCAACGCAACCGCCGCTTCGATTTCAAGCAAGGCAAATCCATCGGCGACTTCTCTCAGGGCATTCGCCACCCGCATCAGACCGTGGCCATAGGCATCGGCCTTGACGACCGCCCAGGCCTTGACCGGCTCACCCGTCAAGGAGGCATGCCGCCTGGCGGCCATATAGTTGTGGCGAACAGCAGAAACGTCGATGGCAACTTGGATCGGACGAGGCATTGGGCGAAGGATTCCAGAAAAGACGCGTAGTTTTCGGCAAAAGACGGCCATATATTCTGCCTTAAAGCCCCCGCCCTGTCCGGCCAGTGTGTGAATTCCTCGACGCATTGCCCTTGGTGTTTCATGGTATAAAGCCGTCACTTGATAAAAGCGGTACCGGATTTCAATGCCCTTCGGCTTCTATATCATCATGGCAGCGCAATTTTTTTCCGCGCTCGCCGACAATGCCCTGCTGATCGTCGCCATTTCCGCTCTGCGTGAAATGCACGCACCGGCAGCCTACGAGCCGCTGCTGAAAACCTTCTTTACCGTCTCCTACGTCGCCCTTGCCGCCTTCGTCGGCGCCTTTGCCGACTCGATGCCCAAATGGCGGGTCATGTTCATCAGCAACGCCATCAAGATCATCGGCTGCTCGATGATGTTCTTTTCCGTCCACCCGTTGATCGCTTACGCTGTGGTTGGCTTGGGTGCCGCCGCCTACTCTCCGGCCAAGTACGGCATCCTTACCGAATACCTCCCGCACCGCCTGCTGGTCGTCGCCAATGGCTGGATCGAGGGGCTGACCGTCGGCGCCATCATCCTCGGCGTGGTTATCGGTGGAACACTGATCCAGCCGGTCTTTGCCCAAAACCTCCTGGGATTCGATTTTCCGTTGATCAACACTGGCATCGACAGCGTCGGAGAGATGGCGCTCTGCTTTGTTGCCGGTTTCTACATACTTGCATCGGTCTTCAATCTCTACGTCCCGGATACCGGGGTTGACCACAAGGTGCTGCACAAAAACCCCTGGTATCTCATCCGTGAATTCAACCATTGCCTGGGACTGTTGTGGCGCGATCGCCTCGGCCAGATTTCGCTGGCCGTCACCACCTTGTTCTGGGGAGCCGGCGCAACGCTGCAGTTCATCGTGATCAAATGGGCCGAAGTCTCCCTCCATCTTGATCTCTCGAAATCGAGCATGCTGCAAGGCGTCGTGGCGTTGGGGGTGGCTGTCGGAGCAGTAGCGGCGGCCCGGGCCATCACCTTGCGCAAATCGGTCAGGGTCATACCGCTCGGTATCGCCATGGGCCTGATTGTTCTGGTGATGAACTTCGTGCATCACATGTGGCTGGCGGTTCCGCTGCTGATCATCATTGGCGCCCTGTCAGGCTACTTTGTCGTTCCGATGAACGCCCTGCTGCAGCATCGCGGGCACATCCTGATGGGCGCAGGCCACTCTATCGCCGTGCAGAACTTCAACGAGAACCTGTCGATCCT
>CAZCJW010000115.1:5085-10046 GCA_964499185.1 uncultured Propionivibrio sp. | reverse complement strand
ATGGACAGCCGGGCGAGCCGGCTGACCATGGCACGGAGAGAGAATCCACAATCGAGCAGCACTTTCGCTTCCCCGGAAGCGACCACCAGGGAATTCCCCCGGCTTCCGCTGCCGAGCGAGGCGAAGCGCATCACTTCAGTTGTTCAAACAACAGTCCAAGAATCTTCTTCGATGTATCGGACTGGTCAATACCTCCCTCCGCGGAAAGCACCTGAACCGTCGTGAGCGCCCTGCCGCCGTCCTTCACGAAAACCCGATACTTCGTTTGCGGCGGGGGAGCGGAAGGTTTCCAGAAAGCCAATTTCGATAACAAGCCCGGATCCTTGTTCTGCGCATCGCTCTCCGGATCGACGTATCGGACATAATAAAGCCCCTTGGAGCGATCACGATCTTCCACGGTGAAACCGACACGATCCAGCGCCAGTCCAACGCGTCGCCAGGCACGGTCAAAGGATTCCAGAACCTCCAGCGTTCCCGCGCCATCGGCCGAACGGGCCAGCTTGGCCCGGTCGACAGGCCGGCTCTTCGCTTCCGCCATTTCGAGTTGCGACCGTCTGTCGTCGGTACCGAAACGCACCATCAGACGACGCAGCATCTCTGCCTCGAGTTCCGGGTCTGCCTCGCGCGGTTGCCACCTCGTTTCGTCCCTCCCTTCAGAGACGTAGATCTCATACATGCCACGATGGCTGATGTAGATTTCGGTCGTTCCCGGTTCGGTTCCCGGTTCCAGGCGGGTGCGGAACTTGTCGCGCTCGGCAGTTGAATACAGCGAATCGATCACTTTCCCCAGCATGTTGCGAATGAAGTCATCACCGATCTTGGCGCGGTTTTCGGCCCAGTCGGTCTCCATCACACCGGCCTCTGGCATCTCGAGCTTGATCAGGAATCCGGTTTCCTGCCAGAAATCCTTGACCGGCCCCCAAAGCTTGTCAGGTGTCTCGTTGATCACCAGCCAGCGCTGATTGCCTGACCTTTCGACACGGACCTTGTCGACCTTCGGCAAAACGTCGCTGGACTGGGACTGATTCGCGGCCTGAACACGCTCGCCGGAATACGTCGAGAACGTCGCCGACCCCGTACCTCCGGTGTCCGGCACCAGGAATCGGTTGTCGCGCGTTGGCGAAGTGAGGTCCGGAGGAACTTCCAGCGTCGGAACCTTGACGGTTGACGCGGATTTGTAGTCAATCTTCTTGGACTCGAGATTCAGGCTGCCACAGCCGGAAAGCACGCCCGCCAAGACCGCTACCGACGACCAGATCGCCAGTCGCAAAGCAACAACTCTCATTGATACCCCTGAAAACCAAAAATTACGCCAACAACCCGGCCTGGCGCATGGCGTTACGGACACGCTCATGGCACTCCGGCGAAAGCGGCGTCAGCGGAAGGCGAATGCCGCCTTCCATCAGCCCCATTTGCAGGCAGGCCCACTTCACGGGAATCGGATTGGCTTCACAGAACAGGTGCCGACTCAACCCGCTCAGGCGGAAATTGAGTTCACGCGCCTTCGCCAGATTGCCGCTGATCGCCGCTGCGCACATCTCGTGCATCATGCGCGGAGCCACGTTGGCCACGACCGAGATATTACCGTTTCCGCCCAGCATCAGCAAAGCACAGGCCGTTCCGTCGTCGCCGCTGAAGATCGAAAAACCTTCGGGAGCACGATTGATGAGTTCTGCGCCCCGCTCCATGTTGCCAGTGGCGTCCTTGATGCCCACGATATTCGGAATCTGCGCTAGGCGCAGGGTCGTTTCATTGGCCAGATCGGCAACCGTGCGCCCCGGAACATTGTAGAGAATGACGGGAATGTCGACGGCTTCAGCAATTGACTTGAAGTGACGGTACAGGCCTTCCTGGGTCGGCTTGTTGTAGTAGGGAACGACCGACAAGGCCGCATCGGCCCCCACTTTCTTCGCAAACTCCGTCATCTCGATGGCTTCCGACGTCGAGTTGGCCCCGGTACCGGCAATCACGGGAATCCGTCCGGCGGCCTGTTCGACAACCACGCGAATCAGTTCCTGGTGCTCCTCGACGTCGACCGTCGGCGACTCGCCCGTCGTTCCGACGACGACAATGGCGTCCGTCCCTTCCTGAACATGAAAATCGACGAGTTTGCGCAGGCACGGCAGGTCAAGGCTTCCATCCTCGTGCATCGGGGTGACAATCGCAACAATGGATCCAGTAATGGTGTTCATGGGTTAGGTACCATAAAAAAAGTTGGGTAATTTTAACCCGGATTATCCTTTCGGGCGCGAGATTGGCGAGGCGGGTTGCGAGAGTGTAATGGATAATCCGGGTCTAACCGAAGTCAATCAGACCGAACCCAAGAAACGCTGCAAGAAGGATTCCGCTGACACGAGGAATAAAATTTCCCATTCGATCCGAATCCTCAACCAACACTCCACAAGCACCCGCTTTGATCAGGTGTAGTTGAAGAACCCGCGTCCTGTCTTGCGTCCGAGATACCCGGCCTCGACCATCTCCACCAGTAGCGGTGCCGGACGGTATTTCGAATCCTTGAAGCTCTCGAAAAGAACCTGCATGATCGCCAGTTCAACGTCCAGGCCGATCAGGTCGCACAAGGCCAGCGGCCCGATCGGGTGGTTGGCGCCGAGTTTCATGGCTTCGTCGATCTCCTCTGGCGTCGCCAATCCCTCAGCCAACGCAAAGATCGCCTCGTTGATCATCGGGCAAAGCATCCGATTGACGATAAATCCGGGACTGTTCTTGACGCTCGCGGGCGTCTTGCCAATCCGCTGCGCCACGGCTTCTACCGCTGCGTGCGTTGCGGCCGATGTTTGCAGGCCGCTGACTATTTCAACCAGCGCCATCATTGGTACAGGGTTGAAGAAGTGCAGTCCGATCACCTGCGCAGGGCGCTGGGTCGCCGCTGCCAGCTTGGTGATGGAAAGGGACGACGTGTTACTGGCAAGAATCGCACCCGGCTGGACGATTTCGTCCAGTTGCCGAAATATCCGGAGCTTGAGCGCCTCGCTTTCGGTTACAGCCTCGATCACGAGATCGCAATCGGCAACGGCCGCAACGTCGCTTACCGTCGATATCCTGGCCAGAGCGGCAATCTTCTGGTCATCGGTGAGTTTTTCCTTCTTGATCATGCGGTCCATGCTGCCCGAAATCGTTCCGAGCGCCTTCTGGAGAGTCACATCAGAAATGTGGCTCATCACTACGGGCAAGCCCGCCATGGAAAACGCCTGGGCAATCCCACTCCCCATGACACCCGCACCAATAACTCCGATCTTCTGAATTTCCATGTTCTTCCTTGTTGCAAATCCTCACCCAGTCCCAACCGATCAATAGCGACATTGGGCTGACGGCATAATTCCTGCGGAACCTTCTTCCCCCGTTAACCTTCTATCCAGGGATAGAATCGGAAACATCGGCCATGCTGTGCATTATCGACCAACCGGGGCCACGACGACACAACAACCATGCCACCTTCTTCCACAAAAACCGCCTCCCTCTCAGAGGTCATCTCCGCCGCCAACAATATTGTCCTGGGCAAGGATAAGCAGGTGCGCCTGGCACTGGCCTGCCTGCTGGCGCGCGGCCATCTGTTGATCGAGGATCTCCCCGGCGTCGGCAAGACGACCCTGGCGCAGACTCTGGCACGTCTGCTTGGACTGCAATTTTCGCGCATCCAGTTTACGAGCGACATGCTGCCGGCTGATGTCATCGGACTGTCCATCTTTGATCGCGAGCGCAGCGAATTCCGTTTCCTGCCCGGCGCCATTTTCTCCCAAGTCCTGTTGGCCGACGAGATCAACCGCGCTACGCCCAAAACGCAAAGCGCGCTGCTCGAAGCCATGGAGGAGCGGCAGGTAACAGTTGAGGGTGAAACCCGACCCCTGCCCGAGCCATTTTTCGTCATCGCCACGCAGAATCCTTCCACACAGATCGGCACCTTCCCGCTGCCCGAATCGCAGCTGGACCGTTTCCTCCTGCGCCTCGAACTGGGCTACCCTGACCGCGCCGCCGAACGCGCCCTGCTCGAGGGAGGCGGGCGCCGCGACACGCTACCGGCGCTCGCCGCGAGCCTGACACCCGAGCAGATCGCTCCACTGCAGCAGGAGGCGAGCGAGACACACGTTTCTCCCGCGCTCCTCGATTACGTCCAGACGCTGGTCGAAGCGACACGCGCCAGCCCGCAATTCATCCACGGACTCAGCCCGCGCGCCGCGCTGGCCTTGCTCGCCGTTGCGCGCGCCTGGGCTTTCATCGGCGGGCGCAAAATGGTCATGCCGGAGGACGTGCAGGCCGTCCTGCCGAGCGTTGCCTGCCACCGGCTGCAATTGGCCAACAGCAGCGGCCATGCCCGCCCGGAAGACATCGTCAACCTGATCCGCTCCGTGCCGGTTGTCTGATGAGTCTGCGGGAAGCGCTTGGTCTGTGGTTGTTCCGCTTTGGACATGACGAACAATTGCCGGTCGTCCTCACCCAGCGCCGCATTTTCATTCTGCCGACCCGGGCCGGGCTGCTCTACGGTGTCGTGCTCTGCGTGATGCTGATTGGCGCCATCAATTACAACCTCAGTCTTGGCCACGCCCTCGTATTCCTGCTCGCCGGACTCGGTCTCGTGGCGATGGTGCACACCTTCCGCAATCTTCTAGGCCTGCGACTGATGCCCGGACGGGCAGATGCGGTCTTTGCCGGAGAAACGGCGTATTTCACTCTCCATGTCGAAAACGCGTTGCGTCAGCCACGCCGTGCGCTCGAACTGGCGTTCGGGAAAAATGGCACCGTTGTCCTGGACGTTTCCGGCAGCGAACAGGCGTCCATCGCCGTCCCCTGCCTGACAGTACGCCGTGGCCGCCTCGACCCCGGCCGCATTACGCTGTCTTCACGCTATCCGCTCGGCCTGTTCCGCGCCTGGAGCTACCCCCACCCGCCGCTTTCCTGCCTGGTCTATCCAAAGCCAGTGGAGACTCCGCTACCACCCTCCACCC
>CAZCJW010000115.1:0-4985 GCA_964499185.1 uncultured Propionivibrio sp. | reverse complement strand
TGCTCGCCGGCTGGATCGTCATCGCCGAGCGTGAACAGCGCCGCTACGGTTTGCGCCTGCCGGAGCGCTGCATCGCCCCGGAGTCCGGCCCGGCGCACCGCGACGCCTGCCTGGAGGCGCTGGCGCTTCATGCTGCCTGAACCGATCCGCGCGTTCCTGCAGCGACGCCGGTTCCGCCGCGGACGGGCGGCCGTTCCGGTTGTCCTCGAACATGGGTCCATTCCTTGGCTGCTGGCGGTCGCCCTGGCGACCACCCTGCCGCACCTGGAACACCTGCCGTGGTGGCTGTCGGTGTTTTCCGGCGCCCTGCTGCTCGGACGCGGCTGGTTGTGGACATCGAATTCCCGACTCCCCGCCCGCTGGCTGCTGGCCCTGTTGGTCATCGTCGGGACGGCGGGAATCGGCTGGCAATACCGCACGCTTTTTGGCCGCGATGCCGGCGTTGCCCTGCTGGTCTTCTTCATGGCGCTCAAACCGATGGAAATGCACGCCCGGCGCGACGGACTGGTGGTCATCATGCTCGGCTTCTTCCTGCTGCTGACGCACTATTTCCACTCGCAGAGCATTCCGACCGGACTCTGGCTGCTGGCCGTCGCCACGCTGCTCACGGCCACACTCATTCGCCTGCACGGCGGCGCCCAGCCGATCCACGAGATCTTTCGCTACGCCGCGCTTCTGGTCGCCCAGGCCGTCCCCTTCATGCTTGTCTTCTTCCTGCTTTTCCCGCGCGTGCAGGGTCCGCTCTGGGGCTTGCCGCAGGATGCCCACGCCGGGCTGACCGGGCTTTCCGACCGTATGTCTCCGGGCTCGTTGAACAACCTCATCCAGTCCGGCGAAATCGCCTTCCGCGCCCAGTTCACTTCTCCGATCCCGGCTCGATCGCGGCTGTACTGGCGCGGTCCGGTGTTCGACGTCTACGACGGCCAGACTTGGCGCGCCAGCCCGTTGAGCGCCTCACGCTCGGCCAACAAACCGGCCACCGTGGAATATTCCGGAACGGCCATCGCCGACTACACGATCACCCTTGAGCCGCATAACCAGCGCTGGCTGCTGGCACTCGACCTGCCCATCAGCCTGCCGGAAGGAAGCGCGCTATGGCCGACGTTCCAAACGCTGGCACGGGAGCCGGTACGCTACCGGACGCGCTACACCTTCCGCTCCGCGCTCGATCACGTCGCGAACCGCGAAGAATCTCCCCGCATGCTGCAGCAGGCACTGCGCCTGCCGGCCGGACTCAATCCTCGTGCACGTGAACTGGCTGGCGAATGGCGAAATTCGCTGAACAAACCAGAACAGATTTCCGACGCCGCCTTGCGGTTCTTCCGCGAGCAGAACTTCTTCTACACCCTGCAGCCGCCGCTGCTCGGACAGAACTCGATCGATGAATTTCTCTTCGACACCCGGCGCGGCTTCTGCGAACACTACGCCAGCGCATATGTCGCCCTGATGCGCGCCGCCGGAGTCCCGGCACGCGTGGTGACGGGATACCAGGGCGGTGAGATCAACCCGGTCGACGGATTCCTGACCGTACGCCAGTCGGACGCACACGCCTGGGCCGAGATATGGCTCGACGGCAGGGGCTGGGTGCGCGTCGACCCGACCGCCGCGGTTGCTCCGTCACGTATCGAGCGCGGCATCGGGGCAGCCTTGCCTGCCGGCGATCCGTTACCGGCCCTGGTGCGCATCGACACCGACTGGCTGCTCCAGTTGCAACGGCTGCGTTATCGCTGGGAAGCCGTCAACAACGCCTGGAACCAGTGGATCCTCGGTTACAATCCGCAGCGCCAGCGCGAAGTGCTGTCGCGACTGGGAATGAAAGATCCGGGCTGGCGCAGCATGGCTTCGACAATGGCCGTCTTCAGCGGACTGGCTTTGCTACTGATCACACTCTGGACACTCGCCCGGCGCACGCGCGTTGCTCCCGAAGAGCAGGCATGGCTGCGTTTCTGCCGAGGATTGGAGCGCTTCGGGATTCATCGCGCAGAATGGGAAGGACCATTCGACCTGGCTGCACGAGTTGCCCGCGAACGTCCAGAGCTTGAACAACTCGCGCGCGATGCCGCCGGTCACTTCGCCGACCTGCGTTATGGCATGGGACAACCCGGGCAGTTAAAAGAATTGAAGGATTGCGCGAGGCAGGTCGCCTCGCATCGGAGAATCAAGTTTTGAAGAACACCTTAGCCGCCGCGCTGTTCGGCATCATATCCGCCACGACCCCACTGCACGTTCATGCCGCAAAAGCCACCAGGCCCCCTGCTTTCAGCGATTCGCCAGAGGTCAGGGAATTCATCCAGGACATGCATGTCCAGCATGGGTTCGACGTCGCGCACTTGACCCGCCAGTTCTCCGCCATCCGCACCAATCCTGTCGTCCTGGCCGCCATCCGTCCGGCCGCTGTGCCCGAGTTGCAGCGTTCCTGGCAACGCTACCGCGAGCGCTTCCTGAACGAACGGCGACTGACGCAGGGACTGCGCTTCTGGCAGGAAAATCGGGCCGAACTGATCCGCGCTGAAGCCATTTACGGGGTACCGCAGGAGATCATCGTGGCCATCATCGGGGTAGAAACCGAATACGGCCGCAACACGGGAAAATTCGGCGTGCTCGAAGCTTTATCCACGCTGGCTTTCGATTACCCGCCGCGTGCTCCGTTCTTCCGCAAGGAACTAGAACAATTCCTCCTTTTGGCGCGCGAGAACGGTATCAACCCCCTTGACTACAAAGGATCGTACGCCGGAGCCATTGGCATCCCGCAATTCATGCCGAGCAGCCAGCGCAATTATGCCGTCGACTTCGACGGCGACGACCGCATCGACCTGCGCCGCAGCACGACGGACGCCATCGGCAGCGTCGCCCGATTCCTGCACATGCACGGCTGGCAAGCGCAGGCGCCGGTGGCGGTTCCCGCCAGCGTCGACGGTGACCCGTCAGCGCTGATTGCTGCCGGGATCAAGCCGTCACAACCATTGCAGGAACTCAGGAATCAAGGCGTCACGCCGCTTCAGGACACCGACTCCCTGGCCGAGCATCCAGCGGCGCTGATCGATCTGGTTTCCCCCGACCAGCCGACCGAATACTGGATCGGCTTCGACAACTTTTACGTCATCACCCGCTACAACCGGTCGAGCTTCTACGCCATGTCGGTGTTCATGCTCGCCGAATCCCTACGCGAGGCGTTCAGGGCAACACCTTGATCATGTGCATCCGGCGCCGGACCCGCCCACTTCGGACAAGAACCGCGCGCCATCAGGATGCCCGGGTTATGGCCGGCCCGAGTGCCTGGCTTCTTCCAGCTTCAGCAGCTTGTACTCGATGGAATCCACCAGCGCGATCCAGCTGGCCTCGATGATGTCGGTCGACACCCCGACCGTTGTCCATATGGCATCCCCGTCGGTCGATTGCAGCAGCACGCGGACTTTGGCCGCGGTGGCATCCTTCCCGTTGATGACGCGCACCTTGTAGTCGGTGAGATGCACATTGGCAAGTTCTGGGTAGAAAGTATCCAGAGCCTTGCGCAATGCACTGTCTAGCGCATGCACCGGTCCGTCGCCCTCGGCAGCGGTGATCTCGTCGACCCCTTCAACCTTGACCTTGATGATCGCCGACGACCCGTATTCGCCTTTGGTCGGCTGCTCGCCAATGATCTTGAAGTGCTCGAGTTCAAAGAACGGGCGGTACTTGCCAAGGTGTTTCCGGACGATCAGTTCGAACGTGCTTTCCGCGCCTTCGAACTGATAGCCTTCGTGCTCCATTTCCTTGAGCCGCTTCATGATTCGGTCGGTCACCTCGTCGTCCTTGGTGATGGCCGGATCGACTTCCCAGATCTTGTCGAGAATCATGCGCCGACCGGACACCTCGCTCATCAGGAAGCGGCGCTGGCCGCCCACCAGTTCGGGATTGATGTGCTCGAATGATTGCGACGCCTTGTTGACGCCGTCGATGTGCATGCCTCCCTTGTGGGCGAAAGCGCTATTGCCGATGAACGGCTCGCGTTCGTTGAGCGCGATGTTGGAAATCGCCGCGACGTGACGGGCGACATGCACGATATTTCGGTATTGGTCTGCAGGCAAGCATTCATAGTCGCGCTTGACGCCGAGATTGGCGATGATCGTCGACAAGTTGGCATTGCCGCAGCGCTCGCCGAACCCGATGTAGGTTCCCTGGACATGGCGTGCTCCGTTCTCCACCGCAGCGACGCTGTTGGCCACGGCCATGCCGCAATCGTTGTGCGCGTGAATTCCCAGCGGGACCGTAAACAGGCGGGCCATTTTCCCGACGATAGCGCCTAGTTCGGACGGGAATGTTCCTCCATTGGTATCGCAAAGAACCAGCGCATCGGCACCGCCATCAACCGCGGCCTGCAGTGTCTTGACGGCATAATCCGGGTTGTTCTTGTACCCGTCGAAGAAATGCTCGGCGTCGTACACGACTTCCTTGCCTTGCGCCTTGAAGAAGGCCACGGTTTCGCGAATCATGGCCAGGTTCTCGTCGAGCGTGGTGCGAATGATGTCCGTGACGTGGAAATCCCAACTCTTGCCGAAGATAACGATGACCGGCGTGTCGGCGAGCAACAGGGACTGGACATTGCTGTCCAACTCGACCTTGATGTCCCGCCGCCGAGTGCTGCCAAAGGCGGCCAGTTTGGCATGCTTCAGATGAATAGTCCTGGCCCGCGCAAAGAACTCGAGATCCTTTGGATTCGATCCGGGATTGCCGGCTTCGATATAGTCGATGCCATGATCGTCGAGGACTTGCAGGAGTTTCAGTTTATCTTCCACCGAAAACGAAATGCCCTCGGCCTGGGCACCATCGCGCAACGACGAATCAAAAATAGCAACCTTCTTGCTCATCTCAAGCTTTCCTAATCGAAACCATGAAAACCCCGGGGACTCCGGAATACGGACAGTCGCCGGCCGCCTGGCGGTCTGCTTCGTAAATGGCGGGACTAAACGAAAACGCCGGATTTGCTTGGCTGGCTAGGCGCGAAC
>CAZCJW010000114.1:9056-10135 GCA_964499185.1 uncultured Propionivibrio sp. | reverse complement strand
CTGTGCGCTCGTGTGCCGTGCGAGAAGGTGTTCTTCAGCCACGACGTCGTTCCCGGTGTCCTCAAGGGCGAGGAGGAATACCTGATCATCGGCGGCGTGTACGACGTAAGCATCAGCACCTTGTAGCCGCTTGTCGCAAACGCGACACGTGGAAAATCGTCATTCCGGCGCAGGCCGGAATCCACGTGTTCTTAACCAATTTCTGGATTCCGGCCCGCGCCGGAATGACGAGCAATTGCATGGACCAGCGGGATCGCCGACGGCGTGTTTCTTGCGTAGATACCAACGATCAACCAAGGAAAACCCATGGAAATCACCCTACGCACCACCCTCCTCACTGGTCTGCGCGACGGCAGCATCGTTCCCTGCCTCGGTCCCGGCGTATTGGCCGACGTGGTGGACACACAATCCGGCGCACCGATGCCCGCCACCAGCGAGCAATTGATCCTGGCCATGAATGGCGGCAAGCCTATGTCGCCGAAACTGATGGTTGAGTTCTCGCGCGCGGCGATGCACATCGAATTGAAACGCGGGCGCGCTGCCGTCACGCGCTTCCTCAACACCACCTACGGTGACAGACAATGGACGCGCGCCATCCTGCACGACTGGCTGCAGGACATTCGCCCGCCCTACGTCATCGACATCAACCGCGACTCCCAGTTGCTCGACAGTTATGTCGATGTCCCGCACACGCTGATTCTCGGCTGCGCCCGCCTCGGCGGCAGCGATTACCGCTTCCGGACCTACGCCTATGATGGCAAAACCTACGCGCCTGCCGCTCCGGAATCTGTCGACACAAACCTACCGATTCTCTTCAAGCCTCTCGGCTGCCCCACGCCGCAAGCCAGCTACATCGCCTCGGATGCCGATTACGTCGACTACATCACCGAACTGATGGGTGGCTTCGCCGTTCCATCCTTCGTCAAGACACTGCGCCAGGGCAAGCGGTATCTGTTGCTCGGCCTGCGCCTCAATCGCGACACAGAACGCATGGTTCTGTCCGACCTGATGTTCGATGCGGCCTCTCCCGCCGGCTGGGCGCTAATCGCCAATCCGACGGACAAGGAGCGACGCTTCCT
>CAZCJW010000114.1:0-8956 GCA_964499185.1 uncultured Propionivibrio sp. | reverse complement strand
CCCGGGCCATCGCGAGACTCGAGCGCCTTGATCATCTCCTCGTGATCCTCGACGGCGGCCCGCCAGGAATCATCTTTCTTGTCTCCGATGAACCGAATCCGTTTCAGTTTGGCCTGGAGAATCTCGTATACCAGCGACAGCGCCTGGTTCCCCGCCAGGGAAATCAACCGAGAGTGAATCTGCTGATTGATCTTGAAATACTCGAGGCGTGACCGGGTCGCGTAAAAGCCCAACATCTGATCATGCAGTCGGCGGATCTCGCCGATTTCCTCGTCAGTGGCGTTCTGGCAAATGAGCGGCGCGGCCATCGCTTCCAGTTGTTCGAGAACATCAAGCATATCTCGCGCCGCCTTCGGAGTGAGTGTGGTGACAACCGCTCCACGGCTGGGTATCAACTCAACCAAGCCTTCCGACGCCAGCACCTTGAGGGCTTCGCGCAGCGGTGTCCGCGAGATGCCGAGTTGTTCGCCGAGTTGCCCTTCATGGATGCGCACTCCGGCGGGCAACGCACCATCGATGACCATATCCCGGATTCGGGAAACCACGATCGCGTGCAGTGTCGGACGTTCGATAGGGATGACTTCGGAAGTGGAGGCCATGTCGATGGGTGCTTTCAGGTGATCATTCATGAAGATAAAAGAGAAAGACTGCTGTTCAACTGGCGCAATTATAGGCATTTGCCGCATTTATTAACAGCACTGCATTCTGAATTCAGAATTCTACGCTTGACATGTCGCATTGAAACATAGCATCATCGCTGCGAAATCTCTCAAGGGGAAAAACGTGACAGACATTCTTTCTACTCAGACGCCCGCGCTGCCAACCATCGCCTTGGCCATGGGCGATCCCGCGGGAATCAGCCCGGAATTGACCGCTATCCTGCTCAATGACAGCGAGGTTCGCGCCGCGGCACACCTCGTGGCATTTGGCGACCGGCGCATCCTGAGCGAAGGGGCGAAGATTGCCGGTGTGACGCCGGACATCGACTTCGTTTCCGCCGATGCGCCTTTCGTCGCTGGCGAGAAGCCGGTTTTCGTTGATCTGGCACACCTTGACCCGCGTGATGTCAAGCGCGGCGAGGCCACGCCGGAGGGCGGCGCCTTTGCCCTCGAGAACTTCCGTCGAGCCTTGCTGATGGCTCATGAAGGCCGCGCCGACGCGGTCTGCTTTACCCCGTTCAACAAGAAGGCGATGCGTTACGTCTATCCGAATTACGACGACGAGATTCGCTACGCCGCCGACATCACGGATTTCAAGGGCGCTGCGCGGGAGTTCAACGTTCTGGACAATCTCTGGAATTGCCGTGTGACGTCACATATTCCGCTCTCGGAAGTTGCCGGGGCCATCACCACGAACGGCATCGTCGACGAACTGGTGCTTGCCGACCGTTGCATGCGCGAGGCCGGATTCACGTCGCCACGCATCGCCGTCGCCGGACTCAATCCTCACGCCGGAGACGGAGGCAATTTCGGCAATGAGGAAATCGAGATCATCGAACCTGCCGTTCGGCTTGCCGTGCAACGGGGCATCAACGCGTCCGGGCCGTATCCGGCCGATACGGTCTACCTGCGGGCGCGCAACGGCCAGTTCGACGGCGTGCTGAGCATGTATCACGACCAGGGCCAAGTGGCCATGAAGCTCATGGGCTTCGACCGCGGCGTGACGATGATGGGCGGTTTCCCCTTCCCGATCTGTACGCCGGCACATGGAACCGCCTACGACATCGCGGGCAAGGGCATCGCCAATCCGGGAGCAAGCAAGGCGGCGATTCTGCTCGCTGCGCGCATGGCCGAAAGAATTCGGCGCACGCAAACCAGTTAAGACATCCACAAACAACACGGGGGAATTACTAAAACCCCCTTCACACGGCAGGCCAAAACAGGAGGGCAAGTATGGCGGATGAAGCAACAAGAGAGAGCCGCTTCGGCATGAACCAGGTCATTCCCCTGGCCACGGCAGTGATGGCCGGGGTTTTTATCTGGCTCGGCCTCACGAAATACGGGTTCTGGAGCGAGACGAAAGGCCCCATGTCCGGCTTTTTTCCTGTAGTGATTGCATCGGCGTTAATGCTGGTGAGCATCGCGTCGTTCTTTCAGTCCTTTGCCGAGAAAAAGACTGTTCTTCCAGCCATTAACTGGCTTCCCGCTTTAGCCGTCGTCCTGATCATCGGAGCGAGCCTGCTGATCGGCATGGTGCCGAGTCTCGCGCTGTATGTCGTGCTCTGGCTGCGCTATTTCGAGAAATACGACTGGAAGACCACACTGATCACGACGGGCGCCATGATGGCTATCGTAATCGGCTGTTTCGTGCTCTGGCTCGGGGTTCCCTTCCCGCAGGGCCTCATTTACGAAGCCATAACCGGCTGACGAGGGTCCAATGGAAAACATCAATCTGCTTCTTCAGGGCTTTTCGGTCCTGCTCACCTGGCAAAATTTCTTTGTCACCGTTCTTGGCGCCGTTCTGGGTCTGATCGTTGGCGCCATGCCGGGAATCGGATCGCTGGCCGGCGTCGCCCTGCTTCTGCCATTGACCTACAGTTTCAACCCGACCACGGCCGTCATCATGCTGGGCGCCCTGTATTACGCCAACATGTTCGGAGGCGCCTTCAGCGCGATCCTGCTCAACATTCCCGGAGACAGCCCGGCAGTCATGACGGCGCTGGACGGCTATCCGATGGCAACCACCCGAAAACGGCCGGGCCAGGCGCTCCTGGTATCCAATTTCTCGTCGTTCATCGGCGGCTTCGTCGGCATGATCATTCTCACCTTCACCGGGCCGGCCCTCGCCAACGTGGGTCTCAAGTTCGGGCCTTCGGAGATGACCGCCTTGCTGCTCGTCGCCATGACCTCGATCGGTTGGCTCGTCGGCGAGAACCCGAGCAAAGGGCTGCTCCTGACCCTGTTCGGCATCCTCCTCGCCTGCATGGGAATGGATAATCTGGTGGGTAGTCCGCGCTACGATTTTGGCAACGAATACCTGCTCGGGGGCATTCCTTTCACACCCTTCGTGATCGGGATGGTTGGTTTTTCCCAGGTCATGATCCTGATGGATGAACGTTTCCCGAAGGTCAAAATGGCTACAGAGAAATTGACCATCCGCGGATCGATGATCACCAAGCATGATTTCAAACGGCTTCTTTCACCCGCGCTACGCTCGGGTTTTCTGGGCACGTTCGTCGGGGTACTTCCCGGCGCCGGGGCAACAGCAGCTTCTTTCATGGGCTACGCCGCGCAGAAATCTTTCAAGAGCGAAGAACCTCTTGGAAGCGGGGCTATAGAGGGAATCGCTTCCTGCGAAGCCGCAAACAACGGTGCGGCAGCGGGTTCCTTTGCTCCGCTTCTGGCCCTGGGCATACCGGGTTCGGGCACCGGCGCTGTGCTTCTTGGAGGACTCATGCTTTGGGGCCTGAACCCCGGACCGCTGCTATTCACCAATGAACCGGATTTCGCATGGGGACTCATCGCCTCGCTGTTCCTAGCGAATGTGGTCGCAATGGTCTGCTCCTGGGGTGTCATCCCTCTGCTGATCAAGATCCTGTCCGTCCCGACGCGGCTTCTCGTGCCCTGCATCACGGTCGTCTGTGTCGTGGGCTCCTACAGTACGAGCAACTCGATGTATGGCGTGCTGGTAATGCTCGTCTCCGGAGTCCTGGGATATGTAATGCAAAAGTTCCGCTATCCCGCCGCGCCCGTCTTGCTGGCCTTCGTTCTCGCGCCGATGCTTGAATCCAACATGCGCAAGAGTTTCATCATATCGCGCGGTAGCCTGGACATCTTTTTCGACAAACCCATTTCTTTTGCATTCATGACCGTGTTCCTGGGGATACTGCTTTTCCCGGTTGCACGCGCTGTTTTCGGTCGCTTTTTTGGCTCAAAAGAGGAAGCAGCCAGATAAGTCGTTGTTCGTCCAGAGACGTTTCTGGTGTCGTGTTGTCCAATGTGTTCTTGATTTTTTTACCCAACCGGAGGTTGAGATGAGAAAGATACTGGCATGTGTTGCGGTGGCATCCTTGGTGAGCGGACAGGTGTTCGCCGCTGATAACAAAGCGACGAATCCTACAGGTTTCACGCCGTCACGAGATATCGAATGGGTCGTCACCTCCAGCCCCGGCGGCGGCAGCGATATCTATTCGCGGTTCATTTCCGATGTAATGACCAAAGGAAACATGGCAGGCGGGAAAACTTTCCTCGTCACCAACAAGACTGACGGCGGCGGCGAGGTCGGACGCCTGAACGTCAGCCGCGTTGCCGCGGGCGCCCGAGCTGACCATACGCTGCTTACGTTCAATAGCGGCGACCTCATGCCGATGGTGAAAAACACCGCAAACCGGCTCGCCAACTTCACGCCCATCGCCATCATGGCGGAAGACAAGCAACTGCTGTTCATCGGTGAGTCTGCAAAATACAAGACATTTGCGGAGGTCATTGCAGCCGTCAAAGGCGGCGCCAAGGTGGTCATTGCCGGTTCAAAGGGCGATGACGTCGCAACCTACGAACTCCTCATCAAGGAACTCGGCTTCTCGGAAAACCAGTTGGCCTTCATCGTTAACGATGCCACCTCCGCGGCCATTACCTCCATTCTGGGAGGGCACGTTGACCTCGTGATGTCGAAACCTGCTGCGGCAGATCAGTACGTCATCGCCGGAAAACTCACCCCCGTTCTGGCGTTGTCGAGATCCCGGTTCGCCGGAAACCTGGCCTCTGCTCCTGTCCTGTCTGAAGTCGGCAGCTACAAGGATGTCGAATTCCCCGTCTGGCGCGGTGTCGTTGGCCCGAAAGCCATGAGCCCCAAGGCAGCTGCCTTCTGGAGCAACGCATTCAAGGCGGTCTCCGAAACGGACGCATGGAAGAACGACTATATCGGCAAATTCAAGCTTGTGCCCTCGTTCATGGATCATGAGCAGGCAAAAGCGTTCATGACAAAGTTCGAGGCGGATTACCTGAAGAGTATCGGCAAATAATCGCCGCAGGCATTGCTGTGGCCCGATGAAGTTGAACTTGAAGCGTGCCGTGTCACCCCGGCGAAGGCCGGGGTCCTGTCAGAGATTGTTCTCCAACACTGGATGCCGGCCTTCGCCGGGGTGACGGGAATTTTCTACTTCATCGTGCCGAAGCAGCCCGCTACTGCCAGCCCCCTGCCCGGCAGCAACGCCCAATTATCGGGCACACGGAAACTTGCCAATCCAACCATGGACCTATCCCGGCTATTCACGGGTTATCCACAGAGTTACCCAAGGGTTTTGTGGAGTGAGGCCCATGGGGCGATCGTTCCCCGGCTTGGCCATGGCGAACAGACGCGACCTGGTCAGGACCGAGCGCACTCGCCGCCGCACGCCGCACCGCCCCCGACAACGCCTTGAGCACGGGTGAATCCAGCCGCCAGCAGTGCCAGTAGAGCGGCACGTCCAGACACCTGTCAGGCGTTATCTCGACCAGCGCCCCGTTGGCCAAAGACTCGCGCGCCAGGATGGCCGGCATCATTCCCCAGCCAACACCGCGCCGCGCGGCCTCCAGAAAACCATGTACGGATGGAATGAAATGCGCGGGCGGATCCAGCGGACGCGCCGAACAGAGCGCCAGAAAGCGCGCCTGCAGCGCGTCCTTGCTGTTGAAGACCAGCATCGGAGCGTCTTGCAGCGCATCGTCGAGCGGCTTGCCGGCGAAATGGCGCGCAACGTAGTCCGGTGAGGCCAACGCCCGATAGCGCATTACGCCGAGAAGCTCCACGCCACAGCCCTGGACCGGTGCCGGACTCGAACTCACCGCTGCCATCACTGCCCCCTCACGCAGAAGAACCGCCGAATGATCCTGGTCCTCGACACGCACGTCCAGACGCAACAGCCCTTCGACGGGAAGACTGTCGAACACCGAGAGGAACCACGTCTCCAGCGAGTCGGCGTTGACCACGACCGGCACACGCGGCGCCTGCCCTCCACCACCATCGGGCAAACCGATCTCGCGCAACATCTCGTTCTCGAGCACGGCAACCTGCCCGGCGAATCGCGCCAGAAGCTTGCCAGCCTCGGTCGCCACGCAAGGCGAACTCCGCTGCAGAAGAACCTGGCCGAGACGTTCTTCGAGCAACCGGATCCGCTGGCTGATGGCCGAGGGCGTAACGTGCAACCGCCGCGCCGCCGCGTCGAAGCTACCCTCCTCTAGAACAGCGGCGAATGCTGCCAACTGCGCGTTGTCGATCTTCATGAATTAATTTTTCTAACTCATTGTTAATAAGTTTAGTTTTTAAATTCTAGCGCAAACATCTATCCTGCGCAGACACCTGCAGCATCACCGGGAAAAACACCTTGTCCGCCGCCCTGACCACCGGATTCTTCACCGGCCTGTCCCTGATCATCGCCATCGGCGCCCAGAACGCGTTCGTCCTGAGGCAGGGATTGCTGCGACGGCACAGGTTGCCCATTGCGCTGATCTGTGCGCTGTCGGACGCGCTGTTGATCGCTGCCGGCATCTACGGATTCGGACTTGCCGCATCGGGAATTCCTGCGTTGCTGGAAATCGCGCGCTGGAGCGGCACTGCCTTCCTGGCCGTCTACGGCGCGCTGGCTGCACGCCGAGCGTGGAAAGGCGAGTGCCTCAGCGAAGATGAAGCCCTCTCGATGCCACTCCTGCCCGCCGTTGCGATCTGCCTGGTGTTGACCTTCCTGAACCCCCACGTCTATCTCGACACGGTCATTCTCCTCGGCTCGCTGGCCAACCAGTACGGCAATCCCGGCCGTTGGCAATTCGGCGCCGGCGCCATCCTGTCCAGCATCTCGTGGTTCTTCCTGCTGGCTTATGGTGCCCGGGCGCTGCGTCCCCTCTTCGCCCGCCCGCTTTCCTGGCGCATCCTGGATGGGAGCATCGCCGTGGTGATGTGGACCATCGCGCTTGGACTGGCGCAAAACCCCATGAAGATTTGACCTGCAACCGCTTGCTCGCTGATACTTCGGTTCTTCCTCAGACAAAGCTTCCCGATGACTCACCGCCGCGCCGTAGCCCTGATGATCCTCGCGACCCTGATGTGGAGCATCGCCGGCGTCGTTACCCGCCATCTTGAATCGGCGCGAAGCTTCGAAGTTAATTTCTGGCGCAGCCTGTTCAATGCCATCGCCTTGTTCATCGCCCTCGCTGCCATGCGCGGACCGATGTTCTGGCGGAGCCTGGCTCACGCTCGCTGGCCGGTATGGGTTTCCAGCGTGTGCTGGGGAATCATGTACACCGCGTTCATGATCGCACTCACCCTGACGACAGTGGCCAACGTATTGCTTACCCTGGCCATCGGGCCGTTGATCACTGCGCTCTTCGCCCGGCTTTTCCTGCGCCACCGCCTGCCCCTCCGCACCTGGGTGGCAATAGCACTGGGCTGTGCCGGAATCGGCTGGATGTTCGGAAACGAGGCCATGGCCGGCGTGTCGCTGACTGGAACGCTGGTAGCATTTGCGGTGCCGCTGGCCGCGGCGGTGAACTGGACATTGCTGCAATCCGTCTCCCGCAAGAAAGCCGCGCTCGAATCCGGCCCGCTGACGGACATGCTCCCGGCCATCCTCGTCGGCGCCCTGTTGTCTGCCGTCGCCACCTTGCCGCTGGCCTGGCCCCTGCAGGCATCAACGCACGACCTCGGTCTGCTGGCGACCCTCGGCGTCGTGCAACTGGCCATCCCGTGCCTGCTGGTTGTCCGCCTGTCGCGCGAGTTGCCGGCCGCGGAAATCGCTCTGCTCGGATTACTGGAGATTCTGTTCGGTGTCACGTGGGCGTGGCTCGGTGCCGGAGAACAGCCCTCCGCAACCACCGTTACCGGAGGCTCGATGGTAATCGGCGGCCTGATCCTCAACGAGATGATGGAGCTACGTCAGAGACGGCGCGCGTTCGCCGCCTAACCGCCGCGACGCGCGCAGCGTCGCGGAAGTGTCTTGTCGACGCAACACGTTGTTCGGATTGCCACAGTCGTGGAAACAAATCCTGATCGAGGACGGTCATTGCAAGTAAAATCCGCCCACATTCACCCGAGGGCACAAGCGATCCTTCCGACCCTTCAGGACGGCAAGAGCCATGAACAACGATCTGTCACAAAAGAACCTGCTTCCCGAGGATTGCCCTCCGGAAGGAACCCGGCGCATCCTCGACGGACGTGAACGCGTTTTTTACGACGGATACTGGATCAAGACCTATCCGGCACCCGCCAATTCGCTGGAAGCCAAGAAGCGGCTGATCGAAGCACTCACCCGGCGATTGTTCAACCACACCGAACACGGGCTGAACATCCCCGGCACCCGCCTGGCCGAAGCGCGCAGAAGTTACGAAGAAGAAACCGACCCGTCATTGAGGCGCGTCAAGGCCGGCATGCTCGCCGGGTCGCTCTTCAACCGGGCCACCGACATCTTCCGCAACCTGGTCGAACTCCAGGCGGCCGGAGTCGAGATCAAGAGCAGCGATGCACTGATGCGCGAATGCGGGCGATGCCTGCTCGAAGCCATGGAGCTGGGACGCTTTGTCCTGCATCGCAGCGGCGAAGAAGGCATCGACGAACTCTGGGGCGAACCGTTCCGCGCCTTCACGGCGCCGATCGAGGAATTCTATGAAAGCCGCTACATCAAGATCGGGCAGACCAAGCGTGACATCGACAAGATTGCCGACACGATGGTCAACACGTTCACCAAGATCCCGGCATTCGCCGGCATCGAATCGCCGATCCGGGCCTTCGCCCGTGCGGCGCGCATCAAGACGGAAACCCTGCGGACCGACCCGAACATCTTCGATGTCTGGCCGCAACTCGTCACCGCCGCCGAGCGGCTGGCCAATTTCGCACCGAACGAGAATGCGGAATCGGCCAACAACCTGTCCGACGGCCACAGCATTTCGGATGGCCTGCAACTGATTCGCGCCGGACGCGACCTGATCTTCTTCATCACCCGCGCGCGCACCCCGATGCCCAAGAGCACCAGCGAATACTTCGAACGCTG
>CAZCJW010000113.1:5706-10150 GCA_964499185.1 uncultured Propionivibrio sp. | reverse complement strand
TACTGGTGCCCCCGCGCGGAATCGAACCACGACCTGATGATTACAAATCAACTGCACGACCTTCATGCTACGGGGGCAGAACCTCTTCGCAGAGGCGCGCATTATAACTGAAGAGAATTGCTGCCGCATCCGGGCGGACGCAATCGTTTTCTTGACTAGACGCTTTCAAATCCACGGGCAAACATGGCAACCCTGACCAACCCTTCCGAAATTGCGCGGGAAACACTGAAGCAACTGATGACCCGGCGCATGGCGCCCTCCCCCGACAACTACCGGGCGATCTACAACGAGATCGCCGGCATATCGGACAAGTCCGCCGCCTTCCCCGAGCGCGAACTCAAATCACTCCTGCTCTCGTTGCCCAAGGAGACCCCCGCACAGCAACGGCTTACCCGCCAGCTCGATCAGGCGCTCAAAGCGGAAAGCTGGGAGGACTATCGCAAGCCGCTGGCTGACTTCATTCACGAACACAGCAACGAATCCGAGTTGGCCTGGAGCGAGTTGATTTCGGACCTCTTGCGGCAATGGGAGGCCAAGCAGAGCGGACTTACACCGGCGCGCAAGCGCGAATCGCTCGAACGGGTGCTGTCAGCTGGAGCGAAAAACAGCGAACTGTTGTTCACCCGGTTGCAGAACTTGACCCGCTCATGGGCGATGAACGAAGCCTCCAGTGACGAAATCGAGGTCGCCGAAAGTGTTACAGATAGCAGCGACCCGTCAACCCCGCGAGCCGCGGCCACCGCCACGGCATCTCCCCTCAGCCGGGCCAGCGAACTACTGCCCGAATTGCGCGAAGTCTTCGCGTTTACGCTGGAAACGATCGTTGCCACGCAGCTCGACGACGAGCCCGAACTCGTCGCCCAAGCCAAGGCCTTCGCCGCCTCGGTGCGCAGCGCGTCGACACTGAAAGCCATCAACGAACTGCTCGGCGACATCAAACGCTTTGCTTTCCGCCTGGAATTTGTGGCGGAAGACCGTGCCGAATTGCGTGCCGGGCTGCTCAAGCTGCTGCAGCTGATGATCGAGAACATCAGCGAACTGGTCGTCGACGACCGCTGGCTGAATGGACAGATCGAGATGGTGCGCGAAATAACCGCGCGTCCGATGAACCTGCGCACGATCAACGACGCCGAACAGCGCTTGAAGGAGGTCATCTACAAGCAGAGCCAGTTGAAGCACAGTCTGACGGAAGCCAAGGAGGCGCTGAAAAACCTGCTCGCCGGCTTTGTCGATCATCTCGCCGAGTTCGCCGACTCAACCTCCGATTACCACGACAAGATCGAGATCTGTGTCACCAAGATCAGCCAGGCCGATGACATTTCACAGCTCGAGGATGTCCTGGCCGACGTCATCAAGGAAACGCGCATCATCCAGCTCAACGCCCAGCGCTCCCGGGACGATTTGCGCGTCACGAAACAACGCGTGGACGAAGCCGAAAAGCGCATCGCCGAGTTGCAGAGCGAGCTGGACAAGGCCAGCATGCTGGTGCGCCACGACCAGTTGACCGGTGCCCTCAACCGCCGCGGTCTCGACGAGATCTACGAAAACGAAGTCGCCCGCGCCACCCGCCGCAGATCCCCGCTGTGCGTCGCGCTGCTCGACATCGACAACTTCAAGAAGCTCAACGACTCGCTCGGGCACGATGCCGGAGACGCGGCACTGATCCACCTCGTCTCGGTCATCCGAGAAACCCTGCGTCCGCAAGACACGCTGGCGCGTTTCGGCGGCGAAGAGTTCATCATCCTGCTACCGGACACTGCAATCGAAGACGCGAACAAGGCGCTGGTCCGCCTGCAGCGAGAACTGACCAAACGCTTTTTCCTCGCCAACAACGAAAAGGTACTGATTACCTTCAGCGCCGGACTGACTCAGTTTCGCGACGATGACACCCAGGCCAGCGTCGTCAAACGAGCGGATGAAGCCATGTATTCGGCAAAGAAAACCGGCAAGAATCGAGTTGTCACGGGATAGATCGGCTGTACAAAAAAACGAATCCTTTCGTCGAGAGCAGAACCCCGGCTATCCGAAGCCAGTTATCAAAACCAGAGAGCGAATCAGAAAGCAAAGAATCCTCTTAAAGTTCCACCATCCTCTGCCGATAAAGACTTACACGGTACGCTGAAAAAAATTACTAAAGTTTTTATTTGGCGGTCCGTTACAACAACCGTAAGACGCAAAACGCAGTAATGGATGGGCCGGAAGAACGCCGCGAGGCAAGTAAACGGGAACCCAAGGTCAATCTGGACTAGGAGTTAAACATGCCCCAAGTAATCAACACTAACGTTGCCTCGCTCAACGCACAACGCAACCTGAACACGTCGCAATCGGCTCTGGCCACTTCGCTTCAACGTCTGTCTTCCGGTTTGCGCATCAACAGCGCCAAGGACGACGCCGCCGGCCTCGCCATTTCTGACCGCTTCACCACGCAAATTCGTGGTTTGAACCAAGCAACCCGTAACTCCAACGACGGCATTTCGCTGGCTCAAACAGGCGAAGGCGCTCTCGCAGAAATCACCAACAACCTTCAGCGCATTCGGGAACTGGCCGTCCAGTCCGCGAACGCCACCAACAGCGCATCCGACCGCGCCGCTCTGGACCTCGAAGTTCAGCAGCGGATCGCCGAAATCGACCGGACAGCGACGCAAACTTCGTTCAACGGCCAGAAGATCATTGATGGCACGTTTGGCACGGCAACTTTCCAGGTTGGCGCAAATGTCGGCGAAACGATCAGTGTTGGTCTTTCGACGAGCATGAGAGCAAACGCCATTGGACAAATTGCTGAGAAGCAAGGTGGAGCCGTAACCGCCAACGCTTTGACCGGTGCCACGGGCGCGCTCACGATCAAGGTTGGAAGCGGTACCGCTGTATCGATTGGTGCATCGACGGCAACAAGCGTACCCGGCCAGACCAATGACAGCGCCTATGCAAAAGCGCAGGCGATCAACGCTGCAGGTGTTTCAGGGCTGACCGCCACGGCGAGCAACTCCGTCTCCGGCGCCTACACCACCACGACGCTTGCCGGTGGCGACGGTAGTTACGCCCTGAGCGTCAACGGAACGGCTGTTTATTCCACGACGGCGAATGGCGCCATCAGCGCAGCTACAGTTGTTACGCAAGTTAACCTCTACACGAACACAACGGGTGTATCGGCGGCTTACGACTCGGGTACCGGCAACATCACCTTCAGTACGACAGATGGTCGCAACATCGTGTTGGACGAAGACGTAACGGCTGGTACAGGTGGCACGGCTGGTGGTATTGCAGACGCGGTAGCTTCTGGCGCAGGTGTTACGACCCGAGGCAAGGTCACGCTCAGCGCCTCCGAGAACATCACGCTGGGTGGCACGCAAGAAGCAGATATCGGCTTTGTCAACGACGAAGTCATCTCCAAGGACAATACGACGATTAGCGCGGTCAATGTGCAAACCGTATCGGCAGCTGAAAACACCATCAAGCGTGTAGACGCGGCCTTGGCGTCGGTCAGCTCCCTGCGTTCGACATTTGGCGCGATTCAGAACCGCTTCGAGTCTGTCATCTCCAACCTGCAAGCAACGTCCGAAAACCTTTCGGCTTCCCGTAGCCGCATCCAGGACGCGGACTTTGCGGCGGAAACGGCCTCCTTGACCCGCGCCCAGATCCTGCAACAGTCGGGTATCGCGATGTTGAGCCAAGCCAACTCGCTGCCGAACAACGTTCTGTCGCTGCTCCGCTAATCAAGATTAGCAATTAGCCAACGGGCGCGGCGGCGGAAAACGCCCCGCGCCCTTGGCACATGAATTGAGGAGTCAATCATGTCCATCCCATCGATCGCCAGCCTGGGATCACAAGCCAGCGTGGCGGCAGCATCATCGACCGCCGGGTCGCCGCAATCCGCACGCCCCGCCGCCAGTCAGCAGGTAGCGGCAAGCCCGGGGAAAGTCGCGCAACTGCAAGTTGCCTCGGACGCCAGCACCAGCAAGACCGAACAAAAGCAGCAGGTCGAGGCAGCGGTCAAGGCCGTGAAGGAATTCATCCAACCGATGGCAAGCAATCTTGAATTCAACACGGACGAGGAAACAGGCCAGACGGTGATAAAGATCACCGACTCGTCGTCGGGCGAATTGATTCGCCAGATTCCATCCCAAGAAATGCTTGAGATCGCCAAAGCACTGGACCGCCTCCAAGGGCTGTTGGTCAAGCAAAAGGCTTGATCCAACGTTGCGACCTGATTTGTTGGTACGTATCGTGCTAGTGGCGTAGAGTTACGTTAGCATTTCACGCACCGTCGCAAAGGACACATCATGGCAAGCCTTTCTGTATCCGGACTCACCTCCGGACTCGATGTCAAGTCGCTGGTAAGCCAGCTCATGGCGGTAGAGCAGCAACCACTGATCGCGCTCAGCAAGAAGGAAGCGAGCTATCAGGCAAAGATTTCAGCGCTCGGTTCGCTCAAGAGCGTCCTGTC
>CAZCJW010000113.1:0-5606 GCA_964499185.1 uncultured Propionivibrio sp. | reverse complement strand
GGCCAACGCTACACTCGCCGATGTCCGCGACGCCATCAACGCTTCTGCATCGGAAGCGACCGCGTCGATCATCAACGATGGTACAAACGATGTACTGGTGCTGACCGCAAAGAACACCGGCGCAGCGAACACAATTACCGTACAAGGCTCGACAACCGCGGGTGACGGTACCGCTTTCGATGTTTTCGACTACACCGCACCCGGCACAAACAATGGCTGGACCGAGCAAACCGAGGCAGGAGACGCGTCGCTCAAGATCAACGGAATCCCGGTCACCAGCGCCAGTAACTCCATCACGGCCTCGATCACTGGGGTGACGCTCAATCTCGTCAAGGACGGTGCAGGACCAACCACGCTGACCGTAAGCAAGAGCAACGCGCCGATCACCAGCAGTTTGAATGCGTTTATTACGGCCTATAACAGTGCTGTCACCACAATGAAGAGCTTGGGGAACTACAATGCGGAAACCAAGACGGCTTCGACGCTGACTGGCGACTCCACGCTCAGAACCGCGCAGGCAAAGTTGCGCAGTACGATCTTTGAGGCAACCGGTGGCAGCAATCCAAACTTACAACGACTGTCCGATCTTGGCATTAGCACTCAACTCGACGGAACGCTCAAGCTTGATTCATCCAAGCTGTCTGCCGCCATCAGTAGCGACGCTTCCAGCGTCGCGACACTGGTCTCGGACATCGGCACACGCTTCAAGACGGCCATCGCAGGATTGGTAGACTCTGGCGGCCTTGTCGCGTCAAGCATCGATGGTGTCAATAATACGATCAAAGATATTGGCAAGCGCCGAGACGCATTGACTTTGTTGCTGACCAAGGTCGAAGCAAACTACACAAGGCAGTTCACGGCGCTTGACGTCCAACTAACCAGACTGCAGTCGATTAGCAACAGCCTCGCGTCGCAGCTGGCCAGTCTTCCGTCGGTCAGCAACACATAAGGAGAACCCTCGATGTTTGGGTCACCCCGCAACCCCACCGCGGCCTACGCAAGCGTTAGCCTGGAAACCTCGGTGAGCACCGCCGATCCGCACAAGTTGATCCTCCTTCTTTTTGAAGGCGCCAAAACCGCGATTTTTTCGGCCAAGCTGAACATGGAACAAGGCAATATCGCCGAAAAGGGCAGACTGATATCGAACGCAATCGACATCATCATCAATGGTCTCAAGGCGAGTCTTGACTACGAAAAGGGCGGTGATCTCTCACTGAAGCTTGCTGCACTGTATGACTATATGGCGCAAAGACTGCTTTGGGCCAATCTGAAGAACGATCCTGCGGCCCTTGATGAGGTTACCAGCCTCATCAGCGAAATACACGGGGCTTGGGCACAGATCGCCCCTGGCTCAGAACAAGCCGCCTGAGACCTGCATGGCCTTGCCAGACGACTACGAGAAATTGGCTGCAGTGACGCTCACAATGCTCGACGCTGCGCGGCTTCAGGATTGGGATAAATTGACCGCAATCGGAGCCGCCAGAGACCGCATTGTCGCCGCACTGCCAGAGAATTTGCCACCGATGTCCGCCAACGACAGCGCACGCATTGCCAAGTCGATCAAGGACATACTGGCCTACCACGCAGAAATTGCCGATCGTGCCGGCCCCTGGATGGAACAGACAGCACGCCTGCTGGCTGCATTCGAACGCGCTGACAAGATTCCGGGACCTTCCCCACAAGCCGGCACCTAAACGATGATTCCCCCGGACGTCGCCAGTCGCCTGCAAGTTACTGCCGATGTGGCATTGCGTCCGGTTGCTCCGACTCAGGAACTGACCGACAAGCTGTCGGGACTGGTGGCCGGACAGAAGGTCATGGCCGAAATCCAGGCGATGCTTCCGAACGGGACGTACCGGGCATTGATCAACCAGCGCAACATCACGCTGGCCCTGCCTTTCTCTGCCAAGAGCGGCGATACGCTCGAACTCCAGGTCACCGAATCGGACGGCAAGATTGCGCTGGCGGTGGTTTCCCACAAAGGTGGTGAAGACGG
Source organism: uncultured Propionivibrio sp. (assembly GCA_964499185.1). Classification (GTDB taxonomy): domain Bacteria; phylum Pseudomonadota; class Gammaproteobacteria; order Burkholderiales; family Rhodocyclaceae; genus Propionivibrio. The sequence continues at coordinate 3,610 of CAZCJW010000113.1, read as the reverse complement.
AAAAGCGAACCGTGAAGCCGTTTCGGCGACACTGAGCCGGACCGGCCAGTTCATCAGCCAGTTGTTCGCCAAACCGGAAGGCTCAAAAGAAGGCACAAAGGCGCTCTTGCTTAACGGCAATCAGCCGATTACCAACACTCCCCCCAATTCGGCGCAGGAAATTGTGCCGCTACTCAAGCAAGCCATCACCCAGAGCGGCATGTTCTATGAGTCGCATCAGGCCGAATGGATTGAGGGGCGCTTTCCAAAAAACGCGCTGTTGCAGGAACCGCAAGGCAAGCTTTCGTCAGCGCAAGCCTTCGCTTCTGCGTCGACGACAACCGCTCCCCCAGCCAACGTTTTGTCACCCGAGGCCTCAAAGCCAACCACCTCCGCCCAGCCACAACCTCTGCCTTCGACGTCGTCGGCGGCTGAGACCACCGCTACGACGCGAATCGCGAGCGAAGCAGGACAGACATCCGGTTCTGCGCAACTGATTGCACCGCAAACACAGCCCATCGTTCAGCAACAACTCGATGCATTGGCCACGCAGAACTTCGTCTGGCAGGGTCAAGTCTGGCCAGGCCAGAACATGCGCTGGGAAATCGAGGAAGATGGAAGCAGGCATGCATCGAATGATGAGGCGATCGACGAGAACTGGAGGACCCGTCTGAGCTTGGAATTACCGGGTTTGGGAAGCGTGGATGCGCAGATACACCTTCGCGGCGAACAGGTCATCTTCGCCATCAACGTCAATCACGCAGCGACTCGCGCCCTGATGCAGGCGGAAAGCGACAGCCTTCGCCAGCAACTGCAGGACGCCGGACTGGTGCTGACGGCCATCGGCATCGCGCAGGAAGACACCAACGCAGACGATGAAGAAATTACGCAAGGATGATCTGAAAAGCGCGGTCGCTCTGGCCTATACCCAGAGCGACGCGGCTCCGCGCGTGGTGGCCAAGGGGCATGGACTTATCGCCGAGCAGATTATCTCCCGCGCTCAGGAGCACGGCGTTTATGTCCATGAATCGCCGGAACTCGTATCGCTGCTCATGCAGATCGATCTGGATCAGCGCATCCCTCCTCAGTTGTATGTCGCTGTCGCTGAACTCCTGGCCTGGATCTACCGGCTGGAAAGCGGCCGTCCGGCGGGCCCCGCCCCGGTTTTGCCGACAACCCCTGAATCCGCACCCCTTTAGATCCACGCGGTTCGACGTGGAATATCCCGCGATGTCCTGTTAGACTCAATCGAGTTGTTGGCCCCAGGATACGCAATGATCGAAGTTCACAAACCTGAAGACCCGGAACACGTATTTGCCGGCTTCGAATTCGAACAGATCGATGAATACAGCCAGTATCTGCTGCATTCAAGGATGGAAATTCTCGCCGTACTGCGCACGCTCATCAAGAAGGGCTCGTTGATAACGGTCCATTTTGATCAGGGGAAATCGTTCTTCCTGACGTCGATGCTTTCCCTTACGGCGGACGACAGCGAATTCGTCGTGGACGTCGGCAGCAACGATGAGATGAACCAGAAAGCCCTTCAAGCCAACCGACTCATCTTTACGGCAGTCGTCGACAAGGTCAAGATCCAGTTCAGCGCAGACAAACTGATCATCGCTGAGAGCGAGGGCCGCCCTGCCTTCGCCGCGACCGTACCGGAGAACCTGCTCCGCCTCCAGCGTCGGGAATATTTTCGTCTCGCCACACCCATCGCCAACCCGATCAAGCTCACCACCACAATCAGGCGTGGCGAACACGACGAGCATTTTCTGGATGCGCCGTTGCTCGATATCAGTGGCGGCGGTGTCGGACTTATGGTCACACCTAACCAAGCCAGTCTGTTGCAGAAAGGCGACACGCTGGAAAATTGCAAGATCCCGCTGCCCGAGGAGGGGTTGCTGGTTACAACGTTGGGCGTGCGCAACATGTTCGATGTCACCACCCGCAGCGGATCGCGCTTTGTGCGTCTCGGCTGTGAGTATGTCAACTTGCCGCCCCCCCGCCTGGCCGCAGTCCAGCGCTATATCACGCGCATGGAAAGGGAACGCAAGGCCCGCCTGAGCGGACTGACCTGAAATAACGACGGCGCCCGCAGGCGCCGTCAAAAACGACCGTTGGAACACGTTGCGGTCACACCTGCATATTCATCACGTCGTGATACGCGCTGACCAGCTTGTTGCGCACTTGTACCATTTCCTGGAACGACAAATTGGCCTTTTGCAGGGAGATCATCACTTCATGCAGGTTGGCGTTGCTGTCGCCGGCGGCAAATTTTGCCGCCATGTCTTCCGCCTGCAGCTGGGTCTGATTGACTTGCTCTAGGGTGTTTTTCAGTACCTGCGCAAAATCAGCCCCACCCGCCGCGGCAGTCTGGGCCTCGCTGGTACGGCCGCTGGCCTGCGTCGCCGTGGCACGCAGCACACTCAACATCTGATCGATACCTTTGGTTTCCATTTACCTCTCCAGACTCGTTTCGCTTGACCTCATGCAATAAACGCGCCAGACCAATCAACGATCACCCGCGTCATTCATTGAACAAACCGGCTTCACGGTATTGTTTGAGCTTGTGCCGCAAGGTTCGTTCCGACATACCAAGACGCTCACCAGCAAGTTTTCGCGATCCGCCCACCGCCGCGAGGGTATCCAGAATGTGCTCGCGCTCCAAGTCCCGCATGTTGTTGGTTCGTGACGCGTCCGGCGGCAGCGTCGTCGTTGCGGGCGTTGGCGCAGGAACAGCGGTCGCCGGCGGCACCTTGACAACGGGAGGGGGCATCAGGTGCAAGGCGTCCGCTTCGACCGTATCGCCGGCAGCGAAGATCAAGGCACGCTGCATCACGTTCTCCAGTTCGCGCACGTTGCCCGGCCAGTTGTAACGGCGCAAGGATTCCTCGGCCGAAGGTGCCAGCCGCAAGCCGCTGCGGCCGGAACGACCACCGTGTTCGGCCAAAAAATGCGTGGCTAGAGGAACGATATCGTCGGGTCGCTGACGTAAGGCAGGGATCAGCAAAGGAAAGACATTGAGGCGATAGTAAACATCCTCGCGCAACACGCCCTTGGCTACGGCCTCGGCCATGTCCCGGTTGGACGTGGCGATCAGGCGAATGTCCAGCGCTACCGGCTTCTTGCCCCCTACCCGCTCGACCTCGCGCTCCTGCAGCACGCGCAGCAGTTTGGCCTGCAAGCCCAGCGGCATCTCGGTAACCTCATCGAGCAGGAGCGTTCCGTTCTGCGCCTGTTCGAACTTGCCGGCCTGCGCCTGTTGCGCCCCGGTGAACGCGCCCTTTTCGTAGCCGAACAGCGTTGCTTCCAGCAGACTGTCGGGAATCGCCGCGCAGTTAATGGCCACGAAAGGGCCCGAACGCCGCGCCGAATGATTGTGGATATAACGGGCAACAATCTCCTTGCCCACACCGCTTTCGCCGGTCAGCAAAACCGTCGTATCCGTCTGAGCCACCCGGGCCGCCAGGGCGAACAGGTTGCGGCTGGCCGGGTCGCACGCCACTACGCGGTCGTCGTCCATCGATTCCGGCAGGCGATAGCGCGCCACATGCTCGAGCAGGGCTTTGGGTTCGAACGGCTTGAGCAGGAAGTCGCAGGCGCCCGAGCGCATGGCCTCGACCGCCCGGTC
>CAZCJW010000112.1:0-10193 GCA_964499185.1 uncultured Propionivibrio sp. | reverse complement strand
CGTTACCCCATTCGATCACGTTGAGATAAACCTCGAAGATGCGCTGCTTGCTCCAGACCGATTCGATCATCAGAGTGATCACTGCCTCCTGGGCCTTGCGCCATGGGGTCTTGGCCGGCGAAAGAAAAAGGTTCTTGGCCAGCTGCTGGGAGATCGTCGATCCGCCAGCGACGATCTTCCCGCGCCGCTGGTTCTTTTCCATGGCCTTCTGGATACCGTCCCAGTCGAATCCGTCGTGCTGCGTAAACAGATCGTCCTCGGCGACGATGAGGGCGCGCTTCAGGTGAATGGAAATTCTCCCGTAATCAACCCAGTGTTTCTTCAACTGCGCACGAGGATTCTTGGACTGCAACTCGGTCAGACGGATTTCCATGAAACGAGTCATGCCTGGATTGACCCAGTTCCACAGGACGACCCATCCAAACAACCACAGCTGGTACAGCAGCACCATCACGACAAGGCCGAGCAACAGCCTCCTGATCCAGCGCGCGACGACGGAAACGGCCTCTTTCGACGGGCCGCTCATGCCTTCTTCTGGAGCAATTCCGCAACCGGCTTGCAATCCGGACGGACTCCACGCCAGAGGAAGAACGACTCGGCGGCCTGTTCCAACAGCATACCCAGTCCTTCGGAAAACAGCCCCACTCCCTGTTCGCGGGCAAAAGCACTGAACGGCGTGTCGCCCATGCCATACATCATCTTGTAGGCAAGGCTACCCGGGGCAAAGATCCCTTTGGGCAAGGGCGGCATGGTGCCGCTCAGGCTGGCGGACGTGGCGTTGATGACGATATCGAAAACGCGCCCGGCTAACTCGTCGTAACCGCAACCGGTGACGGGGCCGACAGAAGCGAAGTGTTCGGCCAGTGAACGGGCACGGGGCACCGTGCGGTTGGCGATGGTCAAGGACTCCGGATGCTCGCCGAGCAGCGGGCCAACCACGCCGCGGGACGCCCCTCCGGCCCCCAGCAACAACACCCGTTTGCCCTCGATCGGGTAGCGCAGGTTGATCATGATGTCGCGTAGCAGGCCAACACCGTCGGTGTTGTCGCCCACCACCTCGCTATCGTTGAACAGCAGCGTATTCACCGCACCGGCCTGCTCAGCGCGCAGCGTCAGCCGGGTGGCCAGCTGAAACGCTTCCTGCTTGAAGGGCAAGGTAACATTGGCGCCCTTTCCACCCTCGGCGATGAAGGCATCGACTGCATCCGCGAACCCGTCTGTCGGGGCCAGGATCGCACGATACTCGATATCCTGCCCGGTCTGACGGGCAAAGGCCGCATGGATGATCGGCGACTTGCTGTGGCTGATGGGGTTACCAAATACGCAGTATTTATCTGTCATGTGTTCGATTTGCCTTTTGTTGAAAGAGAAGTTCAGCGCGATTTGGTTTCGAGCTGGTTGCCACTGGTAAAGCTCCAGGTCCGGGTGATTTCCAGAATGTCGAAATCACGACGGATATCGGCAGGGAAAGCGGCAAAAGGTTCCGCCATGCGCACGATGCGCCGGGCCGCGTCGTCAAGCACCCGGTGCCCTGAAGACCGATCGATATCGACCCGTTCGACGCTGCCGTCGTTCTTTATCCTGACCGAAAGCACCAGGCTCCCGTAGAGTTTTCCCTTCGCTGCTTCCGGATAGTTCAGCGTACCGACGCGCTCGACCTTGACCCGCCAGTCTTCCATGTACTGCGCAAACCGGTACTCCACGGCCCGTGTCCCGAGATTCTTCACACGCGGGCGCTTGTTATATTCGTCGGTATTCCGGGAGATTTCCCCTTGCAGACGGGCCATTTCCAGCGCGCTGCTCATCAGGTCGCGGCCGCTCGGCGTCGTTTCGGGCGCGGGCTGCGGCTCCTCTTCGCTTCTGGACGGCGGGGCCCGCTTGCTTCTGGTCTGATCCAGCAAACGCCGTTGCTGCACTTCCAGCGATTGCACCCGTTTCTGGGCCTGTTCAAGATCGTTGCCCAACTGTTGCCTGGACGACGGCGGGAGCGGCGTCTTGACCCGGCGGTTCTGTTCGCTGCTGCCCCCGCCGTCCAGGTTGGCCTGCGCAAGAGCCTGCGCCTCGGTTGGCGCCCTGGCCGATTTTGCATTGACCAGGATGATGTCCAGAGCCTTGTCCTGAAAGGCGCGCGATGCCTCGGGAAACTTGAAGTGCAAGGACAGGAGCACACCGTGCAGCAACAAGGAAATGCCGAGGGCAACCCGCAGATTGCGCTCGCCATCCGAAGCCGACCATTTCCGCGCCATTACCCCGCTCACGTCAGTCAACCGCTCCTTCTGTTTCTTCCTCCTCGACACCGACTTCCACTGCGACAACGTCCAACGTTTCCAGATAGCGACAGTTCAAGTCGAGTGTCAGGAAATCCATTGCCTCAACCGACAGCCGGACGCGCTGCCCCGGCTTCAGCTCGGGAACGGAAGGCACACGTTGCAGCAGCGGCAGGTGATCAAGTTTAACCAGATTTTCCCGCCGGATGGTGGCATCGATCGTCTGCACTTTTTCCTGGCGCAGCCAGCGAAGACACCAATAGCGCTCCATGTGGCGCTGGAACTCGGCGTACGCGCTGTAGGTGAGATCGAAGTCGCGCATGGCGGCGAACAGCAATTCGGATTTCGGCTTGAACGGCGGAGCCTCGCCTTTCAGGCAGGCTACCAGTTGCCACTGGTTAACCAGGTCGACATAGCGCCGCAGCGGCGACGACGACCACGCGTATTGATCGACGCCGAGACCATCATGCGGCTGCGGCGAGGTGGTCATGCGCACTTTGCCGCCGGTCTGCGCGCGGTAGATGGCCGGAACCCCTTTTTCCGCCAGCAGCCCGCCCCACGTGCTGTTGGCCACGATCATCAATTCCGACACCAGCTTGTCGAGCGGACTGCCTCGCTTGCGCTCGTTGATCTCCACGCGGCATTGCTCGGGATCCGCCAGATCACCTTCGATGGCGAAGTTATAGTCATTGATGCCTTGCATCGCCGACGGCTTGCCGCGCCGGCCTTCGCAGGCGTTGGCCAGTTGCCACAGGGTTTTCAGTTCGTCGCGGAACGGAAACTCCGGCACCCCCTGTTCCAGCGTCTGCTCGTTGAACACGGGCTCAACGTCGTGGTGCCGCAGGTTGGCGACGATCGGGACGATTTCGACCCGCGATTCGTGGCCGGTGATCTCATATTCCGGCGACACCGTCAGGTAGAGCGAAACTGCCGGACAGTCGCGCCCCTCGGCCAGCGTGAAGTTGGCGACGGCAGCATCGGGCAGCATGGTGATCTTGTTCCCCGGCATATAGACGGTCGACAACCGCGACCGCGCGATCAGGTCAAACGAGGAATGGGGAAGTATGGCCAGACCCGGCGCCGCGATATGAATGCCCACCCGCCACCCGATGCCCGGGAGTTGTTGCAGGGAGAACGCGTCATCGATCTCGGTGGTCGCGGCGTCATCGATGGAGAAGGCGCGCACTTCGGCACGCGGCAACCCTTCCGGCAACGGCGGTGTATCAATTTCGGGGAAATCGGTACCACGCGGGAACTGCTCGCGCAGGAAGTGCTGATAGTGATAGTCGTAGGGCGAACGGATAGCCCCGCACTTCTCCAGCAGATGCAGCGCCGAGAGCCCGGTTTCCGCGCAGGCGGCTTCCAGTGCCTTGGTCTCCGGGCGATTGCGATCGGGCTTGTAGAGCAACTGATCGAGCAGCGGCGCGAACTCCGGCGGAAGGGAAAACGCCTTGAGTTCGCCGGCCATGCGCTCGATGGCTAGCGCTTGCTGACGCTTCTTTTCAAGACCGGCCAGAGCGGCTGCGAGAATGTCGGGAGGCGCCTTGCGGAAACGCCCTTTGCCCTTGCGATGAAAATGGACGGGCGCTGAGTGCAGGGCCAGCAGCAACGCAGCCGCTTCGACCGGAGAGGCTTTTTGCCCGGCACCGCCGAAGTAGTCGTCGGCAAGATCACAAAAAGAAAATTCGCCATCGCCCGCGCACTCCCACAGGAACTCGGTTTCTATCCCCTCCGCCATCGCCTCGGCAAGGCTCAGCAGTTCCCCCGGCGACGGTTCCTTGTAGCGCAGGAGGACATTCGACGACTTGATCTTGGCGCGCTTGCCGGAGGCCATTTCGACCTGCAACGAGGTATCGTTGTCGGCCAGAACGGAGGCAGCTTTGAAGGCGCCCTCTTCTTCAAATAAAACATGCATCGTGTGGATTATAACCGGCAAAATTCAATGAGTTGCGGCAAGCAGTCGGGGAATCGCGTGAAACTGTGATCGCCACCTTCGAGCACGATCTGTCGACAGCCGGCATAGCGCTCCACGGCCAGCCGATAGTCGAGCACTTCGTCGCCGGTCTCGACCATCAACAGATAACGCTCCGGCGTCACGCGCTCGACTTCCAGCGCACGCAGCTGTGCGATGTGCTCGACGGTGAACTCGAAATTTTCCTGGGTGTGCAGATTGGTCTGCGTGCCGAGGTACTTTTCCAGCGAGATCGGCGCTACCACCGCCGGATTGATCAGTACGGCGCGCAGATCGAACTTCTCGGCCAGCCAGGTGGCGTAGAAACCGCCCAGAGAGCTTCCGACGACGGTCAACGGCCCTGTTTCCCGGCGGATGATTTCCTCCGCTTGGGCAATAGCCTCCCGCGGCACGGGTGACAGAAAGGGGCAGAACAGACGCTCACCCTGCCCGCGCCGATTCATCGCATCCACCAGCAATCGCGCCTTCCAGGAGTCGGGCGAGGAACAGAATCCATGCAGGTACAGGATGCCGGCGCTCACGATGCGGTCCACGCCACCAGATCGAACTGCCAGGTCACCAGCACCACGATGCCGAAGAAGATGCGATACCAGGCGAACGGTGTGAAATCGTGGGTGGAGATGAAGCGCAACAACCAGCGCACACAGAGGAATGCCGAGAGAAAGGCAGAAACGAACCCGACGACCCACATGCCGATATCGTCGGTGTTGAGCAGCGCCCGCTCCTTGTAAAGCTGGTACACCGTTGCAGCCAGCAGCGTGGGAATAGCCAGAAAAAACGAAAATTCGGTCGCCGCACGGCGCGACAAGCCGAACAACAGCCCCCCGATGATCGTTGCTCCGGATCGCGAGGTGCCTGGAATCAGCGCCAGCGCTTGGGCCAGGCCAAGCTTGAGCGCATCGAGCGGCGACATGTCGTCGACCGACTGTACCCGGATCACGTGGTCGCGCCTCTCGGCCCACAGAATCAGCAAGGCACCCACAATGAAAGCCATCGCCACCGGCACTGGTTTGAACAGATATGCCTCAATAATCTTCTTGAAGAGCAGCCCGAGAATAGCCAGAGGCAGGAACGCGATCGACACGTTCAACGCGAAGCGATTGGCCATCCGCTCACGCCCAAGACCACGAACGACGTTAGCGATGCGCTCGCGATACTCCCATACTACTGCCAGGATGGCGCCGGACTGGATGACGATCGTGAACAATCGGGCGCGATCGTCGTTGAAATCGAGCATGTCGCCGACCAGAATCAAGTGGCCGGTCGAGGAAATCGGCAGGAATTCCGTCAGGCCCTCGACGATTCCCAGAATCAGCGCCTTGAGGAGAAGCAGAGCATCCACGGCAGAATCCAAAAATGGGGCATTCTAACAGCACCGTCCGGCTTCCTCCTCCGCCCACTACCACGACAATCCGTTCGAAATACGTAGCCCGCGCCAATCAAGGCAGACAGGACGAAAGCATGAACGTCGCCCTTTTCGCGTTGCCGGGCACATATACGGCATCGCAGGTTTCGTATCAGACGCCCGGCAGTTTCGGTTTCCACACTGCAACAACGCAGTAAATTTCATTTTCCACACTCGCACCGCTTTCATGCCGGGATGCGAAGCTCAATAAAACAATGGGTTGAAATAAAAACGAGAGAGCGTGGCGGTTGGCACGCACCTTGCCCTATGGATCATGCGCTCGCGGTATTGAGCAGCGCTCGTCGACAGTCACGAAGTCGAACCAAAAGTAGCAATCACGTTAAAGACAACGTTTACAGGAAGGAGCTTCAAATGAGATTTTCCCGATTCTCCGGTTTCGCCCGCGCACTGTGCGTCAGCACGGCCATTCTCAGCGGCGTATTCGGTGCCTCGCTTGCACATGCGCAAGCCGTCAAGCCCAACGTAGTCATCCTCGCCACCGGCGGAACGATCGCCGGCGCCGGCGCCGACGCGATGAACAGCGCGACGTATCAGGCCGCGAAGGTGCCCGTCGACAAGCTGATCGCCGGCCTTCCGCAACTGGAAAAAGTGGCCAACGTGCGCGGCGAACAGGTCTTCCAGATCGCCTCGGAAAGCTTCAAGAATGACACCCTGCTGACTCTCGGCAAGCGCGTCTCCGCGCTGGTCAAGCAGAACGACGTCGACGGCATCGTGATCACCCACGGCACCGACACGACGGAAGAGACCGCCTACTTCCTGAACCTGGTCGTCAAGACCGAGAAGCCGATCATCGTCGTCGCCTCGATGCGTCCGGGCACTGCCATCTCGGCCGACGGCGCGCTGAACCTCCTCAACGCCATTACCGTCGCCGGCAGCAAGGACGCGCGCGGCCGGGGCACCTTCGTGGTAATGAACGACACGATCAACAGCGGCCGCGACGTGAGCAAGATGATCAACGTCCGTCCCGATGCGTTCCAAAGCCCGTGGGGCGCCCTGGGCATGGTCGTTGAAGGCAAGAACTACTGGTTCCGCAAGCTCGACAAGCGCCACACCACAACGTCCGAGTTCGACATCGACAAGATCGACAGCCTGCCGCTCGTCGAGATCGCCTATGCCGCCGGAAACGTCAGCGACACGGCGCACCGCGCCTTCGCGGCCGCTGGCGCCAAGGCCATCATCCACGCCGGTCCCGGCAACGGCTCGGTCGCCAACACGCTGGTGCCGACACTGCAGGAACTGCGCGGCAAGGGCCTGCATATCATCCGCTCATCGCACGTCAATGCGGGCGGCTTCGTGATCCGCAACGCGGAACAACCGGACGACAAGTACGACTGGATCGTCGCCAACGATCTGAACCCGCAGAAGGCCCGCATCCTGGCGTCCGTCGCGCTTACCGCCACCAACGACACCAAGGAACTGCAGCGCATCTTCATGGAGTATTGATCGACTCGGTCCGGACGGTTGCCGGGGTCACCGCAAACACCGCCCGGACTGACGCCAGGGAGGGCCGACCCTTCGGAGAAGGCCCGCTCCCCTGCGCTGGACTTCCCGAGCGCACAGAGCAGGAATTCAACGCGGCAGGGCCAGTTCGCTGGCCAGATCGTCCCACCAGTATCCGTCGTCGAGCGGTGTCTCCGGTGACAATTCCGGATTCGGCAACCTGAACACGGTGCGGCCCGCCAACTGAATGTCCTTGAATACCAGTTTTTTCCAGTCCTGGTAGCGGCGCTCGAACTCGCCGCTAAGCCGCAGCCGTTGCAGCCCATCCTCTATGCGCTCGGCCATGCGCTCGCCTTCCTCGGTACGCGGGACGAAGAAGTACCGCGGCATGGGGTACTGAAGCAGGAAGCGTTTCTCGATCGTCAAATCCGGCACCGTATCCCGGAAAGCGCGCCACTCCGCGGCAATCTCGATGGCCCCGCGTGCGAAGAGGTCAAAGCGGCCTGCACCGAGCATGGCGAACAACGGCGTATAGGTGTCGGAAAGGACCAGCTTGAAGCCTGCGGACTCGAGGATGCGCACATCGGTCCAGCTCGAACTCTGGCCGATGGAAAATCGCTTGAGTTCGTCGACTGTCCTCACCTGCTGCAGCCACACTTGCGTATCCGGCATCACCAGGAACATACGCACTCCCAGCAGGCCCTTGTCGAGCGGGATGCGGATCGGGCGCAGGCGCTTCTCCAGATCCAGGTTCGTCGCCCTTGAAACGATATTAACCCGGCCTCTCCCGGAAGCAACTTCGGCCGCTGCACGCTGGAAAGTCATCGGAATGGGATAGGCCGCTGTGGTGTAATCGCCATACTTGTCCCTGTTCGACGCCAGGGCAGCATCCAGCAATTGCCAGTAGTAGAGATGCCGCTCGTCACCCGCAGCCTCCGGCGGCGGGTAAACAAAAGACATCGTTTCTGCCCGGAGGACGAAAGAACACAACAACAGGAGCAGGAACCAGAACACAGCCGCTCTGCGCATCGCCCCTCCCTCTTCTTGCTTTCACGACAGCCAAGACTTCTTTCCCCGTCGTTTTGAAAGTAGATCAAGGACGCAGATTTAGCCAACCGGCCGAACGAGAAACCATCCCAATCCCTTCAGACCACTTCCAGTCCGCGCGATGAGAACACGCGCTGGACGTCGACTATCGACTCGGGCGTCGGAGGCTGCGTATCGCCCAGCTGATACTTCAGGCCCAGCGCCTCCCATTTGAACTCGCCCATCTTGTGGAACGGAATGACCTCGACACGCTCGACCATCTTGAGGGAAGCGACGAAATCGGCCAGGCCATCGACGTTGGCCGGATCGTCCGTCAGGCCTGGCACCAGCACGAAGCGTATCCACATCTTCCGGCCGAGCCGTTCCAGGCGCTGCGCAAAATCGAGAGTGGGCTGCAATTCGACGCCGGTCAGCCGGCGATAGATTTCCCGGTCGAAGGATTTGATGTCGAGCAGAACCAGGTCGATATCCGCCAGCATCGCATCCGTCGCCTTGCTGCCCAGGAAACCGGTGGTATCGAGCGCCGTATGCAGGTGCATCTCCTTGCAACCGCGAAGGATGGACGCGGCGAATTTGGGCTGGGCGAGCGGCTCGCCGCCGGAGAGCGTGACTCCGCCGCGGGCGCGGCGCAGGAAATCGGCAGTGCCCTGGATTTGGGTGAGCAGATCGGCCGAGCCAACGCGGCGCCCGTGCCCCATCCTGAAACTGTCCGGGTTGTGGCAGTAGAGGCAGCGCAGCGGGCAGCCCTGCGTAAAAATCACGTAACGCACGCCGGGCCCGTCGACGGTGCCGAGGGTTTCGACGGAATGGATGTAGCCATTGACGGATTCGGTCCACCGCGACCGCGACTGAATTCTCATTGAGGCAATCCGTTCAGAAAAAGTGAAAAAGGCAGGATGAACGTTCGACCCTGTTCATCCTGCCTGGTTCGGACTCCCTGGCCGACAGTGGCCGGCCAGGGGCGAAACGCGTTACGCGGCGCTCGGCGTCGCCAGCCGCTCGTGGAAGGTGCGGTTGATCACGTCGAGCTGCTGCTCGCGCGTCAGCTTGATGAAGTTCACCGCGTAACCCGACACACGCACGGTCAGCTGCGGATACTTCTCCGGATGGTCCATGGCGTCGCGCAAGGTCTCGCGGGTGAACACGTTGACGTTGATGTGCTGCCCACCCTCGCCGAAGTAGCCGTCAAGCAGGCCGACCATGTTGGACACGCGTTCCGAGGCCGTCTTGCCGAGCGCCTTGGGAACGACCGAGAAGGTGTAGGACACACCGTCCTGGGCATGCTCGTAGTTGATCTTGGCCACCGAACGCATGGAAGCCAGCGCGCCCTTCGTGTCGCGGCCGTGCATCGGGTTGGCGCCCGGGGCGAACGGTTCGCCGGCCTTGCGGCCGTCCGGCGTGTTGCCGGTCTTCTTGCCGTAGACCACGTTCGAGGTGATGGTCAGCACCGACTGGGTGTGCATCGCATCGCGGTAGGTCGGATGCTGGCGCAGCTTCTCCATGAAGTCCTTGACCACCTTGGTGGCGATCTCGTCGACACGGTCGTCGTCGTTGCCGAACGCCGGGAATTCCCCATCGACCTGGTAATCCACGGCCAGGCCGGTTTCGTCGCGGATGACATGCACCTTGGCGTACTTGATCGCGGAGAGCGAATCGGCGACCACGGACAGCCCGGCGATGCCGCAGGCCATGGTGCGCAGGACATGCATGTCGTGCAGCGCCATCTCGATGCGCTCGTAGGCGTAACGGTCGTGCATGTAGTGGATGACGTTCAGCGCGTTCACGTAGGTGCCGGCCAGCCAGTCGAGCACGTGCTCGAAGCGCGACATCACTTCGTCGTAATTGAGCACGTTGGCGGTGATCGGCGCGAACGGCGTGGTGATCTGCTTGCCGGTCATTTCGTCGCGACCGCCGTTGATCGCGTAGAGCAGCGCCTTGCCCAGGTTGACGCGGGCGCCGAAGAACTGCATCTGCTTGCCGGTGCGCATCGCCGAAACGCAGCAGGCGATCGAGTAGTCATCGCCCCAGTACTGGCGCATCA
>CAZCJW010000111.1:1437-10330 GCA_964499185.1 uncultured Propionivibrio sp. | reverse complement strand
CTCTTAATCCGTTTGTCGTAGGTTCGATCCCTACACGCCCTACCAGTATTATCAAAGGCTTGTGCTTAGGCACAAGCCTTTTTCATTTTCTGCTGTGCCAAAAATGTGACAAACGGAACCACATTTTTGCCGGCGTTTCGTTCGGTCCGCGCCGCCGCCATCCGCAAATTCCCGGTGGCAAACTTGGCGTAGCGATCGACCATCTGACGCGATTTCCAGCCGCCCAATTCTTTCAGTTCGTCGCGGTCCGTTCCCGCATGCCGATGCCGCGAGTCCCCCGTATGCCGCAGGTCGTGAAACCGGAAATTTTGCAGCCCCCGTCCCAACGCAGCGATAACCGGGTATCGCGAGGAGGACAACACCTCCATTCGGACAAAGACAGGTTTTCGTGTTCCGGAATTTGCGAACCAGACTACCAAATCGCTATATTGACGATGGAACACGTAAGCCCGTTCCATTTTTGAATGAGGTGAACTGGGATGCGGGGAGCTTCAGCAAGTACGGTGATCGCTGACCCATATCGGGCCGGTGTGGCGCTGGGTGAGTCGCTGGCCGAGATCGACCCGGAAGTCGTCTTTCTGTTTTCGTCGATCCATTATGCGGGCCCCGACATGCTCGAGGGGTTGTACGACGGGCTCGATCGAGACAACGTGATCGTTGTCGGAAACACCGGTGACGGCTGTTTCGGGAGCGGTGGTGTGACCGACTTCGGGGCTGCTGCCTTGGGGCTGACTTCGCACGGAAAGGTACAGTGGCAACTTGAGCGTATTCATGGTTTGCAAGACGGCGTTGACCGAAAGCTCAAGCGTTTGCTGGAACGGCTTGCCGAAGGAGACAAGAAACCTTCCTGGGCTTATCTCGTTTCCGATTTTCGCGTAGATGTGAGCCTGGTCGAGACGACCTTGCGCGACGGCTCACGGTTTCCGATCGTCGGTGGGCTCGCCATGGATGACCGGCGCGGTTTGAACTGTTTTGCCTACGTCAATCGTGAAGTCCTCAGTGACGCCTTGGTGGTACTCGCGGCGTATGGCGAACCGGATTTTTCGATTGTGCTGGGCAATGCCCAGCGACCGGTCGGGCGTCCTGGCATGATCGAAGCGGCGTCGATCAACCAGATTCACCGGATCGACGGGGTCAGCGCGTCAGACTTTTTTGAGCGCGAGACCGGAAAACCGGTTCTTCAGACGGACCGGGGAATTCTCTCGGTCAAAATCGCCGGGCGCGAAAACCCGGGCGAAGAGCGCTTGCGCTCGATCATGTTCAAGGAGGCTGTGAACGCCGGCTCGCTGAACTTCTTTGGCGGTGTGAATGCCGGCGACACCGTCCAGATCTGCCAGGCGAGCCAGGAGATCATGGTCGCCGAGTTGCAGGCCATCGGCGAGGCGCTGCGTTCCAGCAGTCGCATTCCGGCCGGCATCCTGGTGGTCAGCTGCACCGGGCGGAAAGCGTTTCTCGGTGCTCTGGTCGAAAACGAAGTTACCGCTTTGCGTACTGCCTTCCCGCCTGGAGTACCCTTGGCCGGTTTTGCTTCGCGCGGGGAGATCGCTCCCCGGCAGACAGCCAGCGGCTATACCCACAATCTTTTCCATAATATGACCTACGTGGCTGTGGTGTTCTGGCAGTGATGCATGAAACCCGGATGAAGCCGAAATATCTCAGCCTGATAAGTGATCCGCCGAAAGGATTCGCGACCGGAGTTTTCGGGAAGCGCGAACTCCTGTCGGGTGTCGTTGTTTTGCTAGCGGAAAACTGCGAGTCAGCCTATGCGCTCCTGCCCGATTTCCGGGTACGCGTCGAAGGTATCGTACTGACGCTCGGTGAACCGGCCATGGAGTCCGTCGGCCCGCTGCTTTGGCATGTTTCGCTGCCTCGCGAAAGCCTGGATCGCGAGAGTGTCCTGCTCGAAATGGTGCGTACCGTGATTGCCATGGCCAGCGGTTATCGCAACGAGGCAAGGGTGGCAACGCTGGTTCAGGAACGCCTTGCTTCGGAGCAGGCCCAGCGATCGGAGGATTATCAACGCGTAACCAATGCGCTGCAGGGGCAGATGGCGCTCCTTGCCGCCAGTGAAAACAAGCTGCAGACCATTCTCGACAGCGTGGATGCCTGCATTTACCTGAAGGACCCTCAATATCGCTATGTGTTTGCCAACCGTGCCACGCGCGAGTTGTTGAGAAGGCAGGCCGACGAGATCATCGGTTTTAGCGACACGGATTTCTTCAATGAGGCAACCGCCGCGAACATCAGGCACAACGACGCCCTGGTACTGAAAAAGGGGAAAACGATTGTCGATGAGGAAACGAACACGATTCGGCATAGCGGGAAGACCATAACGTATCGCTCGACGAAGCTGCCGCTCTTCGACAAGGACGGACGCATCTATGCCCTGTGTGGAATATCGACTGACATTACAGTACTCAAGGAGCGTGAAGCGCAACTCAAGCACATTGCCCACTACGATGTGTTGACGATGCTGCCAAATCGCGTGCTGTTGGCTGACCGGCTGCATCAGGCGATGGCCCAGTCCAGGCGTCGCCGCCAACTCCTGGCCGTGGTCTATCTCGATCTCGATGGCTTCAAGGCGATCAACGATCGCCACGGCCATGAAGTCGGCGACATGCTGCTTGTCGTGCTATCGGGGCGCATGAAGCAAGCTCTTCGGGACAGCGATACGCTGGCACGCCTGGGCGGCGACGAATTCATCGCCGTACTGCTCGATTTACCTGGTAGCGCCGGCAGCGTGCCAATGATTGCTCGCCTCCTGGACGCTGCGGCGCAACCGGTACAAATTGACGATCTGACGCTGAACGCATCTGCTAGCCTCGGGGTGACGTTCTATCCTCAGGCCGAGGATGTCGATGCCGATCAACTTCTGCGCCAGGCTGATCAGGCCATGTATCAGGCCAAATTGGCCGGGAAGAACAGATATCACTTCTTCGATGCTGAAAAAGACCGCTCAGCGCGTGGGATGCATGAAAGCCTGGAACACCTCCGGCAGGCGTTGGAGAAACGCCAGTTCGTCCTCCACTATCAACCCAAGGTGAATATGCGCACGGGGGAAATCGTCGGCGTCGAAGCCCTCGTACGTTGGGAGCATCCCGAGCGGGGCGTTCTTCCACCCGGTGCCTTTTTGCCGATGATCGAGAACCACCCGCTGGCTGTTCGCCTGGGAGACTGGATCATCGAGGAAGTATTGAATCAGATGGAGGACTGGCAGGCACGCGGACTGAATCTGCCGACCAGTATCAATGTCGGCGCACGGCATCTACTGCAGTCCTCGTTTTCCTCATCCCTGCATGATTCGCTGGGGAGGCATCCTCAGATCCGTCCGCAACAGGTCGAAATCGAAATCCTGGAAACGAGCGCCATCGAGGACCTCGTTCAGGTCTCAAAGGTCATCGAGGATTGCAAAGCCATCGGCGTTCGTTTCTCGCTGGACGATTTCGGCACCGGATATTCGTCGCTGAGCTATCTGAAGCGTCTGCCGGTCGATCAGCTGAAAATTGATCGCAGCTTCGTCAGCGATATGCTCGATGATCCCGATGACCTGACGATTCTAGACGGCGTCATCAGTCTGGCCACGGCCTTCGGCCGCCAGGTAATCGCGGAAGGCGTGGAGACGGAGGAGCACGGCAGCATGCTGCTGCGCCTCGGGTGCGAATTGGGGCAAGGGTACGGAATCGCGCGGCCGATGCCTGCCGCGGAGATTGAGTCCTGGATCAGGCAATGGCATCCGAACTCGACCTGGAAATCGATCACTCCGGTCAGGCGCGAATTTCTGCCTTTGCTCTATGCGGTGGCAGAACATCGTTCCTGGATCAAGGCACTCGACGAGCATCGGGCGGACGGAGGCGCCGGTTTGCCGCAACTCCATCAGAAATGCTGGTTCGAAGCCTGGTGTCAATCGGCAGACTCGCGGCTGTTGCAGGAAAAACGTTCGGGGCTGGAGGAAGCGGAAGTCCTCCACAAGCGAATCCATCAGCTATTGAGCTTGTGCATTGCTGAGAATGCTCGGGAGGGGATGCAGGATTCGAGGAGAGCGTTGAGGATTGCCGTCGACGAGTTCATCGCCCGGATTACTCACGTTCTGGACGCTTGGACGGGCGTTGAAAGCACATAAAGACAGGGGACGGTAACCATGGATTCAGTACGTGTCCGCCACATATCGAACTGGCTGATCGCAGCATCGATGCTCGTGGTGTCCGGATGTTCCACAACGCCTGTCGGTCGCGGTGACCTGTTGGATTTCATCCAGGACGGTGTCACTACCAGAGCGGATATCGTTCTTCGGCTTGGCGAACCCAGTGCAACGTACGAGAACTCGCGAATCATGACCTATCGCTTGTCGCGGGATGAAGGCGGGTGGTTCCTGCAGGTTTCCGACAAGCGGTGGCACGGCAACGTCGCCAATCTGATCGTCATTTTCGATGACCACGGCGTCGTCATCCGGCATTCTCTCGTTCAGGTTCGTGGTCCGTGACAAAAGCAACAGAAATCCGATTAGTCGGGGTGCTATCGGTACTATTCTTTCTGACGGGTTGCCTGCCCGTCCCTGTCTTCCCTTTTGGCGACAGAGATGGATCTCGCCAGAACATTACTGATCAAGTTCCGGGGTTCATCGTCGTCGGAAAGACAACGCGGGCCGAAGTTCTGTTGACGCTCGGAGAGCCCGACCAGAAAACGGATAACGACGATCGATTCGAGTATGTTCGCGCATCGGAGGAAGGGGGAATCGGATTTATGTTCGGTGGCGCGGGGCGCGGGGGAATAACTGGGGTGCCCGTAACAATTCGGGTCTTGAGCGTGAGTTTTGATGACAAAGGCGTGGTAACCAGCGCCCAGGCCAGGAGGTTTGTGATACGGGATTTCGGTCCTCACATTTCTCCTCAGCTCCATCATGAAGCCTGGCCTTCACAGCCCAACGATTCTCCGCGGGTCGATTAGCGGTTATCCGCCGTTTTGCGCCCGCAGCAATTCCCCCAGTGTGAGTAGCGCATGTACGTGGCGGTCGGAAAAATGGTGGCAGGCGGAGAGGCGGATGTGGTTGGCGTGACGGCCGGAGGGTGAAAACAGGCTGCCGGGGGTGATGGTGATCCCGCGTTCCAGCGCGTCGTCGCAGAGGCGGTTGCCGTCGTACCCGTCGGGCAACTCGACCCATACCAGGAATCCGCCGGTCGGCTCGGTGGCGCGGGTGCCGCCGGGGAAGGCGCCGTTGATCAGGCCGCGCAGACGGTCGACCTGGGCGGCGTAGACGCGCCGCAGCCGTCGCAGGTGCTGCGCATAGCCGCCGGTCTCGAGGTAGGCGCCGAGCACCTCGCCGAGAAACGCCGGTTGCGCCAGCGAGGCGCTGAACTTGAGCGCGGCGATCCGGCGGCGGAAGCGCCCCGCTTCCATCCAGCCGACGCGGAAACCCGGCGCCAGGGTCTTGGTGTAGGAGGTGCAGAGAATCACCCAGCCGTCGCCGTCGAAGGATTTCACGGTCGGCTGCAGTGGCGTGGCGTACTGCAACTCGGCGTAGAGTGCATCCTCGATGACGGGTACGCGCCAAGTCTGCGCCAGCGCCGCCAGACGTTGCTTGGCAGCCACCGGCATGCTGGTGCCGAGCGGGTTGTGCACGCTCGGCATGGTGACCACGGCCTGCACGCGCTTTTCGGACAACAGCAGTTCCAGCGCGTCGAGCGACATGCCCTGGCCGGGGTGCGTGGGAACCTCGATGGTGCGCAGGCCGAGGTGTTCGGCCAGGGAAATCAGGTTGAAATAGGTCGGCGATTCAAGGGCGATGGTATCGCCCGGCCGGGTGACACCGCGCAGCGCGAGTTGCAGCGCTTCCATGCAGCCGTTGGTGAGAATGATGTCCTCCGGGGCGAGCGTCATGCCGAGGTCGTGCGCGTGCCGGCAGATCTCGCGGCGCAGGAGCAGGGGGCCGGGCGGCAGCGAGTAGTCGGTGAGCAACGCGGGTTTGCGCCGCGCGGTGTCGGCCGCCAGGCGGTTGAGCTGCTTGCCGGGATAGAAGTCGCTGCTTTTCGGGCAGGCCAGCGACAGGTCGATGGTGTCCGGGTTCGACTGCGCGGCCAGCACCGCTTCGATCCGGTCGAGCACGGCGGTTTCGGCCGGTCGGGCCGGAGCCGGCTTGAGGGACAGCGTGGGCGGCGGCGGGGCAGGCAGGCGCGAGCGCACGAAGTAGCCCGATTGCGGCCGCGCTTCGACCTGTCCGCGCGCTTCGAGATGGCGGTACGCGGCCAGTACGGTGTTGATGCTCAGCGAGCGGTTGCGCGCGGTTTCGCGCACCGAGGGCAGACGAGATCCGGCGGGGAGCCGCCCGTCGCCGATGGCGCCGTGCAGTTCGTCGGCCAGCGCCTGATAGAGCGAGTGGTGTTCGTTCGGCATGAGACAGGTCACAGAGAAGGGTTCGAAACGTGGATACAGTTTGTTCTTCGTGAAAATTGTATCCAGTATAGATCTCATTTTCTGAATCTGTAACCTTCAATCGCTTTCCTCTAGAGTACGGATTCGAACCCTGCCAGGAGCCAGCGATGACTGACCTTCCCCTGTTGACCTACGTGGCGACGATGTCCGTGACACCCGGCCCGAACAACCTGATGCTGGCCGCGAGCGGGGTCAATTTCGGCTTTCGCCGCACCGTGCCGCACATGCTCGGAATCAGCATCGGCCACGGCATTCAGGTGGCCATCGTCGCCGGCTTGCTGGCCTGGGTCATGGCCTGGCTCGACGACATGCGCCTGGGACTGGTGCTGGCGGGCTGCGCCTATCTGCTGTGGCTGGCGTGGCGACAGGCGCAGGCGGGGCAACCCGGCGGAGGAAAAAGCTCGCAGCCGCTCGGTTTTGTCGGCGCTGCGCTGTTCCAGTGGGTCAATCCCAAGGCCTGGATGATGGTGCTCAACGCCGCGATTCTCTTCCTGCCGCGCGGCGGCGGATGGGGCGCCGCACTGTCGCTGGCGCTCGTCTGCACGCTCGTCAATTTCCCCTGCATCGCCCTGTGGGCGGTCGTCGGCGACCGGCTGCGCTTCCGTCTGCGCGATCCGCGCGCGCTGCGCGTGTTCAACTACGCGATGGCGCTGCTGCTGGCGGCCACGGCGGCGTGGATCCTGGCCGACGAGTTGGTACAGAGCGGTATCGCCTGATCGTCGATCAGCGCGAACCGGCCGAATTCATTCGCTTCATCAACAGCGCCCGTTCCCGGCTGTTGCGCGTGAGTTGCGCGGCGCGTTCGAACTCTGCGCGTGCTTCGTCGAGCCGTTCAAGGCGCATGAGCAGATCGCCGCGCACGGCCGGCAGCAGGTGATAGTGCTGCAGCGCCGGATCAGTCCGCAGAGCATCGACCAGTTCGAGCGCCGAGGCCGGACCATACGCCTCGGCGATGGCGACCGCCCGGTTGAGCCGCACGACGGGCGACGGGGCAAGCTGGTCGAGCGCATCATACAAGGCAACGATGCGCCGCCAGTCGGTCTCCTCGCTGCGCGCCGCGCGGGCGTGGCAGGCCGCAATGCCGGCCTGCAAGGTGTAAGGGCCGGAGCCCCGGTCGCCGGCCAGCGACTCGGCATGCGCCAGGGCGTCAAGACCGCGGCGGATGAGCAGGCGATCCCAGCGCCGCCGGTCCTGGTCGAGCAGCAGCACCGGCTCACCGTCCGCCGACACACGGGCGGCGAAGCGCGAGGCCTGGATTTCCATCAGCGCGACCAGGCCGAAGACTTCGCTTTCGCCGGGCATCAGGCCGGCGAGCACGCGTCCGAGGCGTAGCGCTTCGTCGCACAGCGCCGGGCGCAGCCAGTCGTCGCCGGTCGTGGCGGCGTAGCCCTCGTTGAAGATGAGATAGATGACCTCGAGCACCGAGGCCAGTCGTTCGTGCAGTTCAGGACCGCGCGGCACTTCAAAGGGGATGCGCACCGCGGCGAGCGTGCGCTTGGCGCGCACGATGCGCTGAGCGATGGTCGCTTCCGGCTTCAGATAGGCGCGGGCGATCTCGTCGGTGGTCAGCCCGCCCATGACGCGTAGCGTCAGCGCCGCCCGTCCCTCGGGCGGCAGCAACGGATGGCAGGCAGTGAAGATCAGGCGCAGCAAGTCGTCGCCGATGGCGTCGTCGAGACGCGCGTCGACGGCTTCGGCCTGCGCATCGCTCGCCGCTTCGTGCAGGAAGTCGAATTCGCGCGCAATCTCGTCCTCCTTGCCGGCGGCGAGCCGGGCGTGGCGTAGGCGATCGAGCGCGCGCCGCTGCGTGGCGGTCATCAGCCAGGCCGCAGGGTTTTCAGGCACCCCGTCGCGCGGCCAGGTTTCGAGAGCGGCCAGCAGGGCGTCCTGGGCGACTTCCTCGGCAAGACTGAAATCACGCAGGACGCGCCCTGCCCGACCGATGATGCGCGGCGCTTCGAGGCGCCAGACGGCCTCGACGGTGCGGCGGGTGTCGTCGGTTTCGCTCACTCGCTGCGGCTACTGCATCGAATGCAGCCCGATGACATTGCCCTCGGTATCCTTGACAAGCGCGATGTGCCCGTACGGACCGATGGAGAGTTTCGGCCTGACGACTTCCCCGCCGGCTTTTTCTGCGCGCGCGGCCTGGACGGCGCAATCGGCACAACTGAAGTACACGACCACGCTGTTGTTGCCGGCCGTGCAGCCATCCATCCGGGCCAATGCACCGCTCGCGCCGGAGCCCGCGGGCTGCATGGGGAAGGCCCACACCTCGATCGGGCTTTCGTCAGGATGTTCACCCGGGCTTTCCAGCCGGGTGAACGCGCAATCGAAGACCACCGCGTAGAACGCCTTGGCGCGCTCGATGTCCTTGACGTAGATCTCGAACCAGCCGACGGGATTGGGGTTGGTGCCACCACAACCACCGGAGGCCGGTACGGCGGCGGACGTATCGTCGGGGGACAAC
>CAZCJW010000111.1:0-1337 GCA_964499185.1 uncultured Propionivibrio sp. | reverse complement strand
TTCTCGACGCCTTCGGAAAACGGCGGGATGGCGTCGAAGCAGACGGCATCGGGCGCATACAGCGCCATCAGGCGGTTGACGTCCTTGGCGCAGAAGGCCGCTTGCCACTCGGTCAGGGCGGCGCGGATGAGGGTTTCATCGTTCATGGTGAGCTCCTTTGCGTATTACAGGACGTGGCACGGCGCGCATTCGCGGACTTCCACGGTGGCAAAATCGACGGCCGGGCAGCGCTCGGCAATGGCTACCGCCGCGTCGCGGCTGGCTACGTCGAGGAGGAAAAAGCCGCCGACCATCTCCTTGGCCTCGGCGAAAGGTCCATCGACCAGCGACGGGCGGGATTCCGGCGCGCGGCGGCTGACGCGCACGGCGTGGTCGTCGGGGCGCAGCGATTCGGCGCGCAGCAGGACGCCGTCCTGTTGCAACGCGCCGGAAAATTCCATCATCGCGTCGTAACGGCGATGTGCAACGTCTTGCGGGACGGCGGCACGCTGGCCGCGGGGTTCGACGATCAAAAGCAGATAGGGCATGTCTGGCTCCTCGCTGGGCAGATGTTTCAACGACGGGAAACAGGGAGGCAATCGTCGGTACGACGCCTCCCCGGTGGTTTCGTTCTCAGCTGGGTAGATCGAGCGCCCTGAAACGCTCGATGGACGGCGACGGGGCAAAATCTTCCAGCCCGTAGAGCGGGCGCACCTCGATTTCAGCCGGCACCCCGGCGCCGTTCGGGTTGGGAAAACGACGGCTCCATTCGAGCGCCTCGTCGCGGCTGCGTGCCTCGATCAGGGTATAGCCGGCGATCAACTCCTTGGTTTCGGCGAACGGGCCGTCGATAATGGTGCACTTGTCGCACTCATAACGGATGCGCCAGCCGGCCGACGAGGGTTTGAGCCCGGACGCATCGAGCAGGGCGCCGGCGCGCGCCAGTTCCTCGTGGAATGAAGCCATGGCCGCCAGCAGGGCTTCGCCGGGATCAGGCGCGGTTGCCGCTTCCGATTCCGGCGTGGCTTTGACGATGATCATGTAACGCATGTAATCCTCCTTATCGAATCGAGCCAGCGCATCGACAATGCATTTCGCCACGCTCATGTGGACGACGCGCGAGGCAGGAAGGAATCGACAGGTTCGACAACCGGGATCTAAAAAACTTCGCAACGCTCGTCAGTTGCGCAAAGCGTCAAAAACCGGCAAGGTGCTCGCTTTGCTTCATTTCCGGGCGTCGCCGCCCGAACCGTCATGATTTCCAGTCCCCACGAACGTCTGCCCCGCCAGGGGCTCTTGCTGCTGGCGGCGCTTTCCCTTTTCTGGGGCGCCAACTGGCCCATCATGAAGATGGTGCT
>CAZCJW010000110.1:0-10445 GCA_964499185.1 uncultured Propionivibrio sp. | reverse complement strand
CGCATCCCGACCATGGAAGTCTGCGATTCCTGCAAGGGCAGCGGCGCCAAGGCCGGCACTCAGCCGAAGACCTGCCCGACCTGCCAGGGCAGCGGCCAAGTTCGCCTGCAGCAAGGCTTCTTCTCGATCCAGCAGACCTGCCCCAAGTGCCACGGCACCGGAAAGTTCATCGCCGAACCCTGCGGCAGTTGCCAGGGCGCCGGCCGCGTCAAGCAACACAAGACGCTGGCCGTCAAGATTCCGGCCGGGGTTGACGAGGGCGACCGCATCCGTCTCTCCGGCGAAGGCGAGCACGGCATCAACGGCGGCCCGTCGGGCGACCTGTACGTGCAGATTCACCTCAAGCCGCACGCCGTCTTCCAGCGCGAGCAGAACGACCTGCATTGCGAAATGCCGATCAGTTTCACCACCGCGGCGCTTGGCGGCGAAATCGAAATTCCCACGCTGGACGGCGCAGCCAAGCTGAGGATCCCCGAAGAAACCCAGTCAGGAAAAATCTTCCGCCTGCGTGGAAAAGGCATCAAGGGTGTGCGCAGCCATGCCCACGGCGACCTGCTGTGCCACGTGGTGGTCGAAACGCCGGTCAACCTCACCGAGCGCCAGAAGGACCTGCTGCGCGAACTGGAAGAATCCAGCAGCGGCGACGCCGAACGCCACAACCCGCGAGCCAAGTCCTGGATGGACAAGGTCAAGGAGTTTTTCGCGGGCTGACGACAGATTCCGTTCCGATCAACCACCACGTTTTGCCAAGACGCGCATCGGGCACAACTGCACGTCTTTACAGAAACCCCTGGCGATTGGGCCCTGCGCCAACCTAAACCCCTGCGAATTCTTTGAGGCGCCATGCGTCCTCCTCCACATCGGGTGTCCGGCGTCATTCAATTCCTTCCGCCGTTGTTGCAAGGCAGGATATGTTGGCGCGTATCGGAAAAGCACTGTCGGAGTTCTTGACAGTCCGGTAAGAAAACTGGACCAGAACTCACACTCCAATCAAATTACGCCAAACAATTCCGCAACTTAAATCACTTGGCACGCATCATGCTTAGTCGCCAGTGCAACAACCCTTCGGAGGACTATCATGAAACTAATATCCAAGTTCGCAGGTATCGCAGCCGCCCTGATGATGGCTTCCGCCCCCGCGAGCGCCATCGTGATCACGTGGGACTACGAGGTTGACAGTATTTTCACCGCTGCAACCTACGGCGGAAGCGGCGGCTCTCCCACAACGCCCCCAGCAACAGCTCTTTATTGGGGCACTCCAAGCAACCCAGGCAATCTGCAAAGTTCATTGGTGGTGGGCAACAATCCTGCAACCGGGAAGGTTGATACTTATCCTGGTCTCATCCCGCCGCAATCAGCGCCTTACCTCGGCCTAAGCACGTCCTTGACGCACAACAACAACATCATCCAAGGGGGAAGCAGCTCCCTGCTGACCGCCACCCTGACCAACACGGTGACGCTGACGCCATTTAATCCCAGCCAGTCGTCGCTGCCCGACCAGATCGTTCCGTTCTCCATCGCCTTTACGGAAACGCCAAATGCAACGCCGTGTGCGGCAAACAGCCCGACCCCGTGCAATGATATTTTCGTATTGACCGGCGGGTTGCTGAACTTCGACTTCGATTACGACGACGGAACAGGCTTGAGCAAGTACTTCGTCAACATCTTCCCAGTGACCGGAGGTGTGCTGTCGGTCCTTACCAATGCGGAATGCGCGGCAGCCAACCAAGGTTCAGGCTGCTTCGGATTCACGACGCCGGAAGGCCAATCGACGACGCTCCGCTTTGGCTTCACCATCTCAACCCAACCGTTGCAGGTTCCGGAACCTGGAATGTTGGCACTGCTTGGATTGGGAATAATGGGACTGTTTGCCTGGAGGCGTCGGCAAGACTGATAGTGCCCCCAACCCACCTGGAAGCCCGCTCGCGTAGCGGGCTTTTTTTTGCCCATCGAGTCTTATATGGGAACCCGATGAATCTGATTCGGGAAACGAGACTTTCGATGGGGCGAGGGTGCTCACTGCGGAAGTTGCAACGCCTGTCGCGATGCGGATCTGCGTTACAACCCGGAAGTTACGCTCGAACAGGTGGAAGTCGGGACGCAAACCAGAACCCGTATCCCGGCGATGGACAGTTGCGATTCATGCAAGAGCAACAACACCAAGCCCGGCCCCCTTCCGAAGACCAGCCCGACTTGCAACGCACAAAAAGATTCGCCTGCAGCAAGACCCCCTCTCGATCGAGCAGAGAAACACTAGCCGTAAAGATTCCCGCCGGGGTTGAAGAAGGCGACCGCATCCGTCGCTCAGGCAACGGCATAAAAGGCATGCATAGCCGCACCCATGATGACTGGCACTGTTAGGTGGCGGCTGAGACTCCGGTCATTCTCACCGAACGCGACACGGAGTCACTTCGTCAACCGGATTCAAGACTCAACACTTACACGACAAGATTGAATCAATCGGCAATGCAGTGTCGGAGTTTTTTACATAATTGCGTTAACCAAAGGGCCTCGCAAAACCAACCCATTGTTTTTTATTGACTTAAAAGGTCATGGAGCATTAATTGCTTATGGATCAGTAAGTATCAATTTAATACGCCTCAAAAATGCTTCACCGTTGGAGGACATCATGAAAACCAAATTACGCAATCTAGTCGTTGCCACTGCGGCCATATTAACTGTTGGTGGATCCGGCATGGCAAACGCGGCTAGTTTTATCCTGCCGACCCCGGAAAACAATGTTTACGCTTCTTATGGAATGTATCCGGACGCATCGGGCATCCCAAGGGATGCGATCCTCATGGACGGCATCCCAATCGCGTTCAAGTACGATGATTTCTGGTCTTATTCAGGAAAAATCCTGACATCCATCCAGACGGTGAATCCGACGCTGATTCCGACGGCGACGTTTGGAAGCTATGGATTCTCCACTGGAACCGGGAACATCGTGGTTAATCTGACATCCGTAGCCGGTGGTGCCACGAATACCTTCGGCCTGCAGGACCCGGTGGACTTGCAAGGCTCCGGTAACAATGTCACGGGCTGGGTAGGTCAATGGGGGGGTGACCCGCAATCGTTGACCGTATGGCAGTCAGTTGGACAAAGCCCTCAAGGCTATAGCGATCCGGCAGCGTCACAAGGCACCACCTCCACGGTGGGCGAGCTTTTGGCGGCCATGCAGTCCATGAATCCACTCTGGACCATTCCGTTGCTCTATGCCGACTACAACCAGACGGGCGCCGGGGATTCACTTTTCATGAGTGCGCAGGTGCGGATCATTGATCCGTCAAACGGTAGCGTCGTGAAGTTCTGGGATCTCGATTCAATCGCCAATAATGCGTGGGATCAGAATGCGCCAACCTATAACTTCGGTGACATTACCTTTACTAGCGCGGCCAACTGCACGACGCTTTGGAACCCCCTGACAGGAACAGGATGCGCCGGGGTCACGGACAGCGGTCTCACCTACACCGGTAGCCACAATTTGGGCTCTGGGAAGGCGGACTTCATGGCCTTCGCGCCTGACATGGATCTGTCGTTATACGACCCGAACTTCCTGTGGGTCGCAACGGTCAATCTCGGCTGCAATCCGCAAGGTGTTGCCAGTGGTTTGCAAGGAACGACCCAAGGCTGCAACACGAACGGATTTGAAGAATTCGGGATTATCGGAGGCGTTGGCAGTCAGGTTCCGGAACCGAATTCACTGGCTCTCCTCGGCCTCGGCCTCGCGGCGTTTGGCGTAGGCATGCGTCGCAGGGTCCGCAGCTAAGCTGACAGAGGCCCGGCCTTGGGGCTGGACCCAACGGATCCGCTGCAGCGGGTCTGTACAGGTAAATAAAAAACCCCGTCTTCCAAGGCGGGGTTCTTTTTTGAATCAGTAAAGCCGAGACCTACCCCCTTCTACGCCCGCCTCCACGTCGTTCCCTGTGGACCGTCTTCCAGCACGATTCCGGCCGCCGTCAGTGCGCTGCGGATGCGGTCGGCTTCCTGAAAGTCCTTCGCCTTCTTGGCGGCGATGCGCGCAGCGATCAGCGTTTCGATTTTCTCGACGGAATATTCGTCCGAGTCTCCGCCCTCGCCCGCCGGGGTCGCCTGCAGGAATGCTTGTGGATCGCGCTTGAGCAGCCCCATCAGGCCGGCCAGCGCGCGCAGTTGCCCGGCCAGACTCGGCGATTTGTTGCGATTGACCTCGGTGGCTAGGTCGAACAGGGCGGCACAGGCCTCGGGCGTGTTGAAGTCGTCCTCCATGGCGTCGCGGAACCGCTGGGCATGCGCTTCGCTCCAGTCAACCGGAACATCGGGGGCTTCAACCGCCTTGAGCGCCGTGTAGAGTCGGGACAGCGCCTGGCGCGCGTCGTCGAGATGCTTGTCGGAATAGTTGAGCGGACTGCGGTAGTGGGCGCGCAGGATGAAGAAGCGGACCACTTCGGCGTCGTATTTCTTGAGCACCTCGCGGATGGTGAAGAAGTTGCCGAGCGACTTGGACATCTTCTCATCGTCGACGCGCACGAAACCGTTGTGCATCCAGTAATTGACGAACTGGCACTGATGCGCGCCTTCGGACTGGGCGATCTCGTTCTCGTGGTGCGGAAATTGCAGGTCCTGCCCACCACCGTGGATGTCGAACTGCTTGCCGAGGATGTCCGAACTCATCGCCGAGCATTCAATGTGCCAGCCTGGCCGGCCTCTGCCCCACGGCGAGTCCCAGAAGGGCTCGCCTTCCTTGGCGTGCTTCCACAGCACGAAATCGAGCGGATCCTGCTTGGCCTGGTCGACATCGACCCGCTCGCCCGCGCGCAGGTCATCGAGCGACTTACCGGAAAGCTTGCCGTAGCCGGGAAATTTGCGCACCGAGAAATTAACGTCGCCGTCGGCGGCCTGGTAGGCCAAACCATTCAGCTCGAGTTGACCGATCAGGCCAAGCATTTGCGGAACATATTCCGTCGCGCGCGGCTCGAAATCGGGTTTCTCGACGCCCAGTGCAGCGGAATCCTCGTCCATAAAGCCGATAAAGCGGTTGGTCAACTCGCCGATCGTCTCGTTGTTTTCCAGGGCGCGCTTGATGATCTTGTCGTCGATATCGGTGATATTGCGCACGTAGGTCACGTCGAATCCACTGGCCCGCAGCCAGCGCTGCACCATGTCGAAGATGACCAGCACGCGGGCGTGGCCGAGGTGGCAATAGTCATAGACGGTCATCCCGCACACGTACATGCGCACCTTGCCGGGCTCAATGGGAACAAAGTCCTGCTTTTCCCGAGTCAGGGAATTGTAGATTTTCAGCATTTTCTGGCTCACATGTCTGGCTCCGCGGCAAAAGGGAGCACGAGGAACACTTTGGATTCAGGGCGCTTCTTGTTAGAATCAGCGGGTTTTAACCAACCGCGAAAAGTATAACATACCGATGCCTCCAATCGCCCAAAAGCCTTCGCTGGCGCGCCTTTCAGCCCGCTTCCAAGTTCTCCTGACGGGACTGTTGCTGGCCGCTTCGGTTTCCTTCGCCAATGCGCAGACAATCCCGGACATCCAACGCCTGATGAAACAGGGCCAGATGCCGCAGGCGCTGGAAAAAACCGATCAATACATTGCGTCGAAGCCCAAGGACGCCCAGGGCCGTTTCATGAAAGGTCTGATCCTGACCGAATTGGGCCGCCAGGCCGAAGCCATCGCGGTCTTTACCCGGCTGACCGAGGATTTTCCGGAACTGCCGGAACCCTACAATAACCTGGCCGTTCTGTATGCCCAGCAGAAGCAGTACGACAAGGCGCGCACCGCGCTGGAGATGGCCATCCGTACCCATCCCAGCTATTCAATTGCCCATGAGAACCTCGGCGACGTCTATGCCAAGTTGGCCAGCCAGGCGTACGACAAAGCCCTGCAGCTTGATTCATCGAACAAGACCACGCAGACCAAGCTGTCGATGATCAAGGAACTGATCAGCACCTCGGTAAAACCCGGCGCCAAGCCCACGGCCTCTGCCGCGAAGACCGAGAGCGAGCCGGCGAAAACCGCCGCGGCCGACGCGCCGGCGAAGTCTCCCTCGCCAGCCCCGAGTGTCAAAACGACACAAACGGCTATCGTCACGCCGGTCGCGCCACCGGAGGCAGTCAAGCCAGTTGAAAAAACACCGGAGGCCACGGCATCGGCCAAGCCGTTGGTTAGCAAGGAGGCCGAAACCAAGACTTCTGCCGCCGACGGTGTGGAGCCTGAGATCACCGGGCTTGTCCAGGCCTGGGCCAGCGCGTGGTCGCGCAAGGACGTGAAGAGCTATCTGGCGTTCTATGCCGCCACTTTCCAGACCCCCAATGGCATGACGCGCAAGGACTGGGAAGGGGAGCGCAAGCAGCGGATCGACAAGCCCGGCAAGCTTATGGTCACGGTTAGCGACATCAAGGTATCCGTTTCCGGCGACACGGCGACGGCCCGCTTCCGGCAGCAATACACGTCGGCAACGCTCAAGTCCTCAGCCAACAAGACGCTGGTTTTTGTCAAGTCGGGTAACAAATGGCTGATTCAGCAGGAACGCGTGGGCTGATGCGACGGATTGCGATCCCGCTGACCCTGATTGCCCTTGGCCTCGCCGGATCAGTCGTCACCGCTGTCACGAACAATCGCCCGACACCGCCCACCACGTACTCCGATTCCGGCCCCGAGCCGCAACTGTCCCGTATCCTCGACGAGATCGAGGACAATCGCCTGGACCGGGCACTCGAGAAAACCGAATCGCTGCTGAGCCAATACCCCAACTTCCGTCTGGCACACCTGATCAAGGGCGATCTTCTGCTCGCGCGCAGCATGCCACTGTCCACCTTTGGCAACGCGAAGAATGCTCCGAGTGAATCGGTCAACGACCTGCGCGAGGAAATCGTCGCCCGGCTCAAGGCCTACCGCAGCCGCCCGGCGACGAACGACTACGTCCCCCGGTACCTGTTGCAGATGCGGCCGGATCAACAGCACGCCATCGTCGTCGACACGCAGAAATCGCGGCTCTATCTCTACCAGAACGATATCAGCGCCGGCGGACGCCCGCGTTTCGTAGCGGATTACTACATCTCGCAAGGAAAACTCGGCGCGGGCAAGATGCGCGAAGGCGACAAGAAAACCCCGACCGGGGTCTATCACGTCACTTCCAGCATCAACCCCAAGAAAGTCGGCGATTTTTACGGCACCGGCGCCTTCCCGATCAACTACCCGAACGAATGGGACAGGCGGCTGGGGCGCAACGGACACGGTATCTGGCTGCACGGCACGCCGTCGGACACCTTCTCGCGGCCGCCCAAGGCGTCGGACGGGTGCGTCGTTCTCTCGAACACCGACCTCGATGCCTTGGCCAAGAACCTGCAGATCGGACTGACGCCGGTCATCATCAGCAACTCGATCGAATGGCTGTCGCTCGATGACTGGCAGAGCGAACGCTCGGCGCTCAACAAGAAGATCGAGGAATGGCGCAGCGACTGGGAAAGCCGCGACGTCAACCGCTACCTGAAACACTATTCGGGAAAGTTCAAGACCAAGGACCAGGATTTCGAACAGTTCGGCCGGCAGAAGCGACAGGTGAATGCCAGCAAGGAATGGATCAAGGTGAAGCTGGCCAATGTCTCCATGTTCCGCGACCCGGGCAAGGATGAACTGGTCGTTGTCACCTTCGAGCAGGACTACCAGAGCAACAATCTCAACAACCAGATGAAAAAGCGCCAGTACTGGATCCGCGAGGACGGCGCCTGGAAGATCATTTTTGAAGGAAGCGCCTGATGAAGACTCTTTTCGCGATGGCCGCGCTAGCCATCTCCACCGCCGCGCTGGCCGCCCCCAGCGTCGAGATGCAGACCAGCGCCGGCAAGATGGTCATCGAACTGAACGCCGAAAAAGCTCCCGGCACCGTTAACAATTTTCTGAAGTACGCCAAGGAAGGCTATTACAACGGCACCATCTTCCATCGCGTCATCGACGGCTTCATGATCCAGGGCGGCGGATTCACCGCCGACATGGGTGAGAAAAAGGCCGGTGCGCCAATCCAGAATGAAGCCAAGAACGGCCTGAGGAACCAGCGCGGAACCATCGCCATGGCGCGCCGCCCCGATCCGCATTCGGCCACGGCGCAGTTCTTCATCAACCACAAGGACAACACGATGCTCGACTACCCGGGCCACGACGGCTGGGGCTATGCCGTATTCGGCAAGGTCGTCCAGGGCATCGAGGTCGTCGACAAGATCGCCAAGGTGCCGACCGGCAACAGCGGCATGCACCAGAACGTACCGACTCAACCGGTCATCATCCAATCCGTCAAAGTTCTCTCCGACAAATAGCAAGGAAATCCCATGATCAAGCTGCACACCAATTTCGGCGTCATTGCCCTCGAACTCGATGCCGAAAAGGCTCCGGAAAGCGCGAAGAACTTCCTCGCCTACGCCGAAGCGGGACACTACGACAACACCATCTTCCACCGCGTCATCGACGGCTTCATGATCCAGGGCGGTGGCTTCGAGCCCGGCATGAAGCAAAAGCCCTGCAAGGCCCCGATCAAGAACGAGGCCGACAACGGCCTGAAGAACAACGCGTACACCATCGCCATGGCGCGCACGTCCGATCCGCATTCGGCAACGGCACAGTTCTTCATCAACGTTGCTGACAACGAGTTCCTCAACTTCAAGGCGCCGAACGGCAACGGCTGGGGCTACTGCGTTTTCGGCAAGGTCGTCGAAGGCACCGACGTGGTGGACAAGATCAAGGGCGTCAAGACGGGTAACGCCGGTTTCCACCAGGATGTTCCGAAGGAAGACGTGATCATCGAGCGCGCGGAAGTCTGCTGAACGAAACTTCAAGGTCCGAAAGAACCATGATCCATTTCCTTTCGGACCTGCACCTCTCGCCGAGCGCCCCCGGTGTAACGCGCCTCTTCCTGAACTATCTCGGCACCGAAGCACGCTCCGCCGAACGCATCTTCATTCTCGGCGACCTGTTCGAAGCCTGGCCGGGCGACGATTCGATCGACGACCCGGACGAACGTTTCAACGGTGATATCGTCGCCGGCCTGCGCGAGCTGGCCGATAACGGGACGGGGGTGGCAGTCCAGCACGGGAACCGTGATTTCCTGCTTGGCGAACACTTCGCCGAACGCTCCGGCGCCACACTCCTGCCTGACCCCTCTTCGCTCTCGCTGCCTTCCTGGCAGTTCGTCCTCTCGCACGGCGATGCGCTGTGCACCGACGATGCGGAATACCAGGCATTCCGTGCGCAAGTTCGAACGACGGACTGGCAAGCCGGTTTCCTGCGCAGGCCCCTCGCGGAACGCAAGGCGATCGCCACGGCGATGCGCGAGCAGAGCGAGGCATCGAAACGCGATAAGCCGATGCAGACGATGGATCTGAATTTGTCCGCCACGGACGATTTCTTGCGGCAGCACGGTTACGCCACGATGATCCACGGGCACACGCACCGGCCGGATCGGCACGATCACATCGTCGACGGCATTCACGTGGAGCGCTGGGTATTGTCCGACTGGCATGAGGATCGCGGCGAATACCTTGCCTGGGACGGTCATCGACTAACCCGTCATGAGCTCCGGTAACCTCGGAGAACATACGCCTGTCATTCCGGCGCAGGCCGAAATCCAGGTTTTCGGAACACCCACTCGATCCTGGCCTCCGCCGGGATGACAACACATCGGAGGAACACGCGCCGGCAGACCGCGATGATAAAATCCTCCTTCCTCAACCTCGCCTGTCGTCTCTCCTCATGAGCACTCCAGCCTTGAAACTCCCCGATTACCTGACCGACTCGGAAATCGAACGCAACGTCACCTCTGCCCTGGCCGAGGATGTTGGTGGCGGCGATCTCACCGCACAACTGGTTCCCGCTGGCCTGGTCACACGAGCCACAGTCATTTCGCGCGAAAACGCCGTCCTGTGCGGCACTGCGTGGTTTGAGCGTTGCTTCCTGAAGCTCGACCCAACGATAAGGATCACCTGGCGGGCGCAGGACGGCAATCGCCTGGCTCCCGACCAGATTGTCTGCGAGATGGAAGGACCGGCGCGTTCCATGCTGAGCGGCGAACGTACCGCACTCAACTTCCTGCAGCTTCTCTCCGGTGTGGCCACCAAGGCACGCCACTATTCCGATGCGGTTGCCGGCACCAAGGCGCAAGTGGTCGACACCCGCAAGACTCTTCCCGGCCTGCGCCTCGCGCAGAAATATGCGGTGCTGTGCGGCGGTGGCGGGAACCACCGCATCGGACTCTACGACGCCATTCTGGTCAAGGAGAACCACATTCTGGCGGCCGGCAGCATCGCTGCCGCCGTGGGTGCGGCACAGAAAGTCGCGGGCGGCGCCAGCCATTGCAAGTTCATCCAGGTTGAGGTCGAAAACTTCGACGAACTCCGGCAAGCACTCGATGCCGGCGCCAGGATGGTCCTGCTCGACAACATGAGTCTCGAGCAGATGCGCGA
>CAZCJW010000109.1:0-10658 GCA_964499185.1 uncultured Propionivibrio sp. | reverse complement strand
CCGCCGACATCCAGCTTGTAAGGCTAGCGCTCTACCAACTGAGCTAAGCACCCGCGTCGTACTGAAGCACAAAGACCGCTAGTTTACAGCATCCTTGAGGCCTTTACCAGCCCGAAACTTTGGCACTTTGGCGGGCTTGATCTTGATCGAAGCGCCGGTTTGCGGATTGCGGCCGGTGCGGGCAGCACGAGTAGCGAGATAGAACGTTCCGAAACCCGCCAGCGACACCTCGCCGCCTTCTTTCAATACAGCCTTCACGGCAGCAATCGTGGCATCCACGGCACGGCCAGCCGCCGCCTTGGAAATATCCGCGGAACTGGCGATTTGTTCGATCAATTCAGATTTATTCACGTTACCCCCTTGTTATGAAGTTGAAGTACAGGAAACCCTGAAGACGCCTTATAGCAAGGCAAAAATTCATGTATCAAGGAAAAACCCGCCGATTTTCCCGTGCCGCAAAATGGACTCAAGCATGCCGGAAAGTTGTTTCCGGCATGCTTGGATTAGACCTCAATGAGTAACGATGGTTTGCGCAGACCCGTTGTCGGATGCATTCCCCACAGCAGGCGCCGCACTATCTTCGGGCAGCGGTTCCGGCAGGCGCTCCAGGGCCAGTTCGAGAACTTTGTCTATCCACTTGACCGGGATGATCTCAAGCTTGTTCTTGATATTTTCCGGAATCTCCGCGAGGTCGCGGACGTTTTCCTCGGGAATCAGGACGCGCTGCAGCCCACCTCGTACGGCGGCCAGCAATTTCTCCTTCAACCCACCGATCGGCAAAACCTCCCCGCGCAGGGTGATCTCGCCGGTCATGGCCACGTCGCAACGCACGGGAATGCCGGTCAGCACGGAGACCATCGCGGTACATAACCCGATCCCCGCAGACGGTCCATCCTTGGGGATCGCACCTTCAGGCAAGTGGATATGGAGATCATTCTTCTGGTAAAAATCGTCAGCAATGCCCAAGGAGCGTGAGCGCTTCCTGACCACTGAAAGGGCGGCCTGCACCGATTCCTGCATAACCTCGCCAAGCTTGCCGGTGGTGATCGTCTTGCCCTTGCCGGGCAGCACGACCGATTCGATGGTCAGCAGTTCGCCGCCCACCTCCGTCCACGCCAGCCCCGTCACCTGCCCGACCTGATTCTCGCGCTCCGCAACGCCAAAGTTATAGCGACGCACCCCGAGGAACTTGTCGAGATTGCGCGACGACACGGCAATCCGCGTCTGGCTCTTCTTGAGCAGAAGCGTCTTGACCACCTTGCGGCAAATCTTGGAGATCTCGCGCTCCAGGCTACGCACCCCGGCCTCACGCGTGTAATAGCGCACGATGTCGCGCAAGGCACTTTCCGCTACGGTCA
Source organism: uncultured Propionivibrio sp. (assembly GCA_964499185.1). Taxonomy (GTDB): domain Bacteria; phylum Pseudomonadota; class Gammaproteobacteria; order Burkholderiales; family Rhodocyclaceae; genus Propionivibrio. The sequence continues at coordinate 9,300 of CAZCJW010000109.1, read as the reverse complement.
GTTCGGTCTTCTTCAGACCGTTCGACTTCATCTGCTTGGGCAACAGGTAGCGGTGTGCGATATTGATCTTCTCGTCCTCGGTGTAACCGGACAGGCGGATCACTTCCATGCGGTCCAGAAGGGGGGCCGGAATGTTCATTGTATTGGCCGTAGCCACGAACATCACTTCAGAGAGGTCGTACTCGACCTCGACGTAGTGATCGACGAAAGTTGAATTCTGTTCCGGATCAAGCACTTCGAGCAGTGCCGAACTCGGGTCACCACGGAAATCCTGGCCCATCTTGTCGACTTCATCGAGCAGGAACAACGGATTCTTCACGCCGACCTTGGTCATGTTCTGCAGGATCTTGCCTGGCATCGAACCGATGTATGTACGGCGATGGCCGCGAATCTCGGCTTCGTCGCGCACGCCGCCTAAACTCATGCGCACGAACTTGCGCCCGGTCGCCGTGGCGATCGACTGCCCGAGCGAAGTCTTGCCCACACCAGGGGGTCCCACCAGGCAGAGGATCGGCGCTTTGAGCCGATCAACTCGCTGCTGCACCGCCAGGTATTCGATGATGCGTTCCTTGACTTTCTCGAGCCCCCAGTGGTCCTTGTCGAGGGTTTTCTCGGCAGCGGCCAGATCCCGGCTGATTCGAGTCTTCTTGCGCCATGGCAGGTTGATCAGTGTTTCGATGAAGTTACGCACAACGGTGGCTTCCGCCGACATCGGTGACATCAGCTTGAGCTTCTTCAACTCGGACTGCACCTTGGCCATGCCTTCCTTGCTCATCCCGGCATCCTTGGCCTTCTTTTCGAGCTCCTCGAAATCAGCACCGTCCTCGCCTTCGCCCAGCTCCTTCTGGATGGCCTTGACCTGCTCGTTGAGGTAATACTCGCGCTGGCTCTTCTCCATCTGGCGCTTGACGCGGCCACGAATACGCTTTTCGACCTGCAGGATGTCGATCTCGGTTTCCAGTTGCGAAAGCAGCCGCTCTATACGCAAGCGGATGTCGAACATCTCCAGGACTTCCTGTTTTTGCTCGAGTTTGAGCGGCAGGTGCGCGGCGATAGTATCGGCCAGCCGCCCGGCCTCTTCGATTCCAGCGATTGAAGTCAGTATTTCGGGCGGAATCTTCTTGTTGAGCTTCACGTACTGGTCGAACTGCGCGATCACGGCACGACGCAAGGCTTCAACCTCGTGGTCGACTCCTTCCTCGACAGCCGCCGCGCTCGCCTGGGCAACGAACATGCCGTCGCGCGTCTCAACGGCACCGATGTGGGCCCGGCGAGCCCCTTCGACAAGAACCTTGACGGTGCCATCGGGCAACTTGAGCATCTGCAGGATGTTAGCCACACAACCGATGCTGTAGAGGTCCTCGGCCTCAGGTTCGTCCTTGACAGCCGATTTCTGCGCCACCAGCAGGATGCCCTTGCCGGACTCCATGGCCAGCTCAAGCGCCTTGATCGACTTGGGCCGCCCGACAAACAGCGGGATCACCATGTGCGGGAAAACGACCACATCGCGCAGAGGCAGCAGCGGCAGTTCGACGGTCTCGTCGGAAACGGAAAAATTCGTGGTCATTACTTGGGCTCTTAAGATGTGAATGCCCCCTCAAATTGGGGGCATAAGAACGTATTTCAAGCCGCGGGCCACGGCAGCGGCAGCGGAACTTAGTTGGACCCGGACACCTTTGGCTGATCCGCGTAAATCAGGATCGGCTTGGCGTCGGACGAGATCATATTCTCGTCGATCACAACTTTTGAGACATTGTCCATGCTTGGAAGTTCGTACATCGTATCCAGCAGCACCGACTCCAGAATGGAACGCAAGCCGCGCGCTCCAGTCTTGCGCTCCAACGCCCGCTTGGCGATAGCGGTCATCGCGGCAGGACGGATTTCCAGATCGACACTCTCCATCGAGAACAGCTTCTGATACTGCTTGACCAGCGCGTTCTTGGGCTCGACCAGAATCTGCACCAAGGCCTCCGAAGACAGTTCCTCGAGTGTGGCAATAACGGGCAACCGGCCAATCAATTCCGGAATGAGGCCGAACTTGATCAGGTCCTCGGGTTCCACGGTACGCAGGATTTCACCGATGGCCTTCTTGTCGTCCTTGCTCTTCACTTCCGCCCCGAAGCCCATGCCGCCTGGCTCGGAACGAGTGCGGATGACCTTTTCGAGTCCGTCGAACGCGCCACCGCAAATGAACAGAATATTGGTCGTATCGACCTGCACGAAATCCTGGTTCGGATGCTTGCGTCCGCCCTGCGGAGGCACCGACGCCACCGTACCTTCAATGAGCTTCAGCAGCGCCTGCTGCACGCCCTCCCCCGATACGTCGCGGGTGATCGACGGGTTATCCGACTTGCGCGAAATCTTGTCGATCTCGTCGATGTAAACGATACCCTGCTGCGCTTTCTCGATATCGTAATCGCACTTCTGCAGCAGTTTCTGGATGATGTTCTCGACGTCCTCGCCGACATAGCCGGCCTCGGTCAGTGTCGTTGCGTCGGCCATCACGAACGGCACGTTAAGCATGCGCGCCAGGGTCTGGGCGAGCAAGGTCTTGCCCGACCCTGTCGGACCGATGAGCAGGATGTTGCTCTTGGCGAGTTCAACTTCATCGCTCGTCTTGCCGTGATGGCGCAGACGCTTGTAGTGGTTGTATACCGCCACGGCCAGGATGCGCTTGGCCTGCTCCTGTCCGATCACATACTGGTCAAGCAGCGCCGAAATTTCCTTCGGCGTTGGCAGATCGCTTTTTGCCGACTTGCCATCCTTGTCGGAAGAAAGCTCATCCCGAACGATGTCGTTGCACAAATCGATGCATTCGTCGCAAATGAACACCGACGGCCCGGCGATCAGTTTCTTGACTTCATGCTGGCTCTTGCCGCAAAACGAGCAGTACAGCAGCTTCTCGCTGCTACCTTTCTTTTCCGCCATCGTGGCTTACCTCATTCCATGGTTCAGTCAGATTGCGAAGCAACAACCCAAAACATCAGCCTGCATCGCGACTGAGCAATACCTTGTCGATCAACCCGTATTCTGCCGCTTCCTGCGCTGACAGGAAATTGTCACGGTCGGTATCGCGCTCGATTCGTTCGACCGGCTGTCCGGTATGTTGCGCCATGATCTCGTTCAACTTGGCGCGCAATGACAGGATTTCCTTGGCGTGAATGGCGATATCGGACGCCTGACCCTGGAAGCCGCCCATCGGCTGGTGGATCATCACGCGCGAATTCGGCAGGGCGAAACGCTTGCCCTTGGCCCCGGCCGTGAGCAGGAAAGCACCCATCGAACAGGCCTGCCCCAGACACAGGGTAGACACATCCGGCTTGATGAACTGCATCGTGTCGTAGATGGACAAGCCGGCGGAGACCGAACCGCCCGGCGAGTTGATATAGAAGTGAATATCCTTGTCGGGATTTTCGGCCTCAAGGAAGAGAAGCTGTGCCACGACCAAGTTGGCTGTCGCATCGTTGACCGGGCCAACCAGAAAGATGACGCGCTCCTTCAGCAGACGGGAATAAATGTCATACGCCCGCTCGCCGCGACCGCTCTGCTCGATGACCATCGGCACCATGCCCAGCGCCTGCGGATCCCAGCGGTCTTCCGTTCCCACACGATCAAAACTCATTCCAGCTCCTCTTCTTCAGGACGATTCCCGATCAGCCCCGATGCCCCATCAATTCGTCGAAAGCGACGGGCTTGTCGAGGACCTTGGCGCTCGCCAGCGCCCACTCAACGACGTTGTCCTCAATAACCACGCCTTCGATTTCGGCGAGGCGTTGCGGTTGGGCGTAGTACCAGCGAATAACTTCCTCCGGATGCTCGTAGCTCTGCGCCGCCTCTTCGACCACCGATTTGATCTGCTCGGGCTTGGCATGCAGTTCCTTGGTCTTGACGATTTCGGACAGTACCAAGCCCAGACTCACGCGACGCTTGGCCTGGTCAAGGAACCACTCGCGCTGCATCGGAAAGTCTTTCATCTTTTTGCCGCTGCGCTGTTCCATGTCATGCCGCGCATTCTGGATCAGCTGGTCGATCTCGACTTCGACCAGCGCCTTCGGTACGTCGATCGGATTAGTTTTCAGCAGCGCGTCCATGACTTGGTTCTTGACACGGCTCTTCAGACGGCTCTTTACTTCGCGCTTGAGATTGGTTTCGATCTCGCTGCGCATCTTTTCCGTGTCGCCGTCGGCGATCCCCAGCGACTTGGCAAACTCGGTATCGATCTCGGGCAGGATCGCTTCTGCGACCTGTTTGACGGTGATGTCGAATGTCACTGTCTGACCCGCCAGATCCTTGGCATGGTAATCGGCCGGGAAAGTCATCTCGAACGATTTCGACTCGCCCGCCTTGAGTCCGGTGGCGGCGTTTTCGAAATCGGCCAACATGGACCCTTCCCCGATCACAAACGGATAATCCTTGGCCTCGCCTCCCTGGAACGGCTCGCCGCCCTTCTTGCCGAGGAAGTCGACGGTCACGCGATCGCCCTTGGCGGCCTCACGGTCGACCGGTTCATAGCGAACACGCTGCTTGCGCAGGACATTCAAGGTGTTTTCCAGTTCAGTTGCGCCAACTTCGAGGATTGGGCGTTCGATTTCGACATCCTTCAGATCGGCAATCGTGACTTCCGGATAGACCTCGAACGTGGCAGTGAATTCGATATGCGTCTCGCTCTCGGTTTTCTTCGGCTCGATCTTGGGCGATCCGGCGACGCGCATTTGCTGTGCTTTCACTGCTTCCTTGAAGGATTTTTCCAGCAACTCGTTGAGCGCTTCCATGTGGGCTTCATAACCATACTGCTGCTTGATGATGTTGGCCGGCACCTTGCCCGGACGGAATCCCGGCATCTTGACGTTCTTGCCCAGCCGCTTCAGGCGCTGATCAATTTCCTTGTCGAGGTCGGCGATGACTACCGACAGTTCCAGAGTGCGTTCGAGTGCGCTGGGCTGCGGTACGGCTTCGGCATTGGTGGTTGTCGCGTTGGTTTCCATTAAGAAAATTCCTTAAAGTCTCTGAAAATTTTGGCTGAGAAAAACGTGCGTAAAATCGTCCGCTCAGGTTATCGGTTGAAATTTGGTGCGAGAGAAGGGACTCGAACCCCCACGCCTTGCGGCGCTGGAACCTAAATCCAGTGCGTCTACCAATTCCGCCACTCTCGCGCTAATCGGCCATTCTACCTGAGAACAACCTATACTGTCAGCCGCCCGAAACCTGTCGCCGCTCCGCGGCGTATCGTCGCAATGCCCGTCGAACACTACGAAAACTTCCCCGTCGCCTCATTCCTGCTACCCCGAAAGCTCCGCCGACCGGTCGAGGCCATCTACCGCTTCGCGCGTGGTGCGGACGATATTGCCGACGAGGGTACGGCCAGCAACGAAGAACGCCTGCAGGAACTGGCGCGGTACAGCGCAGAACTGGACCGCATCGAACACGGGCTAAAACCTGAATCCCCAGAATTTGGCGAGCTGGCAAAAGTTGTTGCCGAATGGCAGTTACCGCTGCCGCTTTTACGCGACCTGCTCGACGCCTTTGCCCAGGACGTAGTGCAAAAGCGTTACGCAGACTACCCCGAACTTCTCGACTACTGCCGGCGTTCGGCCAACCCTGTTGGCCGCCTTCTGCTGCACCTCTTCGATCGTGCCAGCGACGAGAATCTGCGCCGCTCCGACTGTATCTGCTCGGCACTTCAGTTGATCAATTTCTGGCAGGACATTGCCGTCGACTGGGCCAAGGATCGTGTCTATCTGCCGCAGGAGGACCTCGTCCGCTTCGGGATTGTCGAAAGCCAGATCGCCGGGCAGCGCTGCACGCCGGAGTGGACTGCGCTACTCGATTTCCAGATCGAACGTTCGCGGTCCCTGATGCTGTCCGGCGCCCCGCTCGTCCACGAGTTGCCCGGCCGGCTCGGCTGGGAAATCCGTCTCACCGTGCAGGGCGGGCTGCGCATCCTGGAGCACATCCAACGAGTACGCGGCGATGTATTCCGGCAACGTCCCGTACTCGGTCCGACAGACTGGCTGTGCATGGGCGGACGCGCCCTGTTTATGTAAGAATCGCGGCGGAATCCATCCATGAGACGGCCCATGACCCCAGAAGAGTACTGCCAGAAAAAGGCTGCCTCGAGCGGCTCAAGCTTCTACTACAGCTTCATGTTCCTTCCTCCCCACCGGCGCCGGGCCATTACCGCGCTGTATGCGTTCTGCCGGGAGGTCGATGATGTCGTTGACGAATGCAGTGACCCACAGATTGCCGCCAACAAGCTGACCTGGTGGCGCCAGGAACTCGACCGCTTATATGCAGGGCAGCCGCAACATCCGGTCACACAGGCATTGCAAGCCGTGCTGCCGGAATTCAGCCTGCCGCAGGAACAACTGCGGGAGATCATCGACGGCATGGAAATGGATCTGCAGCAGACGCGCTATCTCGATTTCAAGGCGCTATCGCTTTACTGTTACCGTGTAGCCAGCGTCGTTGGCCTGCTGGCGGCCGAGATATTCGGTTATACCGACCGGCAGACGCAGAAATACGCCCACGACCTGGGCATGGCCTTCCAGCTCACCAACATCATCCGCGACGTCGGAGAAGACGCCCGGCGCGGACGCGTGTATCTGCCGATCGACGAACTGAAGCGCTTTGACGTGCCGGTTGCCGACATCCTCAACTCACGCTATTCGGAAAATTTTCGCAAGCTCATGGAATTCCAGATCGAGCGTGCCGAGCATTATTACGCCCAGGCCATGAACCAGCTTCCGGCCGTCGACCGCAAGACGCAACGACCGGGACTGGTCATGGCGGCGATCTACCGCACCCTGCTCGACGAGATCAAGCGCGACGGCTGCCAGGTACTTACCCAACGCACGTCGCTGACCCCGCTGCGCAAGTTGTGGATCGCCTGGCGCACGTGGATCAAGGAGTGAAGAAGCACGTCGCCGTCATCGGCGGCGGTTGGGCAGGCCTGGCCTGCGCCGTGGAACTCGCCACAGCCGGCCAACAGGTTTGTGTTTTCGAAGCCGCAAAACAATTGGGGGGCCGCGCGCGCCGTGTCGACTCGCACGGCCACGCGCTGGACAACGGCCAGCATATCCTGATCGGCGCCTACCGCGACACGCAGCGCATCATGCGCCAGGTCGGCGCCGATCCCGCGCGCGTGCTCCAACGCCTGCCGCTCGAATTGAACTACCCCGGAAGCGGTTTCCGCTTGCGTTTGCCAAGGCTTCCCGCGCCACTGCATCTGGCCATCGGGTTGATGGCTGCGAAGGGGTGCTCGCTGGGGGAAAAAATCGCTGCAGCACGTTTCATGCGCGCACTGCAGGCAACGGAATATCGCCTGACCGAGGACATCTCCGTCGCCAAACTACTCGACCAGCAGCGCCAGACCGGCAGCCTCCGTCGTTTCATGTGGGAGCCTCTGTGCCTGGCCGCAATCAACACTCCGCCGGAAAAAGCCTCGGCGCAGGTATTCGCCAATGTCCTGCGCGACAGCCTCGGTGGCAAACGCTCCGACACCGATCTGCTGCTGCCGAATACCGATCTCAACGCGGTATTCCCCGATGCCGCCGCCCGGTTCATCAACGGACACGGCGGAACGATCAGGTTATCCCAGCGCGTGGAACGTATCGACCGGCCGTTGCACATCGCCGGCGAAGCCTTCGACGACATCGTGATTGCCACCGCTCCGCAGCACGCCGTCGCCCTATTGCAGGACCATCCGCAGACATCGGCCATCGCCGCCCTGCTCAACAGCTACCAGTACGAACCCATCGGCACGGTCTATCTCGGCTATCCGGCGGGGATTCGCCTGCCGTTTCCGATGCTCGGCATGGACGTCGGTTCACCGGACCGTCTCGGGCAATGGGTGTTCGATCGGGGCCAACTCGTCGGCACCGAGGGTGTCATGGGATGCGTACTCAGCGCCGAAGGGGCTTGGGACAAGCACGACAACGATGCGCTCGTGGCGACCCTGCACACCGAACTACAGGAAATGCTCGGACAACCCCTGCCCCAACCGCTGTGGCACCAAGTCATCCGCGAGCGCCGCGCCACGTTCTCCTGCCGGCCGGACCTTCCCCGCCCCGAATCAAGGACGCCACTGCACGGCCTGTGGCTCGCTGGCGACTATGTTTGTGCTTGCTACCCCGCAACACTCGAAGGCGCCGTGCGGAGCGGCGTCACAACGGCCCGGGCAATTCTCGAGCAGTAGAGTTTTGACATCGGTCGACAGGACTCGATCACCCGCCGATTGCGATGTAGCCCGTCACCAGGATCATCACCAGAAAACCGCCACAGATCGCCCACCCCTCGCGTGTGCGCGGAACACCGAAGTTCATGAAGTCGCCGAGAAACCCCCGCCGATTGAAAAAGCTCTTGGACGGATCACGCATGCGGAACCACTTCTGCTTGCGTTCCGGTCCGATCACCAGCGACGTCACCGCGACTACAACCAGCCATGTCAACAACGTAAGGCCTAACCGAGCATTGATATCCAAAACCACGTCTCCTTGCCGACCATTCGGATCGGTCACATATAACAAAGCATGCCAGTCATCCACGACAGCCCGCAAAAGACTCCGATAAGGAGCCCGAAAGTCGGGCGATATTACGCTGCAGCCGGATAGCTGTCCAACGCCTTGGGCCACACTCAGTGCTTCGCCAGCGCCAGTAAAAACACACCGGAGATGATGAGCAGCGCTCCGAAGAGCGTCGATCGGCTGATTCGCTCTTTCAGGAACGCCACACCGAACGCCATGGCGAACAGGATAGACACCTGCCGGATTGGAGTAGCGATACTCACGAAAACTTCCTTGAGCGCCACGCGGAAGAACATGAACGAGAGGTAAAGCGCGACGCCTCCGAGCAGCACCGGCAACCACGCCGAGAAACTGACGGCACTACGCTGTCTCCGGAACAACAAGGCGACGAGCATGTTCAGCGTCATGAACAGCAGGATGAAGGCGAGGTAACTTGTACCGTCGAACAACCCGACGCTGGCCTTGTCGAAGATGGCGCCGACCGAGTACACCACCGAGGCAGACAAGGCCCAACGGGCACCGGCGTAGTCGCCGTGCAATCCGAAGGCCTTTTTCAGTTCCATCCAGGAGATCGACTTCAGCTTGATGCACGCCGCGCCCAGGAAAGTCAGGCCGATGCCTGAAATCGCCTGCCAACCCAGGTACTCGGAAAGAAATAGGCCGGCCCAGATGGGGATCAGCACCGGGCCGAGAACCGTCAGCGGGTAGAGCGACGAAATATCCCCCAGCTGATACGCCTTGTTGCAGAACATCTGGTACATGACGTAAAACAACGCCG
>CAZCJW010000108.1:0-10690 GCA_964499185.1 uncultured Propionivibrio sp. | reverse complement strand
GATGATAGTGCACACCTCGTGTGCGAAAGTAGGTCACCGCCAGGCTCCCCTAAAAACAGCCCTCTCGCTAAGCAGCGACGAGGGCTGTTTCATTTTGTTCCGCCAGATAGCGCCGGGGACCTTTTGTAGATCTCCGCAGTCATACATCCGGTTTGCTTCGGAGGCGCTATGACTGAAAAGAATCAAGAGGTTGCCACGTTGGGTGGCGGTTGCTTCTGGTGTCTGGAGGCGGTTTTCGAGAAAGTGGCCGGTGTCGTTTCCGTTGAACCCGGTTACAGCGGCGGTTTCACGAGCAATCCTAGCTATCGCACGGTATGTGAAGGCGACAGTGGCCATGCCGAGGTTGTTCGAGTTTTCTTCGATCCCGAGCAGATCGGCTTCGAGACGCTGCTCGAAATATTCTTCACAATTCATGATCCGACCACGCTCAATCGCCAGGGGCATGACGTTGGGACGCAGTACCGGTCGGTCATTTTCTATCACTCGCCTCAACAAAAGGATATCGCGGAAGCGATGATCGCGCGGATCAATGCTGAGGGCTGGTGGGGGAGCACGGTGGTGACGCAGGTAATGCCGGCGCCGGTGTTTCATTCGGCTGAGGAGTACCACCAACGCTACTTCGAAAGGAATCCTGATCAAGGTTACTGTCAGGCGGTGGTCGCGCCAAAAGTGGCCAAACTGCGACAACATTTCAACAAACTGATCAGGGCGAGTGAGAGAAACTGAGGAATCGCGGATAATAGGGCGTTGATTTTCTCTGCCTCCTATTTGGGCTTTTTCTCATGAATCCCCTGACTGCTTACCAAGACGGTATTTATGCCGTCGACGCTCACTATCTCCGCCCATGCTTGGCCGCCGTCCATCTGATCAAAGAAAATGGACGGGTTGCACTGGTGGATACCGGCACCAATGATTCGTTGCCACGAGTGCTGAGCGCGCTTGATGAACTTGGCGTTTCGATCGAACAGGTCGATTACATCCTTCTGACCCATATCCATCTCGACCACGCGGGTGGTGCAGGCTTGATGATGCGGCGGTTTCCCAATGCCCGATTGGTGGTTCATCCGCGCGGCGTGCGCCACATGATCGACCCTTCGCGGCTGATTGAAGGTGCGACGGCTGTTTATGGCGCAGAAGAAATGGGCAGGCTTTACGGAGATGTGCTGCCTATCGATGCGGCGCGTATCGTCGAGGCGACGCATGACTTGCGCCTCGACCTGGCCGGCCGGCAACTACATATTCTGGATACGCCGGGGCATGCCCGGCACCATGTTTGCTTCCGCGACACGCTGACCGGGCATATCTTCACGGGCGACGCCTTTGGCCTTTCCTACCCGGAGTGCGATGTCTCCGGCCGGCAATTCGTTTACCCCGCAACGACGCCGGTTCAGTTCGATCCCGATGAAATGCACGCGTCCATCAACCTGTTGACGAGTTTCAATCCCGCCGCCGTTTATCTGACCCATTTTGGCCAGGTCCGTGATGTTCCTGGGACAGCGCGAGAGTTGCATCGATTGATCGACGCGTATGTTGACATCGCACGCCAACACAAGGATGCCGGAAAGGCTCGCCACGAGTTGATTCGCAACGGACTGGCTGGCTTGATGGTCAGGGAAATGGCGGCTATTGGATCCCCGCTGTCTCCTGAAATAATCGTGGAGCTTTTGAATCACGATATCGAGATCAATGCCCAGGGGCTGGAGGTCTGGCTTGACAGCGAGGGACGGCCCCGCTGACCCGATCCTTTTAGCGTGTAGTAACCGTTTGCATGACGTGACGTAACGCCTCGCTCGCCGCGACGAGTCCGAACGAGGCAGTTACGCAGACTGACGAGCCATAGCCCGCACAATTGAGACCGGCAGGAGATGCGGGGATGTCACAACCGGCGCCAGCCTCCGGATAGCGCACGGGTTCGCTGGAATAGACCGCGGGAATTCCGAATTTTTTCTTGGGATCACGAGTGAACCCATATTCTTTGCGCAGCAGGGATCGCACCTTGGCCAGTAGCGGGTCCTGCACAGTTCTCGCCAGATCGGTAATTTCAATCCGCACAGGGTCGATCTGGCCGCCAGCCCCACCCGCCGTGACCAACGCAACGCCATGGCGGGCGCACCAGGCGATCATTGCAGCCTTGGTGCGAACCTGATCGATGGCGTCGACAACACAGTCGAATCCTCGGCCGAGCATTTTCTCCACATTATCCGGTGTGACAAAGTCCTCTATTGTTTCAACCCGGCACGCCGGATTGATGGCCCGGATCCGCTCGGCCATGGCATCCGTCTTGGCCTTGCCAAAGGCGTCATCGAGCGCGTGAATCTGCCGATTGACGTTGGATTCCGCAACCATGTCCAGATCGATCAGCGTGATTTGACCGATCGCCGAGCGCGCCAAGGCTTCCGCGGCCCAGGACCCGACGCCGCCGATGCCGACAACGCACACGTGCGCGGACTGAAAACGGCCGAGAGCATCGGCGCCGTAGAGCCGTTGGACGCCACCGAAACGTCGCTCGAGGTCGATAGATGAGGCGTTTTCAAGCATCAACGTCATCGATTCACCGAGCGATGGATGACCTGATTGAACGGCTCGATCCATTCCGGCGAAAACTGGTTGTCGCACGCATTGATCTCGGCGATGGCGCGCAGCACCGAACGATTTTTCCCGCGGTGCGCGTGTTTCAGCATGACCGACTCGAATGCATCGACGATGGCTAGAATTTTCGCGCCGTCGTTAATCGATTCGGAGGGGATGCCTTCCGGGTATCCCTGGCCATCCGGCATTTCGTGGTGTTGCGCGACCATTTCGGCAGCCTCTTCCCAGCCTGTCATGCGGTACAAAATCCCGGCCGCGTAACCGGGATGGTTGTGCAGAATCGCCTTCTCATCCGGGGTCATGCTTCCGATTTTCAGCCAGACTGATTCGGGCAGGAACATCATCCCGATATCGTGCATGTAGATAGCCGCCTCGAGTTGTGCAGGATCGACCGCTTTCCCTTTGATCTGGTTGGTTTCTGTAGCGAGGCGCAAAAGTCTCAAGGTACGCCCCTTGAACAGCGGCGAGCGGCTCTCCAACTGATCCGCGAGGGTACGGAAAAAACGCAGATCGTCGCTGGTTTGCGATGATGATCGGCTGATCGAGCTGGGTGTACGGCGGCGGCCCCGCGTCGCCGCCTCCCCGGCAGGACGGAACCCCGTCACGGCCTCGATCAGGTCGCTGGCCAGGGCATTGATCTCGGAAGGCACTGCAGCCGCTAGCCGCTCGAGTTCCTGGACCAGAGGCAACAGTCTCAAGTTGTCCAACGGTCGACCTGCGCGCAAGCTTTCGACGGCCAATTCCAGCCGGTCGACCGCCAGCAAAACGGCCTCTGCCAGCGTGTTACTGAAGGCAATTTCGCCATTGCGCAAACGCGCCAGCAAGGTCTCGATTGGATGTGCAACAGCGACCGCCAGTTCCACTCGGCACAAGGTGGCATCCCCCTTGATGTTGTGCATGGAGCGAAACAGGCTCCCCAGAATCTCACGGTCGTCCGGAGTGTTTTTCAGGCGCGAGATATCACGTTCGATGCTTGGCGCCAGGTCATGCAGGGATTCAATGAATTCCTCAAGCGCGTTGAAGTCAGTCACTGCCGGCGCGATGATCGATCGAATATCCATGTCGCCTCCTGAGTATGGGTCTATCCGGCAAGTTTAGCCCAAAGGCTCGGGTTTTCCGATGGCCCAAAGGCAAAATGCGCTGGTCCGCGCGGTCTCGCTGGTCTAAACTTCCTAATTCATTCGAGGAGAGAGAATCATGTCACAAACGACGACAGAATCCGGCCTGCAGATCGAGGAGATACGGGTGGGAAATGGCGATACGGCCGCTTCTGGGCAGTTCGTCAGCGTTCATTACACCGGGTGGCTAACCAACGGGAGCAAGTTCGATTCGAGCAAGGATCGCGACGAGCCCTTCGAGTTTCCGCTCGGTCAACAGACCGTGATCGCGGGTTGGGACGAAGGTGTGCAGGGTATGCGCGTCGGCGGCATCCGCAAGCTGACCATCCCGCCGCACCTCGGATACGGGGCGCGCGGTGCGGGTGGGGTGATTCCGCCCAATGCGACGCTGGTATTCGAAGTCGAACTGCTCGACATTCTCTGATGTCCGATACGCCACGCAAAACCCTGCGTCTGCCTGTCAAGGCGGAAGGCGAAGAAACACCGGTCAACCCGCGCCGCAAGCCGATTCGTGGTAAAGCGGCTGTTCCTGTCCGGCGTAAACCGGCCGATCCCGGCCCGGACAATCCGGAGACTGCCCCCGCCCGAAAGACCGACTGGCGAGAGAAAAAGCCTGCGCGGGCGAACGGAGCCAGAGCGGAAAGCGGAAGGTCCGAAAATTCGACGGACCGTTCTGTACGGCCGCCTCGCCCATCCTCTCCAGGCCAGGATATCCCGCGGCAGCGCACACCGCGCAATCCGGTTGAGGGTAAGGCCGAACGGATTCGTGGGGATGCCTCCGGGCAGTCTCGGCCGGGCCAGGAGAGGCGCCTAGGTCCGGAGAGTGTCGGATCCGAAACGTTCCCACGGCAGACCGTGCCGACGCCGCGGAGCAACCTGTCCGAGGGCGTGCGCGTTTCCAAGCTGATGGCCGAGCGCGGTTTGTGCTCGCGGCGGGAAGCCGACAGTTTCATCGAGCGCGGATGGGTCTTTGTGGATGGCGAGCGGGTCAGCGAACTCGGATCGCGGGTCGATCCGTCCGCCAAGATCACCCTCGACAAGCAGGCCCGCGCCGCGCAACAGCGCCAGATGACCGTCCTGCTGCACAAACCGGTCGGTTATGTGTCCGGCCAGCCCGAGCCCGGTTTTCAGCCGGCGGTGACGCTGGTTCTTCCGGAAAACCAGTACCAGACGCCGGACACGGCGCTCTTCCATGCCTCGCACCTCAAAGGACTGGCGCCCGCCGGTCGCCTGGATATCGATTCCACTGGGCTGCTGGTCCTGACTCAGGATGGGCGCGTGGCGCGGCAACTGATCGGCGAGAATTCCAAAGTCGAAAAAGAGTATCTCGTGCGTGTCGAGGGAAAGATCGTCGATAACGGCCTGGCCTTGCTCAATCATGGGCTGGAACTGGACGGCAAGCCCTTGAAGCCGGCCAAGGTCGAATGGCTGAACGAAGACCAGCTGCGTTTCATCCTCAATGAGGGGCGGAAACGGCAGATTCGCCGCATGTGCGAACTTGTCGGTCTGCGTGTCGTCGGCCTCAAGCGGGTGCGAATCGGTAAGGTGCGGCTGGGCGATCTCCCGCTCGGAAAGTGGCGCTACCTGCGCGAAGACGAGACTTTCTGAAGCGGTTATCCTGGCTGCCCTTTTGGTTAAGTCATGACGCCATCAACCCGCAACGCTGCCCAGCATCGGGCTGACCAAATTCGCGTTTTCCATCAGGAGCTTGAGCAACTGGCAACGGAAGGCGTGTTGCAGCTGACCGCCGCTCAGCAGCGGGAGGTCGATGCTCATCACGGCACTCTCTTGGCCGAGCTGTCGCAATCGTTCGATATTGATCGTGACGCGCGTTCGCGCCAGTTATCCTGGGGCATGCGCATCGCCTCGTTTCTGGGCGCTCTGGCCTTGGCAGCCAGCGTGTTCTTTCTCTTCCGCCAGTTTTGGGGGCTGTTCTCCGAAATGGTCCAGGTCGGCATCCTGATTGCGGCGTCCTTGGCGACGTACGGCGCTACAATGGTTGTCCGGTCCCGCGATGCCACGGGCTATTTCACCAAGCTTTCGGCCATGGTGGCGTTTGCCTGCTTCGTGCTCAACATCGTCATGATCGGGCAGATATTCAACATCACGCCCTCCGATCAGGCGCTTATCCCGTGGGCGATTTACGCCCTACTGCTGGCGTATCTGTGCGATCTGCGCTTGTTGCTCGCCACCGGTTTGATGTGTCTGGTAGCCTTCATTGCGGCGCGCGTCGGAACCTGGAGTGGCATCTACTGGATCCACTTCGGCGAGCGTCCTGAAAATTTCATTCCCGCTGCTGTGGCCCTATTCGCCCTGCCACAGATCGTGCGGCATGTGCGCAACGAACAGTTTCCAGCGGTCTACCGTCAGGTTGGACTGCTGGCGTTCTTCCTGCCGGTGCTCATCCTCTCGCACTGGGGGCGCGGCAGTTACCTCGATTGGCCGTCATCAACGGTGGAGAGCGTCTACCAGCTTGCCGGTTTCCTTTTCAGCGCGCTCGCTATCTGGCTCGGCCTGCGTCGGCAATGGACGGAAACCGCGAATACCGGCGTCGTCTTCTTTGTGATCTTCCTCTACACGAAGTTTTACGACTGGTGGTGGGGCCTGTTGCCGAAGTACCTTTTCTTTCTCGTGCTTGGCCTCACGGCCTTGCTCGTCCTGCTGGTGATGAAACGGTTGCGCAGGAGCGGCGATTCGGACCCAGAGGAGTTGCCATGAAATCGCAAAACTCGCTGAAGATCGGCGCGCTGCTGGTGATTCTGCTGACCAACGCCGTTGCGCTGGGCGGTGCGTTCTGGAATCGCTCGGGCGAGGCGGAAAGCCGGCTGGCACTGTCGCAACGCGAGTTGCGCATGCCCTACACGGGGTTTGATCGGGAAAACAGTGGCCTCGCTCTGGCCCTTAACTGGCGGGTGGCGACGCAGCCCGGGAGAGATAAAAACTATTGGGAATACACTGGTGGTGGGGCGCCGGAATGGCTGCACCAGGCCAAGATGGAAAGCTTGGGGTTCGACACGTCACCAACAGGCAAGGGCCACATCCGTTGGAATGACCGGACGCTCTCCCGGGATGTCCTGCTCGTTCTGGAACTGGAGGGTGAGGCGTACCGACTGTCGCTGGCACGGGCAAGACAGCATTTCGACGCCGAAGAGTTGAAACTGGCAGCCTTGCCGGAGAGCAACGAAAAGAAGAACCGCCTCAAGAACCTAACCGATCAACTAGTCCGTGAAGAAAAGGAAAACAGCCGCCTGTTCGTCATTGACGCTGGGCTTGATCAAGAGCTGCTGCGAGGAAAATACCCGGACCGCGCCCGCTATGCAATCGTGCGCGGGCAAGTGCGGCCAATGTGGAGCAATAGCCAGGACGACAGTCGTGCGCGCGGGGTTGTCAGCGGCGTCAGTATTGCCGGAATCAACGTGCCGCATGCCTTTCGCCCGCTCTTTGCCAATAAGGCAAGCCAAGAGAAATTCACCGCCGGCGTGTCGTTCGGCCAGCGGCTTGAGCCGTGGATCACCCAGGTTGAGGTGACGACGCGCTGATCCCTCCGGTCGCGAATCTTAAGAAAATCAGCGACCTCTCAGAAACAGTTCCGGGTCGACCATCGTGCCGTTCAGCACGACGCTCCAGTGCAGATGCGGTCCGCTGGCCCGCCCCGTGGCGCCGGCAAGACCCAGGCGCTGACCTTTGCGGAGGGTGTCGCCGGGCTTTACGTCGATGCGGTCGAGGTGGCAGTACATGCTGAGCAGCCCGTTGCCGTGATCGACGAAAACCGTCTTGCCGTTGAAGAAGTAATCGTCCACGGCCAAGACCTGGCCCTTGGCAGCGGCCACGATCGGTGCGCCGCGCGGTACGGCGATGTCCAGCCCGCTGTGCGGCGCGCGCGGTTGGTCGTTGAAAATCCGCCGTAGTCCAAAGCGGCTGGACAGGCGTCCGTCGGCCGGCTGGGTAAAGCTGGAATCGGTGTCTGCTTCCGCGCGCCAATGTCTTTTCAGCGCCTGAATGCGCTCGATCTCGGCCAATGCGCGTTTTTCGTCGTCGGGCGAGAGCGTTATCTTGCTGGAGTCCTTGAGCCGGACGTGCTGTTCCGCGTAGCGTTTTGCCGATACCGGGAAATCAACCGATCGCTCCCCGTTGCTTGCCGCGACGCGCAATGTTTTGGTACCGGCTGGCGTATCGAGCGGCACGCCGACAACTGCCACCCAATGGCCGTTTTCCCGGGTGACCCAGACCGGTTGCTCGCCAAGCCAGGCTTTCGGCGGGTCGGGCGTGTCGAGGACGGTACCGAGCGGCACCTGCGCGATACCGCCGGGCACATTCGAGGCCCGCGGAAGGGCGAAGGCGGACGCTGCGGCAATCGCCAACAGTGCTGCGAGGAGGAGAACACGGAAACGCCGGCTCACAGCGCCGTTGCCTCCGTACCGGCCGGCAAATCGTTTTCAGTATCAGTCATCGGCCGTCTCGGGCGGTGTGGTTGCGCGAGCCTTCTTTTGCTCCAGCCGCTCATTTTTGCTGCCATCGAAGAATACATAGCGGCCATACAGCTCGCACCCCTTCATGCCCGGATCGCAGGGCAGGTTCTTGACCTTGCTGCATTTGCCCTCCACTTCATGGGGGCAACTCCATCCACCACCTGTCATCGTCTGTGCCTCGGTTCAACAAGCGTTCCATTGTCCGCGGCCCGAGCGGCGAATTCAAGCCGGCATGGCCGATGATGAATTATCCTCTGTCAGTGCTGTCCATTTCCCGGGCCAATCAGGTCTTGGGCTGCCTGTTGATTCGGCGCGATGATATTTGAACGCGTCACCCCGGCGAAGTCTGGCATAACAAAGGATTTTATTTTTTTGGTCGAAGTACTATTTTCTGGAAAACGAAAAACATGACACAACCTCGAGAGGTTCTCAATCAGTGGATGAATGCCGTCAATGCAGGCGATCTTGAGGCGCTGCTCGCGCTGTATGATGATGGAGCAGTGCTCATTCCGACCTTTTCCAATCGATTGCTGAGCAAGCCGGATGCCTTGCGCGACTATTTTTCGAAGCTCTGCAGTCGCGATGAACTCAGCATCGCCCTGCACGAGAAAACGCTTAACGTGCAGGCGATTTCCGGCTCCGTGCATGCCATGAACGGGATCTACTGCTGGCGCTTTGCGGTGGATGGCGAACTGCTCAGTTTCGAGGCGCGTTTCAGCTACATGCTTGATCTCAAACGTGCCAAGCCCATCGTGCATCATCATTCGTCGCAGATTCCGCGTATGCTTTGAATCTTTGTTGTCGTTGCAGGGAGAACAAATGCTGATGTCGGAAATCCCGTTCGGGACCACGGACTGGTCATCTATCACGCCTACCGAGCATCCGGGTGAAACTGGCAAGGCGCTCTGGCGTACCCGCCAGTTCGGCGCTATCCGCGTAAGGATGGTCGAGTATTCGCGCGGCTACTTGGCCAATCACTGGTGCGTCAAGGGGCATATCCTGCTATGCCTGGAAGGCGAGCTGCATACCGAGCTCGAAGACGGCCGCACGTTCCTGCTCAAACCGGGGATGAGCTACCAGGTAGCCGACAACGCCGAAGCGCACCGCTCCTCTACGCCTTCCGGCGCCAAACTTTTTATCGTGGATTGACGAAGTTCAGTCGTCGGCATCGAGTAGTTCGAGCACCCTCTCCGGTGGGCGGCCAATGACCGCGCGGTCGCCGCGAACGACGATTGGCCGCTCTATCAGGATGGGATGCTCGATCAGGGCGTCGAGCCATTGTTCTTCAGTGAGGCTCTTGCCCGCGAAGTTTTCCTTGAAGGTTTCTTCGCCGTGGCGGACGATTTCGTGCGACTTCATGCCGAGTTTTTGCAACAGCGTGCGCAATTCCTCCTTGCCCGGCGGGGTCTTCAGATACTCGACGATCCGGGCCTCGATGCCGCGTCCGGCGACGAGTTCGCAGGCCGACCGGCTCTTCGAGCAGCGTGCGTTGTGATAGATCACGACTGGGATGCTTGCGTTGCTCATGGCCTCTCCTGAGAAAAACTACCGCCACATGCTGAGCGGCGGATCCTTGATGACGGCATTGAGTATGTCGCTGCGCGACACGAAGCCCAGCAGGGCGCCGTTGTCGTTTACGATAGGAACGCCATCCACCTTGCGTTCGAGCATGACGCGGGCGATGCGCCGGATATCGGTGAGCGGCGTGGTGGCGACTACCGGCGTGGTCATGACATCTCTGACCCGCTTGCGAAGCACGTCGCGTACTTCGCCGCCATCAACATTCAGCATCATCAGAAGATCCCGCTCTCCCACGATACCCACGAGGCGCTGCCCGGCGTCGAGGACGGGCGCCTGGTGGATCCCGTGGCCGGTCAGGATGCGCCAGGCGTGTTCGACATCCTCGTCGGCACTCACCGTGATGACCTTTGGCTGCATGATCTGGTTGGCGTGGTACAGGGGGCCTCGTTCGAGATCCTGCGGGAGCATGGCCTGATAGGCTTCAATTGCCTGCCTGCTCGGGGGCGTGGGAGTGGAAACGACGGCCGTTTGTCCCGGGCCGGGCTCGATCTGGTCGCCGATTCGTCGGGCCGCGACGACGGGCGCACGTCGGGTCACCGGAGGTAACCTGGAAAGATTCTCCAAGGTGCCTTGGAAAATGGGACCGCTGATGCCGTAAAGGGAGAACATGTGTGGTTCCGGTGACAGTCGGCTGTTATGACCTCTCGGGCGCGATCATGGTTCAAGCAGCGCTTCGGCTTCCATTGACCGTATTCCTGAGCCCAGCGTCGCTGCCAGTAGAACGCGATCGCCGTCGATCGACGCCGAAAACGTGATCGTTTCCCCGAGCAGGGCCGGCGACAAGCCGCGGTAGTTGAATTCGCGTACGTTCCGGCCGCTCGCCTCTTCGGCAAAGCCGGCGAGCATCGTGGCATTGAGGGGGCCGTGGATGACCAGGTTCGCGTAGCCCTCGATGTTGCGGCAATAGTCGAGATCGTAATGGATGCGATGGCC
>CAZCJW010000107.1:0-10694 GCA_964499185.1 uncultured Propionivibrio sp. | reverse complement strand
TTCTCGATGCCGTTCTGAGACTGAATCCCCGCAGCGTCGAGGAGCTGCGGGGGAATTTCCCTATGCCGCCACGCTGACAGGCCACTTAGCGTGACATGACGACTATGCTGCGATACACGGAACGAAGATCGAGTCCAACCCATATTGCCGCAATCAGGATTGACTATCCTTGATTCACGATTCGGCAAACTGCGTTGCCTGTGCCTATCGCCCGATTCATAATGACGATCCAACCTGGCAAGGCCTAGAATCCAAATAGTCTCAGGGGGAATCGTGAATAAGAAACTAATTGCTGTTCTCGCAACGGTGTTCTATCTCGCAGGATGTGCGTCGGGCGTAATGCGACAACCCACAGCAGCGGCGAGCCATGTAACCTTGTCAGCGAGCAACCAAGTTGCTTCCGTATCAGTTTCATTGACGGATGAAGCCAAGAAAAAACTGACCGAAAACCTCAAGTTCAATCAAGAAGAGCTTCTTCGATACGTGAAGCGAGCACTTGAAGGCAATTCATTATTAAACATAACCAGTGGTACCCCTCTTCCGGTTATCGAAATCCAGGTCAAGGATATGCGCGTTCGTTCAAATTTCTCAGCCGTGATGTGGGGGTTCATGGCTGGTTCTGACTCGATTACTGGTGACATTGTCTTGAAGTCCCCGGAGGGCAAGGAACTCGACAGATATGAGGTGTCCGTCTCCTATGCGCTCGGCGGTGTTGCGGGAGGACAGGACGACGCTCGTATGGGATGGCTATACGAAAAGTTTGCAGAAGAAACCATCAAGGAATTGACAAGGCCGTAATCAAGTCGCCACGCCATATCATCACTCCCAATCTGTCCCGGATTCGTAAAACTCCAGAGACCGACAAATGTTGACTCGCGTGCTTATCGGCGGAAAGCAGGTTTTTTCGTTGAAGCTTTTGCGCCCGGGTTTGCATCGGAAAGCAAGCACCCCTTGCTGGAAGAAAAAGCGCCAAATCACTATTCTGGAATTCAGGGACTCGGTGTGAATTGGAGGT
The DNA here is from genome assembly GCA_964499185.1 of uncultured Propionivibrio sp. Classification (GTDB taxonomy): domain Bacteria; phylum Pseudomonadota; class Gammaproteobacteria; order Burkholderiales; family Rhodocyclaceae; genus Propionivibrio. The sequence goes on along the minus strand of CAZCJW010000107.1, from coordinate 9,679 downwards.
TTGATGCCTTGGCAGTCTTTCAGACAATCCACGGACCTCTCGCGGTGTTGCAGATCGTTCGCTTTTTTCTCCCTGCTTCAATTGGCCATCGCCTTAAGCGGGTGTGCTTCGCTGGAATATCGCCCGCCTAACACGGAGTACCAGACTCAACTCGGCACGGTGGCAGTAGTTGCACTCGAACGTGCGCCGGAACTCAAATTCGAGGGTTTCGCCCGAGGCAAGGTTGCCGGCGCGGCGACCGGTGCGGGGAATGCCTTTGCCGCGTGCATCAGTGGAGTCGGCAGCCCCGGTTGCAGTGGAAGCGTCTGCGGTGCGGTGCTCATCGTTATGCTGGGTATTTGCGGCATTGCCGGAATGGTCGGCGGCGTTGCTGGCGCTGCGACGGCCCCGAATCTGGATCAGGTACTTGCAAGGGAAGCATTGCTTTCCCGCGCACTCGAAATTCGCACCATTCAGCACGCGATACGCGACGCCGTCTTGGACAGTGCATTAGCGGCTGGAGTAAAACTCGCCACTCTGCCAGAAGATGTTGTGCGGAATGCAGCGGACAAGGGGGACTACCGCGCGCTGGCACGCCACGACGTTAGAACTGTGCTGGAGACCACACTGACGGAGGTCGGAACATCAGGCGCGGGCATCAATGATCCCTCGACCGTCTATATGCAAGCGCATGTCCGTTTGGTTGATACCGCCAGCAATGCTGAGCGATTTGCTACCGATTACCTTTATGTGGGGCGGCGTCTCACTCTGGCTGAATGGTCCGCGCAGCAGGCGAAGCCGCTGACAAATGAACTCGAAAAGGGCTACCGCATTCTCGGGCAGCATATTTACGAGAGTATTTTCGAACTCTATCCTTTTCCCGATCGCAAACCGCACTTCGCAGGGGGCTTTCTCTCAGTGGCGTTCGGGCTCGCGCCGATTTACCCGCCAACACGCGGAACGCTTACCGAAGATCGTTGGATCGGCCCGAAATTCGAATGGTTTGCTGTCGAAAAATTGCAGCCGCAATTTCAATGGGAGGCATTTCCCCGTCCAGGTGATATCGCGGAAGCTCCTGATGAAATGTCGAAGGTCGTTGGCGTTACGTATGACCTGATTGTCGCCAGCGAAGAAAACCTTGCCCCAGCCGAGGTGGTTTATTGGAAGACCGGTCTGATTTCGCCAGAACATACGATCAGCATTTCTCTGCAACCTGAAAAACGCTATTTCTGGACGGTTCGAGCCCGGTTTAATCTTGACGGCCGTTCGAGGATCACCGAGTGGAGTTCGACGAACTATTTCGCCCGCGAGAAGATCACCGTACCATCCCACTTCAGTTTCCGTTTCAGGACACCTTGAGACTACAATGGGTCAGGGACGGTTACCCATTTCAAAACCAAAACATCTCTATCCCCATTAACTGTCCGCCCAAGCAACTGGCATCGGCTGGTGTCGGCTACAGCCGCTACGACAGCCGCCGCCACATCGACCTGACTGGATCACCGCTCGTCGCGGAATCGAACCAGTACGCCGGGCCGTTCACCGTCGTCAAGGAACTGGACAGAACATACGCCGAAGTACCCATCGGCCTGGACATGCTCAAGAAGGACGGCACGGTAGTGCGCCTCGGCTATACGGGACATTTCTCCGACAACACCTCGACGAACGCCATCGGCGTCAAGTTCTCGATGCCTTTCTGAGACTGCCCCTCCCCAGCCGCTTCGAGGAGCTGCGGGGGTCTTTGCCCTCCTATAGGATTGGTGATTGCGAAGTCCTGAACACGCGTTCCTCGCATCACATGCCACGAAGGATGATATGGCGAGGTTGGCATTGCAGCGACGAGGGCCTTGAATTGGTGGGCTGTGGTTCGGCAATTGGTCGGAATCGGTCAACGACAGCCAATGGAAAGTACCGCTCTGAGCGTCTGGCCTCGGATCACTAGGTCGTTCTTTGCAATCTGTAGTCGAGATTTCGACGGCAGTTCATGGACAAATCACATCAGCTTCCGATCTATTGATCCTGATGGCAAAGCCTTTTACCGTGACGTTTGTCGCACCACGCAGTGACATTCACCGCCGTCGCGGAATAGAGCGCAACGTCCTGATCGATCGGCCTTCAGAATTGCCTCGCTTAACTTCGCTCGTATTGCTTGAACAGTCACGGCAATCGGCGCAAAAAAGACCTGCAAGATCGACGATCGCTATCATTTATACTTTGTAAAATGAGCAAATTCGAAACAACCCTCGACGTTAGCGCCCTGGTCATCGGGCATTACGTCTATCTCGATCTCTCCTGGCTGGACCATCCGTTTCCCTTCGGGCACTTCAAAATCACCAGTCAGGATCAACTCGCCACCATCCGTGGTCTGGGCCTGAAGAAAGTTCGCGTTGATCTCGCCAAAAGCCAGATCAACACCAATGCGCCAATCGTTGCGGTCAACCTACCGACCCCTAATGAACTGCAAGAAACGGCGGCGCGCGAAGCAGCGATGGTCAAAAAACGGGAGCGTATTGCCCAGAATCAGGCCCTGCGTTCAAAAATTGCTGCCAGCGAAAAAAAATTCGTCGAAAGCGCCAAAATCTGCAAGGACATCGGCCGCACCATCTTTTCGGCGCCTGCTGAAAGTATCGGCCGGGCCAGTGCGGTCATTAACCAGATCGCTGGAGCTCGGCTGGAAGATACGGACGCCATCATTCATTTGCTGGGTGACAAAGTGGCCGGAGAAGAGGTCTACCACCACTCACTCAACGTCGCCACCTTGGCAGTGCTTTTGGGCAAGGAACTGAAAATGCCGCGCGAGGCCATCGAACAAGTTGGCCTCGCAACAATCCTCCATGACCTTGGAAAAATCGAGATCCCGGACCGGGTGTTGCTGAAGAAAGACGCATGGACCGCGCCTGAACGAGAACTGTACCAAACGCATGTCATGCACAGCGTGTCCATCGCCAAAAAGGCCGGCGTGACCAAAGAAGTCTTGCTGATCATTGCCCAGCACCACGAAATGATCGATGGTTCCGGGTTTCCCAGTGCACTCAAAGACCCGCAAATCTTTCCCGCCGCAAAATTGCTGAGCCTCATCAACGCCTACGACAACCTCTGTAACCCAGTCGACATCGGCGCCGCGCTCACTCCCCATGAAGCGCTTTCCTTGATGTTCACCAAACAGCGGACGCGCTACGACCCCGTCATGCTTGGCAAGATGGTTCATCTGCTCGGAGTCTATCCACCCGGCACCGTGGTGGCGCTCTCGAACGACACCATCGGCATGGTCATCTCTATCAACTCGAGCAAACCGCTGCGCCCTACCGTCATCGTCTACGACCCCGACATTCCGCGGGCCGAGGCGGTCACCATCAATCTTGAAGAAGAAAAAGAAATCAACATCAGCAAAGCCTTGCGTCCGGCACAACTGGCGCGCCCGGTTTATGACTACCTGAGCCCGCGCCAACGCATCACCTACTCCTTCGACGCCTCGACGCGTAGCGGCGGCTAGCGTAAATACCATGACCCTCACCGCGAACGCACTCCTGCTCAGCGCCAGCCGCGAACTGTTGTTCTTGGTGGACCCCCAGTCGCTGGCCATCGTCGACGTCAATGATTTTGCCGGCGAATTGCTGGGTGTTTCCCGGCAAGAACTTCTGGGGCGCCCGATTACGGATTTCGAGACGGCCCTGCAAGATGTCTTTTATTGGGCCGACGTAGCAGCCGGCAACTTTTACGAACTGTCCAATGCCGAGGGTTTATACGCCTGTGCCGATGGCGAATTTTTGCCGGTGGAAAAATCCATCCGGATGCACTCCGACATTGACCCGCCCTGCATCCTGATTTGCGCCCGCGATGCCCGTGCGAGCGTTAGCGCGACCAGCAAATTGCTGGAAGCGTCGGCCATCCTGCAAGCCACATTCGAATCCACAGCCGAAGGTATTCTCGTCCTTAATCGCAATGGACACATTCTCAATCACAATGGTCGTTGTCTTGAAATCTGGAGACAGACGGTACAGGGCACCGACATCCGTTCACAGTTACGCCTGCTGCGTACTGTCGCGTGCCAAGCCGTCCGGCCGAAACTCGCCGTTCAACGCTGGCGGAATCTGGTTAAACAAGACACCGAAGAATATAGCGACGCATTCGAACTGAAAGATGGCCGAACCATCCGCTGCCACAGCCGCCCGCTCATGATGCAGGAGCAGATCGAAGGCCGCGTGATCAGCTTTAGTGACATCACCGAAAGCATCCAGCGTCAGAAAGAGTTGACCAAAGCACGCGATGCCGCCGCCGCATCATCCAAAGCCAAGGCCGACTTCCTGGCCATGATGAGTCATGAGATCCGGACCCCGCTTACCGGCATACTCGGCATGACCGAACTGGTGCTCGACACTGAACTGTCGCCGACGCAACGCGAGCACCTTGAAATGTCGAACCAATCCGCCAGCGGCCTGCTGGCCATCATCAACGACATCGTCGATTTTTCGCGCATTGAAGCAGGGAAAATGCAAATCGAACACATTCCCTTCGACCTCGTCGCCACCGTGCGGCGGGCAACGAAACCTTTGATGTGGCAAGCCAAACAACGAGGACTTCAACTAGCGCTGGAACTCCCGCCAACCGAACTGTCTTGGCTGCAAGGCGATCCAACGCGAATCCAGCAAATCATCATCAATCTGGTTGGAAACGCCATCAAATTCACAGAAAGTGGTTCCGTGTCCGTCAGCATTGCAGCGGGAACGGCTACGGCGGAAGGACTCCCCGTCACCTTATCGGTCCGCGACACCGGCATCGGTATCTCCAAAGAAAAACTTGACCAGATATTCGAAGCCTTTACCCAAGCCGAGGCTTCAATCAACCGCCGCTTTGGCGGCACCGGCCTTGGCCTCGCCATCTCCAACCGACTGGCCCAATTGATGGGCGGCCACATTGAAGTTGAGAGCGAAGAAGGAAAAGGCTCTTGCTTCAAAGTATTGCTCTGCCTTCCTGAGACGCAAGCACAGGTCATAAACGCAGTTCCTTTACCCACTATTGGCAAGGACCAAACCCCATTGTCGATCCTGGTCGCCGAAGACACCCGCGTCAATCAGGTTTTCCTCCGTTCAGTCATTGAAAAGGCCGGCCATCGCTGTGTCATCTGCAACAACGGTGAAGAGGCCGTCGACACGCTGCGCCGCGAACCGGCATTCGACCTCATCTTGATGGACATCCAGATGCCGTCCATGGACGGATTTACTGCCACCCGCCTCATTCGAGAGCAGAAGATCCCCTCGCCCATCATCGCCCTGACGGCTCATGCCACTGAAGGCTTCCGCGAAGAATGCCTAGCGCGCGGCATGAACGACTATCTGTCCAAGCCCATCAACACCCAGCTATTGCTTGAAAAAATCAGCACCTACGCGGCCACCGTCACGCCCCCAGCCGCCACAAACGACAACTTTCTGGAAAACGGCGACCCGGTCTTCGACATTGCCGGCGCACTGGACCGGGTTGATGGTGACCGCGACATCCTTATGATCCTCGTCGATGCGGTGCTCGAACAAATCGACGGCGACTTCGATGGCGTGCGCAAAGCACTGTCCTCAGGTGATCGATCCGCCGTGGCCAAGGCCGCTCACCGCCTGAAGGGCAGCATGGGTGCCGTGGGGGCGGTGCGCACCCAAAACGCTTGCGATGCGCTTGAGAAGGCGGGAAAAGCGGGCGAAAATATCCCACTCGCAGGACTTTTCGAAGCACTTGCCGTAGAAATCAACGCCGTTCGCCCGCAATTGTTATCATTTAGAAACTCACCACAATAAGCAGAAGTAATCGGGAGCCCCATGAGTACCGACTTTCGCATCTTTGCTGTAGACGATGTACGCGCCACCTGCCGCGTCCTCGAAGCAGGCTTGGGCAAGGAATACGGCATTGAAACCTTTGCCTCGGCAGAAGACTGTCTGGCGCGTCTTGCCACTCAGATACCCGACCTATTCCTGGTTGACGTGGGATTGCCGGGTATCGACGGCTATGAACTCTGCCAACGGATCAAAAGCCGGCCGGACACTGCTCGAACCCCGGTCATCTTCATCTCGTCGCTGGATGATCTTGACTCTCGGATGAAAGGGTATGACGCGGGAGGCGAAGAATTCATCGTCAAACCCTACAAAATGGCTGATCTCAAACACAAAATCGAGGTCATCCGGCGCTTCCTCAGCGAATCAGAGCGACTCCGCCAACAGACTACCGATTCCGAAACCCTGAACACGCTCATTCTGTCCAATCTTGATGAATACGCAGTGCTGATCAAATTCCTGTGCGAACTCAATCTCTGCAGCACCCTGCAGGAGGTCGCGAGCGCGCTCTTCAACTTGCTGCGAGGCTACCACATCGACGGCGCCGTACAATTTCGGCAGGGCCGCCAGTGCGTCACACTATGCCCTGACGGCGCCAGCCATCCCCTCCAAGAATCGGTAATCAATCATTTGCGTGACGGTGATCGCATCATCCAGTTCAAAGCCCGCGCTGCCTTTAACTTCCCGGCTCTGACCTTGCTCACCACCAATCTGCCGATTCAAGATGTCGAACTGACCGGGCGTTTACGTGATCATCTGGCGATTGCGGCTGAAGTCGCCAATGGCAAGCTTCTGGCCATGCATGCCATCCAGTCCCATCAGCAAACTCGGAAAGGCGTTGCCGAGGTGGCGGAATCCTTAAGTAGTACCGTCACCGTTCTGAGTAAAAAAATTGATGATGCACGCGCCCGTGTCTCATTCCTCACCTTTCGTATGCTCGCGGAGCTCGACGCATCGTTCGCGCACCTGGGCATGTCGAGCGAGCAAGAGGACCGCGTCAAGTCCATCGTTGAAGCCAAAGCAGAGGAATTATCGGCGGCCTATGACTTTGCTGAAGAAACTCGCACCACCATCTTCAACATACAGGGCAAATTGACCGAAATCCTCGAAGAATAATGGGGACGTAAGCCTCCAATCACAAAGAACTCAGGGTCGTTTTTGGCCCCAAGAATGAAATTCCGATTGCATGGTCGGTTTGCAAGACTCGTCACGGCTGCACGCGGCCAATAAATCCCCCATGTCTAGCACGTAACCGATCCGAGTCGAAATCAGCCCGCGATGCCCAGCAGATCCATCACGGCCGCAATGAACACCAGCGGGTGCGTCGGGCAACCCGGGATGTAGAGCGAGGGTTTGAAGGTCTCCAGGAACCGGCGATCAACTTCCTCGCACTCGGCGAATACCCCGCCCGAAATGGCGCATGCGCCGACGGCGATCACCAGTTTCGGCTCGGGCATGGCATCCCAGCAGATCTGGAGGGCATTGACCATGTTGCGGCTGATCGGCCCGGACAGGACCAGTCCGTCGGCATGGCGCGGCGAGGCAACCATGTCGATGCCATAGCGGCCGAAATCGAAGTTCACGTTGCCTACCGCGTTTAGCTCCATCTCGCAGCCGTTGCAGCCGCCGGCCGACACAGAGCGCAGCTTGAGCGAACGGCCGAAGCGCTTGCGCATCGCCGCGTGCACCTTGATCGGGTCGATGTCCGGATGCGCGGCGCTGATCGTGAGTCCTTCGCGCGTGGTCGAGGCGAGTTTGACATCGCTGTTGAAGGCGATTTTCCCGCCGGGGCACACGCTTTCACAGTCGCCGCAAAGGACGCAACGCCCCAGATCGATCTGCACCGGATCGAGCGTGATCGCCTTGCTCGGGCAGATGGAGGCACAGGCGCTGCACTCGCTGGCGCATTGCGCTGGACTGATCACCGGCTTGCCGCGAAACCCGCCGGGAACCGCGGCACGCAGATCGGGGATGTACTGCGAGCCCTGGGCTTTGCGCACGGCAATGGATTTGGGGAAATTGAACATCAGAGGTCGTTGCCGCAGTAGGAAAGATCGAAGCTCTTGTTGCAGATCGGGAAATCGGAAATTTCGTTGTCGCGCACGGCCATCGCCAGCCCGAACCAGTTGGGCAGCGAGGGATCCTGCACCTTGTAATGCAGCAACCGGCCTTGCTCCGAGGTTTCGAGCACTTGCACCACCGGCCCGCGCACGCCCTCGATCAGCGACACGCAGAGCGCATCCGGACGCAGGGCAGCATCGAGCGCAACAGGGGTATTTGCACCCCCGCGCAGGTCGAGCGTTTCGTCATCAAGCACGCGGAACACCCAGGCCAGCGATGCATCGATTTCGCGCATGCGCAAAGCCATCCGCGCCCAGCAGTCGCCGGACGACTCGACCTGCATTTCTATGGGCAGGCGTTCATACAGGCACCCTGGCGACTGGCTGCGGGCATCCAGACCGAGCCCGCTGGCGCGACCGGCCACGCCGACCAGCCCCAGGTCGTGGGCCGCTTGCTTGCTGACGGTGCCGGTGCCACGGAACCGTGCCTTCACGCTGAGCGCCGAGCGCATCAGGTCGTTGATCCCGGCGAGGTCGCGGGCGAAATCGGCAAGGGTCTGCCGCAGATCCTGGCGCAGTTCCGGGCTCAGCCCTTTGGTTCGCCAGGGCCGCAGCCAGCCACGCCCGAAGCGGTTGCCGCTGACGCGTTGGCTGGCGTTGATCACCGCCGTACGCAGGCGCCCATAGGTACCGGTGCCCTGCAGGAAGGCGATGTCGGTCGCCAGCCCGTTGAGCGTGGCGACATGGATGGCGATGCGTTCCATCTCCAGCGCCACGCCGCGCAGGACCTCGGTTTCGAAACTCGGCGTGCTTTCGGTCAACGCCTCCAGCGCCGCCAGATAGCCCCAGGCGTAGGCGATGCACGAATCGCCGCAGATGGATTCGACGAGGGGGGTCAGGCTCATCGGCGGGCGTCGAAGCAATAGTTTCTCCACGCCACGGTGCTGGTACCCGAGCTGGATTTCCAGGTGATGCACCTTTTCGCCGAGGCACATGAAGCGGAAATGCCCCGGTTCGATCACACCCGCGTGAATCGGCCCGACGCCGACTTCATGCACTTCCTGCCCACGCACCTTGAAGAACGGGTAGTCGGCCATGTGCTGCTGCCGCTCGCCTTCGAAGCGAACCGGCTTGAGCCAGGGATGGCCGTCGGGTTGCAGGCCGGTCTGTTCCCACAATTCGCGCTCATAGATATGCGCGGCGGGATGACGGGCCGTCAACGCAGGGTAGCTCTCACCGCGCCGGCCCCGCGCGCGCAGGACCGCCAGCCCTCCTGCCGGCGAGACCAGTACGGCGGTGACCAGCACTTCCGGCGAGTCGCCGTCTCCGGCAGGCCGGCCAAACAACGTTACCAGCCGCTCGCCGTCGTCGAGCCGGGCCGCGCACGTGTAAACCAGTTCGGCGAGCGAGGATTGCGCCAGTTGGCGCGTGTCGACAGTCAGCAGAGGAGAGTTGGCCTTATTCATCATGAGCCTGCAATCGACGCCGCCACGGCGCGCAACAACTGGGAAAGGGGTTCGGGAGTGTAGGTGCCGAGCATGATCAGGATGCCCACGAATCCCATTTTTGGCAGCACCGTAAACAGCGACTCGACCACCGGCTGCCCGATGCGCGTCGGTGCGTCCCAGAGCATCGGAAACACCACGCGTCCGGTCGATACGAAGATGATCGTCAGCATCCCGCACATCACGGTAAATGCCATCAGGTTGCCGGCCTGCACGATGCCGGAGAGAATCAGCATTTCCGCCAGAAAGCTGGCGAAGGGGGGAAAGCCCAGCAAGGCGAAGACGCCCACGGCGAACAGCAGGCCGGTAAACGGCAGGA
>CAZCJW010000106.1:7629-10738 GCA_964499185.1 uncultured Propionivibrio sp. | reverse complement strand
TCTGGCAGGCTTATGAGACGATCTCCCTGCCCTTCAAGGACAAAGCCGAGTCGACACTGGCTGAGAGCCTGATCGTGCTGGACGCCGAACGGCGTGTGTTTGCCTCCTCACACCCGAACAAGCACCGGGTGATGAGCGAGCTATCGTCTCTGGGCGAAGATTTCCAGGCGCTCGACCGCGAGATTGCCGCCAACCCGGAGAACCCGTCTCTGATCCTGGAAAGCACCATCGCCTCGCATTTTTTTATCGCCATTCCGATCGTCAGCGACAACGTCCGCATCGGCACGCTGATCGTGGCGCATAACGAGGATCAGATTCGGCATCGCTTCGACCGCTCAATACGGAATGCGGTGTGGATCACCCTGCTCATTCTGGCCGTGCTGCTGCCGGTGAACTGGTACTGGGGCGGCCGGATGGTGGCGCCGCTGCAACTGGTCACCCAGCGCCTGAGCCGCATCAACGCCGGCGAATTGACACCGCTTGATCCTCACCTGTACCCCTACCGCGACGAAGTCGGCGCGCTATACCTGGCCTACCGCCAGATGCTCGACGCGATGAAGGAGAAACTCGCGCTGGAACAGGAAGTTGTGAAGCAGGAAAAGATGGCCGCCGTCGGCCGCCTGACCGCCAGTATCGCGCACGAGATCAACAATCCGCTCGGCGGCATGCTCAACGCCGTGAGCACGCTCAAGCGCTACGGCCCGACCGATCCGCTGAGCCAGAAGACGATCAACTTGCTGGAACGCGGACTCTCCCAGATCCGCGACACGGTCGCCGTGCTGCTGGTGGAGGCCAAGGTCTCCAGTCGCCAACTGACCGCGCACGACATCGACGACGTCATGTTGCTGGTCGCCCCGAGCGCCCACAAGCAGAACATCGAGATCAACTGGGAGACAGGTTTTCAGGACACCGTTGATCTTCCTTCCACTCCAGTGCGGCAACTGCTCATCAATCTGGTGCTCAACGCCATCCAGGCCGCTGGCCAGCACGGTCATGTCACGGTCAGGAGCAGCAACGGCGAGAGTGAATTGAACTTCGTCATCGAGAACGACGGCCAGGTGCTCTCCGCAGAACACCAGGCCCGGCTTTTCGAACCATTCTCCAGTTTTTCCCAGCACGGCAACGGGCTCGGCCTGTGGGTCTGTTACCAAATCGTAACGCAGCTGAAAGGTACGATACGCGCCGAAACCACCAGCACGCTGACACGCTTCATTGTCGCCCTTCCCCTGAATCCGCAAGGAACCTCCCAATGAACCGGCTCTGCCTGATTGAAGACGACGAGATCATGGGCGAATCGCTCGCCGACCGCTTCCTGCTCGATGGCTACGCCTGCGACTGGCACCGTACCGCCCGCGACGCCGAGGCGGCGATCCTGACGCGCGACTACTTCCTGGTCATCAGCGACATCCGCCTCCCGGACATGGCTGGCGACGAGCTGTTCGCCAAGCTGCAGGCCGAGCACATCGCCCTGCCGCCCTTCCTGTTCATCACCGGACAGGGCAACATCGACTCGGCGGTCAGGCTGCTCAAGCAAGGGGCGCAGGACTACATCACCAAGCCCTTCGACCTCGACGCGCTGATGGACCGCATCCAGAACATCGCCGCGCCGGCGGAACACGATTCGGTCAGCGCCCTCGGCTCGTCCCCGGCCATGCGCCACATCATCGCCCTGCTGCCCCGCCTGGCGGCGAGCAATTCGACCGTGCTGATCACGGGCGAATCGGGCGTCGGCAAGGAACGCATCGCCCGCACCATCCACCAACTCGGTGGCGACGACCGGCCGTTCGTCGGCATCAACTGCGGTGCACTGACCGAAACGCTGCTGGAGGCAGAGCTCTTCGGTTACGAAAAAGGCGCCTTCACCGGTGCGGTGCGCAGCCGGAAAGGCATGTTCGAGCAGGCCAACGGAGGAACGCTCTTCCTCGACGAGATCGGCGACATGCCGCTAGCCATGCAGATCAAGCTCCTGCGCGCACTGCAGGAACGCAGCATCATGCGCATCGGCAGCGAGACGCCGACCCCTGTCGAAATCCGGCTGCTCTGCGCCACACACCGCGATCTCAAGGAAATGGTCAGCCAGGGCGATTTCCGCGAAGACCTGTACTACCGGATCAACGTCGTCCAGCTGCGTGTTCCGCCACTGCGCGAACGCCGCGAAGACATCCTGGGGCTGAGCCGGCTGTTCCTCGCGGAGTTGGCCGGCAACGGAAAGAAGCCACCGGTGCTCACCCCGGCGGCCGAGCAAGCGTTGCTCAACTACCCCTGGCCGGGCAACATCCGCGAACTGCGCAACACGCTGGAGCGCGCCAGCCTGCTCACCGACAGCCGCAGCATCGGGCTCGACCATCTTTTTGAACGGCCGGCCCCGGTAATTGGCGATACGCCGAACGGCAACGGAGGCAGTAGCAACCTCCGCGACTACCTGAACGAATGCGAACGCGATTTCATCGTTCGCTCCCTGGAATCCTGCCACTGGCAAATCCAGAGCTGCGCTGATGCACTGGGCATCAGCCGCAAGAATCTCTGGGAAAAGATGCGCAAGCTCGACATCGACCGGGCGGAGAACGACGCCGCCAAGTATCCGTAAGTCGGATATGTTGTGAAATGCCGCTGCTTCACGAGCGACGAGACATCGTCAATACCCGGGTGGAGGCGCAACCGGCACGTAAACCACGCCAGTACTTGCATAGCCCGGCGCGTACCACGTTCCGCTGCACTTGTAGTAGGGGGTACCGTTTACCGGAACCGGCGCGATATTACATGGCGGCGCCGCCTGAGGCGGGGGCGCCGTCGTGACGACGGTTGTCGTGGGCGGCTTGCTGGCGGCGACGACCGCACCACCGACAATGGCACCCGCCACGAAGCCAGCCGCCACATCGCCGTTATCCCAATCCCCGCAATCATGACAACCACCGTAGTAGTTGTTCTGGACGTTGCTTACGGTATTCGAACGGGTGTTCTGCATCTGCGTGGCCGTGGACTGTCGGGAGGCCTGGTTCTGGCTCGCGGCTTCCTGTCGCTGTGCCTGGTTTTGGCTCGCCGCATCCTGGCGCTGTGCCTGATTCTGGCCGGACGTGCTCTGACGCTGGGTTTGGGAGTCCTGGCGTCC
>CAZCJW010000106.1:4027-7529 GCA_964499185.1 uncultured Propionivibrio sp. | reverse complement strand
CCGCCACGGCCCCCGCGCTGCGCATCCGCCTCGCTCACCAGGCCCAGCATGAATACGCTGGCGACCAGGGCCACGCTGATACCACGAGATGACTTGATGTTCATTGCCTTGCTCCTTTATTCGCCGAGGACTTGCGCGTCGTCGGCGCGACGCGAGGAAGTTGCGATGCGAACGCCACTTTTTGCGCACCACTCGGCGGCTGGGCCTGGAACGTCGTGTCCGTGATCGCCGGAGTGAGATTCCAGTCGGAAAAATGGGCCCGGAACTGCGGCTCACCCTTGGCCTTCTTGTACGTGATCACGACACGCTGTGGCAGCGGTTTGTCGCCATCAGCGACCCAGACCTGAAAATCCACCGTGTCGGTTCGCGCCGCGAGATGATGGGCAGGAGCCCCGTAAATACTCGTCTTCTCCACGTAATCGACCGAGCGTACGCGACCTTTCAATTCTTCGGGCAGCTGGCTCACCAGGAGAACGGCGAGCGGCAAGCGCATGCCGAGATCCCGCACGAAATGCACGATGGTATCGTCCAGCCCACCGGGCTGCGCAGCCGTAGCATAAATGTTATTTGTTTCGTCGATCAGCACGATTTCCTTGCCGTTGAACACGGTCAGCGTTTTCGCGCCATCGCTGCGTTGCCCTTCCATGCGCAAGCGATCCGGGCGACTCAATGTAACCTTGCGCGACTCACCGAACTCGATTTTCTGCCCATCCGCCTGAATCGCATCGTAGCCCCCATGCAAACTGACACTAAAAGCCTGTGCCCCACTGAGAAAATCCGCCATGCGCGTCAGGATGGCATTGGCCTGTGCCTGCGATTCGGACATGGCAGTGGTAGCTGGGCTCTTTTTGCCAGGTGCGGGCTGTTGCGAGTAAGCGAGTCCTGTCGCCAGCACAAGGGCCACCGTGCCGGCAGTCCGGAATGCCTGGCGCCACGTCGTGGTGATTGATCTCATCTACTGATTCCTTTCGTTCAAATGTCCGAAGTCACGCTGCTGCCTGAGGCGAGAAGTTTCGGCCCGGCACAGGTTCCCGGGGGTTGTGGCTCCCCCCCGCCCTACTTGGATTTTGCCGCGGTGACTTCCAAGGCTATAGCTTCTGTATAGACTGCTTCTACCTGGTTGCCCACCGCTATTTCCTTGAACTGGGCGGGATCCTGAACGGCCAGTTCGACAGTCTTCTTGGGACCACGGAGCGTGACAGTCTGCGCCTTGGGGTTGACGGCGACAACGTTGGCGACAACTCGAACGGTGCGTTCGATGGCTCCGGCCGGTTTTTCGCCTGGCGCAGAACGCACGGCACGCTCGCTGTCCTTGCGCTCCCTGATTCCGTTGTTCTGCGTTTTCTTCAGTTCCAGCGCCAACGCCTGTGTGTAGGTCAGGGTTACCAGGTCGCCCTTCTTGATCTGGTCGAAATTGCGCGCCTCGTCACCGAGCGCAAACTCCACCTCGTTTCCATTCGGGCCGACGACAACGACCTTCCTTGCCTTCTTGTCGATGGACTTGACCTTGCCCTGCAACTGAATGGCCTCAGCGGCGGCAGCGCCCCCGGGCGTCTTTTCCAGGATCACGGCGCCCTGCGGCTGATTTTGTGCGAAAGCGACCGGTGAAGCGAGCATCGCGATGGTGGAGAGAGCAACAGCGAGAGATTTCATTTTTCCTACCTTTTACAAGAATCAAACGAACAAAAAGTGAACGGGAAAGCTCCCGCTCCACGCTAAAAAATTACTTAGGAAGTGCTGATCGATTGAAGATTCGTCATTCCGGCGAAGGCCGGAATCCATAAAACTCAACGAACTGGACCCCGGCCTTCGCCGGGGTGACGAATATTTCAGCGCTTCCCTTACTTGCTTGGCGCATAGCCCCGCGCGTAATCGACCTGCTGGCGCAGGCCCTTGGCCCACGTGGCGGCGATGGTCTGCAAGTTGGCCCACGTGACCTTCTCTCCCTGCGGCAGCGTCTTGTCTGCCTTTCGGGTCGATACCGCGGCCCCGACCACCCGTCCATTTGCATCCAGCACTTCGGCCTCAGCGGACATTTCAGCCACTTGAGGTGCGTTCCCCGCCGCATCGCGTGCGACGTTGAATACGGCCTTGATCGGGATGAAATCGGTTACGCCGAGGTCCGGCTTGACCGACTGCACGCCGGTGATGGCCAACCGGACACGCAGAACGTCCGGCCCGGGTTTCTCGACGACCTGGTACCCGGAAAGCATCGCCCCGACGAACTCCATGCGGAACGCGTCAGCCATGCGTTTGAGCACATCCGGCTGCACGCCCTTGTAGTCTGGACTGGGAGTAACGAAGACCTGGACGGGGTCGATCAGAATCTTGTTGTATGGCTTGAGATTGGCACTGCCATCGATGTAGCGATAGGTACCATCCGCGCCTTCAAGGGGCCGCAGCTTCGAGTAGTCCGACAGGAAGCCGGAATTCGATACCGGCGCCGCCGTGCTGCCCGGCGTCGCCGGATTTCCGGCACACCCCGCCAGCACGATGGCAGCGACGGAAAGGGTACCGATCAGGAGCTTCTGGATTTTTTTCATTGCTTTCTCACTTTCTCAAAACATCAGACAGGAATCGGAACTTACAGGAGTATTGAATTGAAATTAAAACCACGCACGGATCGTCGAACTCACCGCCGATCGGTTCGCTGAAATCGCGGATGATGCCTCCGAGCCAGAGCGGGAATGGCAAGGATCAAGAAGCAGACATCCTTAACAAATCGGGATTTCATTCATTTCTCCATCAATGGCTATGGAAACATCTACTTCTTGATGATCAGTGGCCCCTTGACTGCTTCCATGATGTAGGACACAGGTAATTCGTTTGCCAGCAGCGTGCCCATCGCCCGCAGGTACTTGCGGATATGGCGGAAAAATTTCTTGTAGCCGGCACACAGGTAATGCAAGCCCGGCTCGCCTTCCGGCGTCGTCGCAAAGCGATGCTTCGGGCAGCCGCCCCAGCACGCTTCCTTGACTTCGCACGCCTGGCAGTAGCGCGGCAGCGTTTTCTCCTTGTGCGGGCCGAAGCCGTTGGCCACCGATTTCTCGACCATCTGTCCCAGGTCCTCGGTGAGCACGTTGCCGAGTTTGTATTCCGGATAAACGTAATGGTCGCAGGCGAAGACGCTGCCGTCGTGCTCCAGCGCAACCGCACGGCCACATTGCCGGGAGAAGATGCATATCGGGGATGGCTGGCCGATCCAGGCGGTCAAGGCCCACTCGAAGTTCATCACAAACGTCTTTCCGACATCCTTGCGCACCCACTCCTCGTAGATGGCAATCAGGAAATCGCCGTAGGCTTCCGGCTCCACCGTCCACGGCGTGACCTTGGTGTTCGGCTCGGGCTGGTCAAGGACAGATGGTTTCGCCAGCCACAGCTTGATCGCCTGTGTTTCCGCATCCGGTTCGCGCTCGATGATCGGCGTAAACTGGATGTAATTGATGCCGACCTCCTTGAAGAAACGATAGACGTCGATCGGGCGATAGGCGGTCTCGCGCCC
>CAZCJW010000106.1:0-3927 GCA_964499185.1 uncultured Propionivibrio sp. | reverse complement strand
GTCGGTTCGCCGCCGTGCCAGACGAACTCGACCACCGGCGTTGCCTGCGCTTCGACGTATTGCCTGATGTAAGCAGCCAGCACCTCGTCCGGCATGCGGTACTGCTCAGTGCTGCCGAACAGTGCACGCTTTTCGAGATAGAAGCAGTAGTCGCATTTGATGTCACACACCGGCCCGATCGGCTTGGCGAGCACGTGCATGCCGCGTTGCTGCCGCTCGCTTTTCTCTTGCTGATCGTGTGGCTCGTTCATGCGGGGATTCTCCTCTTGTGCTCAGGATCTCGGCTCAGGCTACTCGCTCTTCAACCGCTTCATTCCTTCAACCGCTTCATTCCTTCGATAAGCGGGTGCCAACCGAAGACAAGTGTGACCATGAAGCTGTCCATCTGCATGGCTCCGGCACCGCTGTCGTTGATCGTTGATTTATAACCGGCGGTGAGGTTCAAATTGTCGTTGATCTTGTATCCGAGGGTGAGTCCGAATGCTTTGTCATCGCGCTTGTCCCCGGAAACACCATCGATCGTCGCTTTACCTCCCTTGTACCAAGATGCGTCCACCGATCCCCAGACGTTCGCCGTGAAGTCACGCGTCAGGTGGGCGTCGAGCTGGAACAATGGATCGGTCTTCAGTTTTTTCCCGACAAAATCGTCGTTGGTTCCGAACATCCAAACGGCAGGCAGTAGTTCCAAAGTCGTTCGCCTGCCCGGCACCCATGAGCCGAATTGCATAATCATGGGTGCGCCGACGCGGCCATACCAGCGGTTCTGTCCGAGATTCAACTCCTGTTTATTGTTGTATTCGCCAATCGGCAACGCCAGATCGGCGAGGAAATCAAGAGAAAAGCCGGGTTCATAGCGCAGCGCATCAGGAATGTTCATCTGAGCCTTGGGCCCGATGAGGTTCATGTTGAATTCGAGCATTGGATCACCAAACCCGTGGGACGATTGAGTGGCGGTTCCGGTACGTGTTGTGGCCACGCCTTCCAGACGCCCCATGGGCTCGAGGATCGCCAACATGGCCGCGCGATCCATCAGAGAAAAAGTCTGCGCATAGCCTGCGAGTGCCACCGTCGCGTCAAAGCTCGCGCCGGGGGTGACCTTATGAGACGGGTCAAAGGGGTTCGTGTTGCCGCTAATCGATTGGACGATCAGTGGCAAGGCGCTACCGTCCGATAGCGACTTCCAGTAGAAGCGGCCAGGAACCTGAGCCTGGGCTTGCGTCGAGCAAAGCACCCCCAAGGAAAATAACGCCGCAGCAATCCCCCGCAAACTTGCAAACCGCTTTTGAATGTTCGAGCTTTTCATGATAGGTCGTCCTTTTTAAATGTGAGATGTCGGAATTTGTAAACTAGGGTTTTGGCTCTGAAGTCATATCCTCAGGCGGAACGAACTGACGCTGGTAGATGATCGGCGGGAATCCGGGATAGACAGTCACCCGTTGTGGCATGTCCTTATCCAAAGTGTCGTACGGCCCACGGATCGGCAGGATCACATTGTTGGCCTTGACGTAGCTTTCCCAGGAGGAAAGCATGGCTTTGAACTTCTCGGGCTGTTCGCTGGCCAGATTGACGCGCTCCGCCGGATCGGTTGCGAGGTTGAACAGTTCCCAATCACCCGTACCGAAGGGTTTGTGTTGCCAGCGTAATTTCCAGTCACCCTGACGCACTGCGCGATTACCAAAGATTTCCCAAGCAACGTAGTCCTTCTCGGTACGTGCTGAGTCCACTTCACCGGCCAGCATTTTGTTCAATGGTTTGCCGAGCAGGGGTGGCAGATCTTTTCCATTAAGGGTCTTTGGGTATGAGGTTCCGGCCACCTCGAGCAATGTCGGCATGAAATCGGCGACATGCATCAAGCCATGATTGATGCTGCCTTTGGGCCGCTTGACCGCAGGGCCGCTGACGATCAGCGCATTGCGAACCCCGCCTTCGGCGGTCCAGCCCTTGTACTGACTGAAAGGCGTCATCGACACCTGGGCCCACATCGGGCCATAGCCGATCCATGAGCCGGGATCGCCCCATGCGTTGGGATGGGTCTGCGACCAGTTAATCGCTGCATAGAGGTTATCGCGAGAACCTGGGGCACCCGCGATCATCCCGAAAAGGTCGGTGCCCTCAGCGCCGTTATCGCCGAACACGACGAAAATCGTATTCTCGTACTCGCCGATCTTCTTCAGGTGGTCCACCAATCGACCGATATGGTGATCCATGTTCTCCACCATGCCGGCGTAGAGTTCCATCTTTTTGCCAAGCAGGGCGCGTGCTGCTGGCGCCAGAACGATTGGGTCTGGAACGAACCACATGCGCTCCGCAAGTTGGGTGCCGGCAGGCATGATGCCGAGCTCGATCTGCCGCTTCAGGCGCTCCTGGCGCACTGCATCCCAGCCCTTGTCATACTCGCCGACGTGATGATTGCGCCATTCCTTGGGCAGGTGATACGGGTCGTGCGGCGCCTGGTGGGCGACGTAGGCGAAGAAAGGCTTGCCGTCGCCGTGGTTGGCATCGATGAACTCGATCATCTTGTCGGTGTAGGTTTTGGTCGCGTAGTAGTCAGGGGGCAGCTCCTTCAGGTAGCGGCCGTCCTCGGTATAGAGCGACTTTGGTACGGTGGCGGTGATGTTCGTCATGTCCCAGTAACTGCCGCCGCCGTCTAGCAAGGAAAAGTCGCGCTCGAAGCCGCGCGCCGCAGGAATCTGCTCGGGCGTCTTGCCCAAGTGCCACTTGCCGGCCATGTAAGTGTGATAGCCGGCATCCTTGAGCAGCGCCGGCATCGTGGTGACGCGATCATTGAGATTGCCTTCGTAGCCGGACTGCCCCTTCTGGTTGGGCGCGATCCACTCGTTCATGTTGCCCATGCCGTTAAGGTGCGTGTCGACGCCGCTGAGTAGCATCGATCGCGTGGGTGAACTACTGGCGTGCGTATAAAAATTGGTGAAGCGCACGCCGTCCTTGGCCAGCGCGTCCATGTTGGGCGTCCGGATTTCACTGCCGAAGGCGCCGATGTCGGAGTAGCCCATGTCGTCGGCGAGGATGATGACGATATTCGGCCGCTTGCCCTCGGCTTGCGCGGGGGCCGGCTTCGGTTTGGGAATCGCTGCGGGGGTCTCCGCTGGCGCCGTGTTCTGTGCGACCACGGGGGCCGAGAACAGCGCCGCAAGCAGGCTGGCAGTCAAGGTGAGATGTGGTTTATTCATATTTACTCCTTGGAAACCTTGGAAACGGGTGTGCCGGTCATCGCCGGACGGGAATCAATGCCAACATTGAGGTTATTTGGGGAAAAGGAACGTCAGTTGTACTCGCACGCCCCAACCACTGGGGCCGTCATCGGGCGCTTCGGCCCAGTACTTGCCGGCGACGGCAAGCTGACCAACCTGCGAACCGACCTTGAACATTTGCCCGGCCTGTACGATCAGCGGCACCGACCACTGCCGGTTTCGCCAGTCGTAAGTACTTTCCGTTGTCGCGCCGATGGTTGTGTGCGTCGCGGTCGTGTAGCTGAAGAAGGGTTGCAGCGAGGTGACGCTGACTTCGTCGCGCTTGTCATCACCAGCCACGGACCAGATGTGGCTGCCGAGGAAGCCGACCGTCCACGGACCCGTTTGTTTCAATACCACCGCCGTTGGCCCGAGCCCCCATTTGCCGCGACCCAGCGCATCGTCAGCCGCCGTCGGCAATAGTTCGACCGCCCCGACGCCCCAGATGAGACCGTCCGCCGTCGGCGATTTCGGCGAAAAGAACTGGCTGGCGGTAATATCCGAGAGACCCGACGAGTTGAGGGCCGTGAGCGGGAAATCGTGAGAATCAGCAAGCGGGACGATGGTGCGCGTGATCAGGTTCCAGTCGTCGTTCAGCGAAAACGGGATCACCGGCTGCAAAACGAGCGTATCGACCGACGCGCCGTTGTTGCGGCCGCCGTAGTCGTCGTGGTTG
>CAZCJW010000105.1:0-10823 GCA_964499185.1 uncultured Propionivibrio sp. | reverse complement strand
TAAATCGCGATTCGAGGATATCCACCGCGGGCAGGCGCTTGCCTTCGAGGAACTCAAGGAAGGCGCCGCCGGCCGTCGAGATATAGCCGACCTTGTCTTCGATCTTGAAGACGTTGATCGCCGAGACGGTATCGCCGCCGCCGGCCAAAGTGAATGCCTTCGATTCGGCGACTGCCTTGGCCAGTTCCTTGGTGCCGTTGGCGAAAGCATCCATCTCGAAGACGCCGACCGGGCCGTTCCATACCACCGTGCCGGCCTTGGCGATGATCTCGGCCAGTGCCTTGGCGGACTGCGGACCGATATCGAGGATCATATCGTCATCGGCGACGTCGTCGACGCTCTTGATGGTGGCTTCCGCGGTGGCGGAGAACTCCTTGGCGCAGACGACATCGGATGGCAGCGGTACGGCGACCTTCGCCATTACGGCCTTGGCCTGGTCGACGAGATCCTTCTCTGCGAGCGACTTGCCGATATTCTTGCCGGACGCCAGCAGGAAAGTGTTGGCAATGCCGCCGCCGACGACCAGTTGGTCGACCTTGGCGGACAGGCTCTCGAGGACGGTCAGCTTGGTGGAGACCTTGGAGCCGCCGACGATGGCCACCATCGGACGGGCTGGCTGGGCCAGCGCCTTGGTCAGCGCCTCGAGTTCGGAGGCAACGCAGGGACCGGCGCAGGCGATCTTGGCGTACTTGCCCATGCCGTAGGTGGTGGCTTCGGCGCGGTGGGCGGTGCCGAAGGCGTCCATCACCCAGACGTCGCACAGGGCGGCCATCTTTTGCGACAGCTCTTCGTTGCACTTCTTCTCGCCCTTGTTGCAACGGCTGTTCTCCAGCATGACGACTTCGCCGGGCTTGACTTCGAATCCGCCGTCAACCCAGTTTTGCACCAGGCGAACTTCCTTGCCGAGCAGTTCGGACATGCGTTTGGCAACCGGAGCAAGCGAATCTTCCTGCTTGAATTCGCCCTCGGTCGGGCGGCCGAGATGGGAAGTGACCATTACCGAGGCACCCTTAGCAAGCGCGTACTGGATGCCGGGGAGGGCGGCGCGGATACGGGTGTCGTCGGTGATGGCGAGGTTGTCGTCCTGCGGTACGTTCAGGTCGGCGCGGATGAAGACACGCTTGCCGGCAACGTCAATATCTGTAAGGCGTTTGAAAGTCATGGCAAAACTCTCTTTTCGGAAAATGAAGGCGAAAAAAAGGCACTCCGACGGAGTGCCCCTTGACCGGAGATTACTTGGCCATTACGCGAACCATCTCCAGAACCTTGTTGGAGTAGCCCCACTCGTTGTCGTACCACGAAACCAGCTTGACGAAGGTCGGATCGAGGGCGATACCGGCTTCGGCGTCGAACACGGAGGTGCAGGCTTCGCCGCGGAAATCGGTCGAGACAACCTTCTCTTCGGTGTAGCCAAGGACACCCTTCATCGGGCCTTCCGAGGCCGCCTTCAGGGCGGCGCAGATTTCCTCGTAGGAGGCGGCCTTGTTCAGTTCGACGGTCAGGTCAACCACCGAGACGTCGGAGGTCGGGACGCGGAAGGCCATCCCGGTGAGCTTCTTGTTCAGTTCGGGGATGACCTTGCCGACGGCCTTGGCGGCGCCGGTCGATGACGGGATGATGTTTTCCAGGATGCCGCGGCCGCCGCGCCAGTCCTTGTTCGACGGGGCGT
This sequence comes from uncultured Propionivibrio sp., assembly GCA_964499185.1. Taxonomy (GTDB): domain Bacteria; phylum Pseudomonadota; class Gammaproteobacteria; order Burkholderiales; family Rhodocyclaceae; genus Propionivibrio. Next base: position 9,154 of record CAZCJW010000105.1, on the reverse strand, counting down.
CGACGGTCTTCTGGGTGTTGGTGGCGGCATGCACGGTGGTCATCAGGCCACGCTTGATGCCAAAGGTATCGTTGATGACCTTGGCCAGCGGGGCCAGGCAGTTCGTCGTGCAGGACGCGTTGGAGATGATCGTCTCGCCAGCGTAGGCGGTGTGGTTGACGCCGTACACGAACATCGGGGTGTCGTCCTTTGACGGAGCGCTCTGGATGACTTTCTTGGCGCCGGCGGCAATGTGCTTCTCGCAGGTTTCCTTGGTCAGGAACAGGCCGGTCGATTCGACGATGATATCAGCGCCGACTTCGTCCCACTTGAGCTCGGCCGGATCCTTGACGGCGGTCAGGCGGATCTTCTTGCCATTGACCACCAGCGTATTGCCTTCGACGGAGACTTGTCCCTTGAAACGGCCGTGCACGGAATCGAACTTCAGCATGTAGGCAACATAATCAGGTTCGAGCAGGTCGTTGATGCCAACGATCTCGATGTCGCTAAAATTTTGAACTGCCGCACGGAAGACCATACGTCCGATACGACCAAAACCGTTGATACCTACTTTGATAGTCATGACTCACCTTCCTCGTTAAAAAAACCGGACAACACAATGTCAATCACGCGTGTGGCGCAAGCTGGGTCATTCCTCGGAGCCGGATGTCTAAAAGGCAACGTAATCGCAGCTTTCGGGTTGTTTATGGCTGCAGCGCAAACCACAGAGGCATGAACTCCCCTTGAATCAGGGGGTTTCTGAATCACCAATTTGGGACCAATATTATGCGCTAAATCGTGACAATTTTCCAGTTTGCCGTTGCTTCGTTGTGGTATCGATGGGATGACGTCACGTTACCGAGCGTTACGGCATGTGCTGAAGCTTCGATTGGTGGGGGTATATCTCTGGAATCCGAACGATTCTGACGCAAATAAATTTATGATTCAAGAGTCGCGGAACGGCGAACATTAGGCATAGAATAGGTCTGGATTCGTTAATTTCAGCGGCTCACAGCCGCTGCCCGAGAACTATCAAGAAAAATATCGGAGGTTGCCAAAATGACAATTACGGCCTCGCGGACTTGGGCGGATCTTTGCGCTCATCGCCTCGAAATCCAAAAGACCCATCTTCGCGACCTGTTCGCAGGTGACCCAGGACGTGCTGGATCGCTCAGCCTTTCTTTCGACGATATCTTTTTCGATTTTTCGAAGCAGCGACTGACTAAAGAGACGCTCGGTCTTCTGGTCAAACTGGCTGATGAGGCATTCTTGCCGGAGTGGATCGAACGCATGTTTGCCGGGGACCGCATCAATGTCAGTGAAGGGCGTTCGGTACTGCATGTGGCCCTGAGGCGTTTTTCGGCGCCCTTTCCGAATGATCAGTTCGATGTGATGGCGGATGTGTCGGCTACCCGCAAACGCATGGCCGAATTTGCCGAGTTGTTGCGCGCAGGGAAATGTCATGGGCATCACGGGATGGCGATACGCGATGTCGTGAATATCGGCATTGGCGGTTCCGATCTGGGGCCGAAAATGATGAACCAGGCGCTACGGGCGATCGCCCATCCGGCGCTCGGGGTGCATTACGTGTCGAATCTTGACGGTGCCCAACTGGCCCCATTGCTACAGACGCTCGATCCGCGAACGACGTTGTTCATTGTCGTCAGCAAGACATTCACCACGCAGGAAACGATGCTCAATGCCGAGACGGCGCGCAACTGGCTGAAGAGCAACTTGGGCGAAGACGTCAATCTCGCCAACCATTTTGCCGCGGTCTCCAGCAAACCCGAGAGGGCCGAAGTGTTCGGTGTGTCGCGCGATCGTGTCTTCCCCATATGGGACTGGGTGGGCGGACGCTATTCCCTGTGGTCGGCTGTCGGCCTGGCGTTGATGATCGCCATCGGGCCGCATGCCTTCGACGAGATGCTGCGCGGTGCGGAACGCATGGATGAACATTTCCGGTTGGCACCGTTCGCGCAAAATTTGCCGGTGATCATGGGGCTGGTCGGTGTCTGGAATACGAATTTCCTCGGAGCGACAACCAACGCGGTGCTGCCCTACAACGAATCGCTCAAGTATTTCCCGTCGTTCCTGCAACAGCTTGAAATGGAAAGCAACGGCAAGTCCGTCAGCATTGCCGGAGACGCGATGGACTGCGCGACCTGCCCGATCGTTTGGGGGGAACTCGGGAATAACGGGCAACATGCGTTCTTCCAGTTGCTGCATCAGGGCGGGCGCCTCGTGCCCTGCGATTTCATTGCCTCGGTGCGCTCTGACTACCCGCTCCCAGGGCATCAGGAGGCACTGCTCGCGAATTGCTTCGCCCAAAGCTCAGCGCTGGCTTTCGGCAAGACCGAAAGCGAGGTGCGCGAGAGTCTGGTGAAGGAAGCAGTGGCTCCTGAGGACCTGGATGATTTGGTGCCGCACCGGGTTTTTGCAGGCAACCAGCCTTCCTCGACGCTGTTGCTGAAGAGCCTTAGTCCGGGCACGCTGGGTTCGCTGGTGGCGCTTTACGAGCACAAGGTCTTCGTCCAGGGGGCTGTCTGGGGCATCAATTCTTTCGACCAATGGGGCGTCGAACTCGGCAAGGCAGTCGCCAGCCGGATTCTTCCAGCCTTCGGTGATCCTGCGTTGGCCTCGTCGTTCGATGGATCGACTCAGGCCTTGCTGGCCTATTGCCGGAAATAACATCAGTGGCGGCCAGCCGGGCGCTGGGTGCGTGAAGATTAATTGGAGATCTAGATGAAAATCGTAACAGTGCCGACCAAACCGTTTTCTGGACAGAAGCCGGGGACTTCCGGGTTGCGCAAGAAAGTCAAGGTATTTGCCCAGCCGGGCTATCTGGAGAATTTCGTCCAGTCCATCTTCGACACGCTTTCCGGGCAGCACGGCAAGACGCTCGTATTGGGGGGGGATGGGCGCTATTTCAACGACGTGGCGATTCAGACGATCCTGCGCATGGCAGCAGCAGCCGGCTTCGGCCGGGTGATGGTCGGCCAGAATGGCATTCTGTCGACCCCGGCGGCGAGTGCTGTGATACGTAAACACAAGGCGTTCGGCGGCATCATTCTCTCGGCCAGCCACAATTCGGGCGGGCCGGATGGTGACTTTGGCATCAAGTACAACATGAGTAACGGCGGGCCGGCCAACGAGGCGTTCACCGAAGCAGTCTACAAACGGAGCCAGGAAATTGAGTTGTACAACTATGTCGAGGCCCAGGATATTGATCTTGGCGTGCTCGGCGAATCGCAGATCGGTGGCATGACGGTTGAAATCGTTGATTCCGTTGCCGATTATGCCGAGTTGCTCGAAACCTTGTTTGACTTCGAAAAGATTTCCAACCTGTTGATGCGGCCGGAGTTCCGCATGCGTTTCGACGCCATGCATGCCGTGACAGGGCCGTATGCCCGGACAATTCTTGAGGACCGGCTTGGTGCACCCGTTGGCACGGTGGTCAACGGAATGCCGCTGCCTGACTTTGGGGGTGGCCACCCCGATCCGAATCCGGTCTATGCCGCCGACCTCGTGGCCGCGCTGGCTGATCCACACTCCGGTCTTTCGTTCGGAGCTGCATCTGATGGCGACGGCGATCGCAACATGATCGTCGGTCGCGATTTCATTGTCAGTCCAAGCGACAGCCTGGCGGTTATTGCCGCAAACTTCATGCATATTCCGGCCTACGCCGGTGGGTTGGCGGGGGTGGCACGTTCAATGCCTACGAGTTGCGCGGTGGACCGGGTTGCCGAGTCTCTGGGCATTCCCTGTTTCGAAACGCCTACTGGCTGGAAATTTTTTGGAACCCTGCTCGACGCGGGCAAGGTAACGCTGTGCGGCGAGGAAAGCGCGGGAACCGGTTCCAGCCATGTGCGTGAAAAGGATGGCCTGTGGGCAGTGCTCTACTGGCTGAACATTCTGGCGGCGCGGAACGAGCCGGTGGCGCAGATCGTACGCGAGCACTGGCGCAAATTCGGGCGCAACGTCTATTCCCGGCATGATTACGAGGGAATCGAGACGGTCAAAGCGGAAAAGCTCTTTGCCGAGTTGCGCGGGAAATTGCCGGGATTGGCAGGAACCGACGTTTGCGGGTTGCGGATCGAGGCAGCCGATGACTTTGCCTACACCGATCCGATCGACGGTTCGCGCAGCGACAAGCAGGGGGTTCGTGTTCTTCTACAGGGCGGGTCCCGTGTCGTGTTCCGGTTGTCAGGGACAGGCACGGAAGGAGCGACGCTTCGCGTCTATCTGGAGCGTTATGTCGGCGACGCATCGCTGCATGACGTGCCGACACAGACCGCTCTCGCGCCATTGATTGCGCTGGCCGAAACCCTGGCGAATATCGCCGGTATTACGGGACGCAATGCACCGGATGTGATCAGCTGATTGCGGTTTACGGATCAGGTGATATTGGGAATTCGATCAGCAATAAATAGGAGAGTGCCAAATGATAGAAAGAAGGACTTTTCAATTGCCGGGCAGGACAATCGCTCTGGTTCTGGCAGGTGGCAGGGGAAGCCGGCTGTATGAGCTGACCGATCGTCGCGCGAAACCGGCTGTCTATTTTGGCGGAAAGTACCGCATCGTCGATTTCGCCATGTCCAATTGCGTCAATTCCGGGATCCGGCGGATCGGGGTCTTGACCCAGTACAAGTCGCATAGCCTGTTGCGCCATATACAGCGTGGATGGGGCTTCCTCCGCGGCGAGAACAACGAGTTCGTTGACCTTTTACCGGCGCAACAGCGCGTCGACGAGGAGTCCTGGTATCGCGGTACGGCGGATGCCGTGTATCAGAATATCGACATTCTGGAAACGTATCAGCCTTCGCCCCAGTACGTCCTTATTCTTGCTGGTGACCACGTCTACAAGATGAACTATGCAGCGATGCTCGTTGATCATGTGGAAAGCGGTGCAGAATGCTCCCTTGCTTGCATCGAAGTGCCGCGCAAGGAAGCCACCGGATTTGGCGTGATTGCTGTGGATGCCGGCAATCGGGTTACCGACTTCGTCGAGAAACCCGCGGATCCGCCGCACATGCCGGGAAAACCGGACAGCTCGCTTTGTAGCATGGGGATCTACATCTTCAATGCCAAGTATTTGTACAAGGAACTGGCACGGGATATTGTGGATCCGACGTCAAATCACGACTTTGGAAAGGACATTATCCCGCATGCCGTACGAGCCGGTTGTGTTCATGCTCATGCTTTTGACCTGAGTTGCGTCCACGCTCCCGAAGAACCACCGGACAGGGAACACTACTGGCGGGATGCCGGGACAGTGGATGCTTACTGGGAGGCCAATATCGACCTGACGGCGACCGTTCCGGCGTTGAATCTCTACGATCCGAGTTGGCCGGTGTGGACCTATCAGCAGCAATTGCCGCCGGCGAAATTCGTGCACAATCAGATCGATCGCCATGGTGTCGCCATCGAATCGAACGTTTCCGGGGGGTGTATCATCTCCGGCGAATTGAACCGGTCGTTGCTTTTTTCGTCCTGCCGAGTGCATTCGTATGCCAAGGTCAACTGGTCGGTTCTTCTGCCCGATGTCGATATCGGCCGCGGGGCACGGTTGAACAGGTGCATCGTCGATCACGGAGTCAGTATTCCACCCGGCATGGTTATCGGAGAAGATCCGGCGGAAGATGCGCGTCGTTTCCGGCGAACCGACAATGGCATCACTCTGGTGACCAGCCAGATGCTCGATCGATTGCGCTGATTCCTAAACTTTCACAGTACCAATAAATGCGAATACTTCACGTTGCTTCGGAGATTTTTCCTCTGGTCAAGACTGGCGGGCTGGCCGATGTGGTCGGCTCGCTGCCGCCGGCCCTGGCCAAACGCGGGCTCGACGTCCGCGTCCTGTTGCCGGGATTGCCGGGGGTCCTCGACGGGATCATCGGGTTGAAGCCTGTCATGTCGATCGGCCCGGTGTTCGGGGCGGCTTTGGTGAAGCTCAGTATCGGACAACTGCCGGATAGCCGCCTGCCGGCCTACGTCATCGAAGCACCTTTCCTCTATCAGAGAGAGGGTAATCCGTATGTCGGTCCCGATGGGCATGACTGGAGTGATAATCATCGACGGTTTGGTTTGCTGGGATGGGTTGCCGCCCATCTGGCTTCAGGTGAACTCGATGCGGAATGGGTACCCGATGTCGTGCATGCCCACGACTGGCACACCGGACTGGCGCCTGCATACATCACTCAAAATCCCGGCTTGCAGACGCCGACAGTCTTTACTGTCCACAACCTCGCATTCCGCGGCATTTTTCCGATGGATTGCCATCATGAACTCGGCTTGCCGATGCGCAAGCTGACGCCGCTCGGTCTGGAGTTCCACGGCAAGATTTCCTTCATGAAGGCCGGGTTGGTGTATTCCAACAGGATTACGACGGTCAGTCCGAACTACGCGCGGGAGATATGTACGCCGGAGTTCGGTTGCGGGCTGGACGGAGTCATGCGCGACCGGGGTAGCGATTTGTCCGGGATACTGAATGGCGTCGACTACGCGGTGTGGGATCCGGCGAGTGCGAAAATTGCCAGCGCCTATTCCGTTGATAACCTGGACGGGAAAAAAGTCTGCAAGCGGGCGCTTCAGCTCGAATTCGGGTTGGCCACCGGGGCTCGCGGCCCGTTGTTTGCCGTAGTCAGTCGATTGACCTCACAGAAAGGCATGGATTTGCTGCTGGCGTCTTTGCCTGAACTGCTGCGCGAAGGTGCTCAACTGATCGTGCTCGGCACGGGCGACGGGGATCTAGAAGCTGGTTTCCGCTATGCGGCGTCGGTTAACCCGGAAAATGTGGCTGTCCATATTGGATACGACGAGTCGATGTCACATCGCTTCATGGCGGGCGCAGATGTCCTGTTGGTACCGTCTCGTTTCGAGCCCTGCGGCTTGACCCAGCTATATGCCCTGCGCTACGGAACGCTGCCGCTCGTTCGTCGGGTCGGGGGGCTGGCGGACACGGTTGTTGATGTTAACGACGAGAACCTTGCGTCCGACAGTGCGACCGGTTTCGTTTTTGACGATGCCGCGCGCCACGCACTGGGTGCGCGTATCAAGGACGCGTGTGCGTTTTATGAAGACCAGAATGCCTGGTTGCAAGTCCAGAAACGAGCGATGCTGCAGAATTTTTCGTGGGATGACTCGGCATTGCACTACGAGGAACTCTACCGGAGCCTGTAGTACGGTTTTGCCTGGAGAATCATGGAGCCCGGAACACGGGGCTCCATGAATGTGCGCATCGTTCTGACCGATGCGCTATCGCGGCGAGTGCATTACTCGCGTTCACTGAGCAGGATGGCGATGTCTCTTTCGGCTTCAATCCAGTCACGCAAGGGATCGCTCTTGAACTGGCAACTCTCGGCGCGGTAGTACGCTGCTTCGGCGATCATGCGATAACGCTGCTCGTCGCTGATGATCTTGGTCTTGGTCGGAGTTTTCTTCTCTGCGGCCTTGCGGGGTGCAGCCGGCTTGATGGGAGCAGCCTTTTTTGTGGCAGCCGGTTTCTTTTCCGCGGCCGGCTTGATCGCGGCAACGGGCGCAGACTTCTGGGTTGCCGTCTTGGTGGCGGTTTTCTTCGTCTCGGTCTTTGCTCCGGCGGTTTCAGTCTTTGCCGCTTTTGGTGCCGCCTTCTTGGGGGTTTTGGGAGTTGCTTCTGCCATGGTTTTTCCTTTCAAGAAGAGGATAAAAATATCCCAAATGGAGCTCTACAGCCGAATCCTACTACATATCAAGGCAATAAATGCCGCTTGCGTCAATTTTCCCTGCCGGGAAACGGTGTCAAATGTGCTTTTGGCATTTAATTGTCGATCCTGCGTCGTGGAATCCGGCCGTGCAGTCGTCCCAGCTCTGCCATGCGTTCTGCATGCCATGGAGCGGTCTGATCCCAGGTGAATCGCCATTCCCAGGAACCTTCAGTGAGCCCTGGCCGATTCATGCGCGCTGACGAATCCAGTCCCAATACGTCCTGCATGGGAATGATCGATACGGCTGCTACGGAGGCCGATGCTGCGCGAATGAGATCCCAGTGGATGGCGTTGCCGTCAATGCCCAAATAGCGTCGGACGTAATCCCTTTCCTGCTCGCTCAACGACATCCACCAGCCACAACTGGTGTCGTTGTCGTGCGTGCCGGTGTAGACGACGGTGTGCTGTTCGTAATTGTGGGGCAAGTAAGGATTGCCGCTGTGGCCGTCGAAGGCAAATTGCAGTACTCGCATGCCGGGCAGGCCGGCGGCTTTACGCAAGGCGGAAACCTTGGGAGTGATGATCCCCAGATCTTCGGCGATGATTCTGAAAGTGCCTGACTCCTTTGCGTTCCTGAGAGCGACGGCCTTCCGAATTTCAGCAAGTAATTCCTGTCCAGGGCCGGGCATCCATCGTCCTTCTACCGCTGTCGCCGCATGCGCCGGTATTTCCCAGTAGGATTCAAATCCACGGAAATGGTCGATGCGTACGACATCGCACAGTTTGAGCGTGCGCCGCATGCGCCCGGTCCACCACAGGTAGTTGTCCCTGGCGTGCTCTTCCCATTTGTACAGCGGGTTGCCCCAGTGCTGTCCTGTGGCGCTGAAATAATCCGGCGGGACTCCGGCCACGACGCGCGGCCGCCCGTTGCTGTCGAGGTCAAACAGGCGTTGGTGCGACCAGACATCGGCGCTGTGCGCTGAAACGAAAATGGGCATGTCGCCGATAATGCGCACGCCGCGCTCGTTAGCATATCGTTTCAGGGCAGCCCATTGCTCGTGGAAGCACCATTGGCAGAACTTCCAGAAACCGCACTCCTCGGCCAGTGACTTGGCGGCTTCATGTAGCGCCTTCGTCTTTCGCTGCGCGAGTTCGGGTGGGAGATCCTGCCAGACCTTCCCGTACGGTGCGAGTTTTCCGTCAAGCGCCATGAATAGTGCGTAGTCTTCCAGCCAGTCGCATTCTTCCTTGCAGAAGGCGTGATAGGCCTTGTGGGCATCTTTCCGCGCATCGACAAAGAAACGCTCGGCCGCGAGGCGCAGGCGCGCCATGCGGTATGGCCGGACCGCGGCATAATCGACGCGCTCGTTCCTGAAGAGCGGGTCAGGGGTGATGTCCGTGGCTGTCAGCCATCCGGCATCGCGCAGGCGACCCAGATCAATCAGTAATTCATTTCCGGCAAAGGCTGAAGGGCTCATGTACGGGGAGTTGCC
>CAZCJW010000104.1:0-10861 GCA_964499185.1 uncultured Propionivibrio sp. | reverse complement strand
GGCCAAGCGGTCGCTATGGTCGGCGGTGGGCTTATCCTCTCAAGTGTCTTGGGCTAAATACTTGTGCTTTGCAAAAAACACGGGAAGAGACGGAGAACCGTGTAGCGATTACTCAGAACGACAAGGCCATCGGCACCAGCTCAAACGAAGTCACGCTAGTCGCCAGCAGTATCGACACTCAGTGAGAACCGGCAACGGCCCGGCCGATCAGAGATTTTCTGATTTTGCCAAGATTACAAACTATTCCTGCCCATTAAAGTCGAAATCTGAGCCTCTGCGGTTTTGGGGCTTGCTGCTTTGACCATGGCCTTACCGTACGCACTTGGTGAAGAAAGTGCAAAAACCGACTGTACCGGCTCGGATCGTCTGGACAAGGTTTTGCAAGCTCAGTGCCAACCGTCCTCGACTCGAGGGCTTGAGGACGACGGAGTAACCGGCAATTGAATCGGTCGGTCCTGGCGCCGTCCTCGAAGGGAATCGATCTTGCTCAGGCTGCAGCTCGCACGCTCCGCACTCGTTCGATGGTCACCGGCACAGGACGACAGACCGTGTTGCAAACGGGCGAGTGCTGTTGCGCAAAGTCGATCAACTCGGCGAGCTCCTGCTCGCTGCAATCTGCCTCGATGTCCATGCGGATGCGAATGGATTCGTAGCCGGCAGGGACCGAATCGTCCAGCCCAAGGAGTCCCTGCAGATCGACTTCGCCGACCAACTCGGTGGCGAGCTTCCGCAGTCGGATTCCCCGCGCCGCCGCATGCAGAACAGTCGTCGTGGTGACGCATCCGGCCAGTGCATGCAGTAGGAATTCGACAGGATTCGCGCCCTCGTTGTTCCCAAGCAGCACCGGCGGTTCCCCGTTGGTAAATGCGAAGGGCTTGGTGCGCGAATTATCCTCGGCTCCGGCACCGTAGAAGTCCTGAATCGTCGAACGATTCTCCCCTCCGTTGATCCATTGGTTTCGGGCACGAAACTGAAACTGTGCCAGAGACGAATCTTGCTTCAGTGCTGTGACGGTTTGCCCCATCTTTTCCAGATCGAGGCCGTTGCAGTGGGTTTGAACTTGGGTTTTCATGGTGGTCTCCTTGACGTTGAGTGAAGTTGAGTTCTAGCCGTCCCGTGAAAGCCTCCTGATCGAGACGGCGTAGGTGCAGGATAGGTGTCTGTGCCAAGATCGTTAAGAGGCGTTTTTTTCAAAAAAGGGGCTTTCGTGCCACTTTTTTTCGGAATGGAGTATTCCCATGACGGATCAAGAACGAAGCGACGACCCGATCGAAGTCTTGATCGTGGCGGTGGGCGAGACAGCCGGCTCGGCGCTCTACGGCATGATCGATGTGCTGATGGCGACCGGAAATGTGTGGCAGACGCTCACTTGGGAAAGTGGGGCGAAACACGCTTTCCGTGTGCGTATCGTTTCACCGGGCAAGCGCCCTTTTTCCTGCGGCCATGGGATTCCTGTTCGGCCGGACTGTTCGGTCACTGACGATCCGTTCGGCTCGATCGTGATTCTGCCGGAGCTTTGGCTGGGACCCGACGAGGACGTTCGTGATCGCTACCCGGCGCTGATGGCCTGGATCAAGAACAGCTATAGGCGAGGTGCCGCGATCTACAGCGCGTGCTCGGGTGCGATCATGCTTGCAGCTACGGGGTTGCTCGATGGATGCGAGGCTACGTCACACTGGGCTTACGGCGAACTTTTTCGGAAACGCTACCCGAATGTGCGATTTCGTCCCGAGCCCAACCTGGTGGTTGCGGATCGCACTGGGCGTATCGTGACCGCCGGCGGAACGACTTCGTGGCATGACCTTGCGCTCCACATCATTGCGCGCCACGCCGGCGTCGGCGAGGCGATGCGCATTGCGAAGGTCTATTTGCTCAAGTGGCACGACGAGGGACAGCTTCCGTATCGGCCGCTGGTCCGCATCGCTCCACACGCGGACTCCGTCGTCCGGTCGTCCCAGAGGCTTCTCGAACAGATCTATCGCCGAGCGGACGCCATCCAGACGGCAGTGCTCCAATCAGGTGTTCCCGAGCGGACGCTGAAACGACGGTTCAAGGAGGCCACCGGTCTGACCTTCATCGACTATGTGCAGAACCTTCGGATTGAACAATCCAAACGTCTGTTGGAAGCATCGGATCTTGCGGTGGACGAAGTCAGCGCGAATGTGGGTTACGAAGACCACTCATTCTTTCGGCGCCTATTCAAACGCCTGACCGGACTTACTCCCGCCGCTTACAGGCGCATGTTCAAGCCCGTGACTCGAATGGTCGAAGGCAGCAGTGGGGGCAATAATGGTGCTTGATCGATGAAGTCCGACGACGAAAGAAACATCCTCGCGACGACGATATCCGCGCCGGTTCGGCCGTCACCGCGCAGCCTTTCCCCATCGCACCCCTGTTCGCGGATGCCTGACAGAATTACGAAGGCTGCAGTGCAGGATTCGCGTGCCACAATCGCCCCGTGGGACAGATAGACCCCCGTTTTCATCACCAGGCCGCCGGCACGAAGAAACAACGGCGGCTGGGCTGTTCCTTCAGGAACAGCCCTCTTTTTGGATGTATGTATCTCATCAGCAGGTAGGCAAGTACGGTGAATATTCCACCTTTTCCAAGCATTGCCGATTCCAATCGAAAACGCTTCATTGGATTTCGTGTGCTGTTCAATTCCCGGTTTTACTATCCGATATTGGCAGTGCTCTTCCTCGACCTTGGGCTTTCGGCCACGCAATACACGCTGCTCAATTTTGTATGGGCCATTGTCATCGTTGTGGCTGAAGTGCCCTCCGGTGCGCTAGCAGACCGTATCGGCCGACGCCCTCTGATCATTGCATCGGCGGTCTGCATGGTACTTGAGATGTCATTGCTTCTCGCGGCCCCACTGAATGGGGGGCTAACCCTGCTGCTGTTCTGCCTCGCGAATCGAATACTCAGTGGATTAGCAGAAGCACTGGCAAGCGGCGCAGACGAATCGTTGGCCTACGATTCCCTTGCGGCAGAATCCCGTGAGCACGAGTGGCCTGATGTGATGGCCGATGTCATGCACTGGCAGTCATTGGGCCTGTGTCTGGCCATGCTCGTTGGTGCTGCCGTGTATGACCCGCATCTGATAAACAACGCCATCGTGTTTCTAGGGGGCGACGTGCGAATTGATCAAGGCACTGCGCTCCGTTTTCCAATCGCCTTGAATCTCATCAGTGCGGGTGTCGTACTGTGGTTGGCCCTCGGCATGCGTGAACTGGCCGCCATCAGCACGCGTCCAAATTCCGCCAATGGCTGGCAAGACATCGTGGATGCCGGGCGTTGGATTCTACGAACTCCCATCGCGCTATTTGTCATCGTCGGTGGCGTAATGATCGATAGCGTGATTCGTTTATTCCTGACTTTTGGCAGTGCGTACTACCGCCTGATCGATCTGCCTGAGGCCAGTTTTGGTTTTATCGGAGCCACCATGGCCGGGCTGGGAATAGTGGTCGCACCGCTAGCCAGACGCTTCGTCGGCTCCAGTTCATTGCTGCGTAATTTCATAATTCTCACCGCTTTGACGCTGGTGGGACTGGCAGGAATTGCGCTCAAAATTCCTCTATGGGGCGTCCTGTTCGCCATTCCGCTTGCTGCCGCCATGACAGCGCTGGGCTATATCGTTTCAAACACCTTGAACGCCCATGCCCATTCCGCTCAACGAGCTACCGTTCTCTCGTTCAAGGGACTAGTCTTCAATCTGGGGTACGGTTTTGTCAGTTTGATGTTTGCCCTCGCATTGCGCGTCTTAAACGGTGTCAGCTCGTCTGAACACGCCTTCGCCACTGCCATTGAAGTGCTGCCACTATGGTTGTTATTGACTTTGATCCTGCTGGCGCTGGCGTTCCGCCGCCACGTTATCAAACTAAATACGAAGCCCTGAATACGACTGCTTCACTCTTCAAGCTGCCGGACGACCCACGGAAGCTGCTCGGCCTTCGCTGACCTTCGACTCGGCTCAAGCAATCGACCGGTCGGGGAGTCAAAGCAGCCCTTCGAAGTGTTCAGAAAACCCGGAGCAATTCGCCGCGAAGATCAGAATCCTCTATCGCTGAAAGGCATGATCAGTTTTTCGACGAGATGAATAAGATCATCTCGCACACGCGCCATGTGCTCACGCATTTGTGTTTCAGCACTATCAGCATCACCGGACAGAACGCTTTGCACGAACGCTTCATGTTCAATAAAAGACGTTGCTGTTCGACCATGTAATGCGACGTAACCCAGACGCAACCGGTGCCACTGGTCATTCAAGTTCTTGACGATTTGTTCTGCCCGTTCATTGTTGGCCATCAGGAAGAGAACGCTGTGAAGGCGGACGTCGGCTGTTAGCCACGCCTCGGCATCGTTTGAATCGATGCTCTCTTTCATTTCCTGCAAAGCATCGACGAGATCCTTGCGCAGTGCGTTGTCGGTGCACTCCGCCGCTTTGCGTACCAACATCCCCTCAATCACAATCTTCAGTTCAAAGATTTCGCGGATGTCTTCTAGGTCCAGCATGTACACCCGCCACCCCTTTCGGGCTTCATTGATCAACAACCCTTCCTTTTCAAGGCGTTGAAAAGCTTCGCGTACCGGCGTCCGGCTGATATTCAGCTTTTCGGTGATTTGCGTGTCGGTGATGTATTCGCCTGGCTTGAAACCCAGATTGATGATCTGTCTGCGCACAAAATCATAGGCCTGCTGCTGCAATGTGGCGAGTTCATTGCTCATAAGGATGGCTCCATTAGCCTTTGCTGTTTTCCTGGTTTGGATTCTAACATGCATAGCCAGTTTTAATTTTCGGTGTGCAAAACAGTTGACTTTCGATATATTAGAAAATAAATTTCGATATAACCAAATATCGATTGTAAGTATTCAATAGTTTTTCGTTTTGACAGAAGAGAGGCTCCGATGCGAATTACCCCGGAAAAACTGGCTGAGCTTGACGAAATGGCCTATCAGATACGCCGCCTGAGCTTGGAAATGATCACGTATGGCAAGTGGGGGCATATTGGAGGAGCGTTTTCGATGGCCGAACTGCTCTCGGTCCTTTACTTTCACACGATGTCGATCAAGCCCGAACAACCTCTGTGGAATGATCGTGATCGTCTGGTGCTGTCAAAAGCTCATGGCTCGCCGGCTCTTTACGCTGTGTTGGCGCTCCGTGGCTACTACCCGGTTGAGCGGGTTTACACCTACTGCGAACTCGGAGGCTTCGAAGGACATACCGACATGTTGCGCACACCGGGTTTGGAAGCATCCGGTGGGCCGCTGGGAATGGGATTGTCTGTCGCCGTCGGGATGGCGCTGGCAATGCGGCATAAAGAGAATGCTCGGGGACGTGTTTTCTGTATTCTGGGGGACGGGGAAACCAACGAGGGAAACGTCTGGGAAGCGGCCATGTCAGCCGCTCATTACCACCTCGACAACCTGATTGCCGTCGTTGACTACAACAAAGTCATGGCCAAGGGATTTGTCTGGGACGAAATGGCCATAGAACCCTTTGCCGACAAATGGCGGGCCTTCGGTTGGGACGTAATCGAGGTTGATGGACACGATCTGCCGGCGTTGATCGATGCCTTTCATCGGGCCAGATGGGTGATGCCGAGGGGTAAGCCCATCGTGCTTATTGCGCACACCGTCAAGGGAAAGGGCGTGGAAATGGCCGAATTTAATTACAAGTGGCATACCCACGCGCCTGATCCCTCAACGGCAGATCAGATGCTGCGGGAACTGGCGCGAACTTCGGGTCGGCCGGAAGTGGGCTACAGCAGACTGGGCGAGATTGAAGTGAAGGAGAATTTTTATGGCGGCGAATAACTCTGGCGGGATAGCGGTGGAAATGCGGGACGCCTTTGCGCAAGGCCTGGTCGAGTTAGGGGCAAAGTACCCGCAAATGTTCACCCTGGATGCTGACCTGCATACCTCGTCGAAAAGTACGGCGTTCAAGAAAGCCTACCCGGAGCGATTTATACAAGTGGGCATTGCCGAACAGAATCTATTCGGCATTTCGGCCGGGCTGGCAGCGAGCGGAATGATGCCGTTTCCTTCGACGTTTGCGGTATTCGCTTCTCGTCGTGCTTTGGATCAGATCGCTATCTCCATTTGCTTTGCCAATTTGAACGTCAAGATTCCGGGATCCTATGTGGGATTGCCGACGAGTCGGGCCGGCGCGTCGCACAATTGCATCGAAGATATTGCCGTAATGCGCGCACTACCCAATATGCGCGTTGCGGATCCTGCTGATGCTGCCGACCTGCGTGCGGTGATGCGCGCGGCGGCTGAGGTTCAGGGGCCCGTATATTTCCGGATTGCACGATTGGCGATGCCACCGATTTTTCCCGAAGGGCACAAGTTTGAGTGGGGCAAAGGTGTCCTTTTGCGTGAGGGGAAAGATGTCACGCTTTTCGGAACCGGGATCATGACGACCTTCTGCCTCAATGCGGCTGATCTTCTGAAAGCGGAGGGAATCTCTGCCGAGGTTGTGCATCTGGCTTCCATCAAACCCATTGATCGCGAACTCATCGCAGCCAGCGCAAAGCGGACGGGGTGTGCAGTAACTTCCGAGAACGCCACGGTTAACGGCGGATTCGGGTCGGCAGTGCTGGAGGTTCTCGGAGAAGAGTGCCCGGTGCCGGTACAACGGATTGGTGTGCAAGACCGTTGGGTGGACAGTGGCGGGGTCAAAGAACTCTTTACCCATCATGGGATGCAACCCGAGGATATTGCCGAGGCAGCCAGGAAGGTGATCAGGGCAAAGCAAGGGGCTCGATCATGATCCTTCCTGCCGATCCGATTCGATGGTTTTCAGAAACACTGCGCCTGACTGGCGTAGCGCATACGACGCCGGAGCGTGAAGGCCATCCCGATTTCATTGGCAAGAGAGTCGGTCTGCTGAATGGCTCCTCGTGGATAACGCCTTGGGCCAACTACTTCGGACGCCTCTTTGTGCCCGGTGCTCATCTGGTCAATGTCGGGAACGAGGCTGTCCAGATCAATTTCATGGAAATTCATCAAGCCGGCGAGCCCGTTCCGCCGACATCCAACATCGAGGCATTCGTGCGGTATGCCCGGGATCTGGCCGAACTAGGGCATGTCGATGTGATTCTGATTACCTGTTCGACCATGAACCGCTCGTATCCGGCCGTTGTTGCGGCAATGCATGACTACCGTATCCCGGTCGTTCAGATCGATCGGCCAATGATGGAACAGGCGGTCAACCTAGGTGGAAACACTCTGGTCATTGCCACTCACGGACCAACGGTCGCCAGCACCCAGACACTGCTTGATGAGACCGCGAAAGAACTTAATACGAACATTAGGTACTGCGGTGAAACTGTGGAGCAGGCGTGGTATTGCCTGGCGGGAGGAGACGTTGAGGGGCATAACAAGATTCTTGCGCAGACGATCGTCAAGCAGCAGGAACAAGCGACCATCGATTCGGTAGTTCTTGCGCAGCTCTCGATGTCAGTTTTCTTGTTGAGCTATCCCGATCCGCTCGAGACTTTCGGAATTCCGGTGTTAACCAGTGGCCAGTGCGGTTTCGAACGTGTGGCCGAGGTGCTCAGGGGGGCAGCTTAAGCCGGCAGGCACATCGATCAACAGCACTGCGACTCGGGCAGAGGATCCGGGGGCAAAGACAAGAGGAAGGGTATGGCGGAACTCGTTTTCAAAAATCTGAAGAAACAGTACGGCACCAATACCGTTGTCCAGGATTTCAATCTGACGATTCACGACAAGGAGTTCATCGTTCTGGTCGGACCGTCGGGGTGCGGGAAAACGACAACTCTGCGGATGATTGCCGGACTGGAGGATATTTCTTCCGGAGAAATGTTCATCAACGGACGCCTGGTCAATGATGTCGAGTCCAAGGATCGCGATATTGCCATGGTCTTCCAGAGCTATGCGCTCTATCCGCACATGTCTGTATTCGAAAACATGGCGTTTGGTCTGCAACTCAGGAAAGTCAGAAGAGACGAGATAGATCGTCGGGTTCAGGAAGCAGCGAGGATTCTGTGCATTGACCACTTGCTGCACCGCAAGCCCAAGGAGCTTTCCGGGGGGCAACGCCAACGCGTGGCACTGGGGCGGGCCATCGTCAGGGAGCCGCAGGTATTCCTGATGGATGAGCCCTTGTCTAACCTGGACGCCAACCTGCGAGTACAGATGCGTGCAGAAATCGCCAAGCTGCGTCATCGTCTGGAAGCAACGGTGGTTTACGTGACACACGATCAGACTGAAGCAATGACCATGGGGGACCGTATCGTGGTCATGAAAGATGGGTTCATCCAGCAAGTGGATAGTCCGATGAATCTTTACAAGCACCCGGCAAATCTATTTGTGGCGAAGTTTATCGGGTCGCCATCGATGAACTTCATGAAGGCGACAGTGAGGTCTTCGGAAGGCAGTATCTCGCTGGCTTTCCCGGAGGGCTCATTGCCCGTTGCCGAGAGTCACAGGCAGCTTTTACACGCCTATACCGGAAAGGAAATCGTAATCGGTATTCGTCCGGACGCAATTCACGACGAAGCTGACTTCATGAGTGCCCATCCCGACTGGTGTCTTGATGTGCATATTGATGTCGTTGAGCCGATGGGTTCCGAAAGCTATATCTACTTCAGCCTGAATTCCGAGAGCTTTGTCGCGCGCGTGTTGCCAGACACGACGGCTCGGGTAAAGGCTGGACACAACTTGGCATTTGACATGGAGGAGGCGCACTACTTTGACAGCACGACGCATCAATCCATCGGATGAGAGTGCCATCAACAGAATGTGCAAGGGGAATGAATGGTGAAGGTTTTCCTGGCGAGCTGAGTACGGCATCGCCAATAAAGCGGCCGTTGTTGGTAATTGAAAGAAGCGGTGCTCCTGCCGCGCGTGTTGATCACTTAACTTGGAGGGTTTGGTATATGGATACGAATAGGCGGTCATTCGGACGTTATTGCACAAAAGTGCTGCTCGGAGCGGCTTTCGCTTGTACGGCGGTTCTTTCTCCCCTTCACGCTGTCAGCGCAGAAAAACTCACGCTGTGGAGTCACTGGGCAGATGAGCAGAACAAGAAGGATTTTGTCCTTGAGGCGGTAAAACGCTTCAAGGAAAAGAATCCCGGGTTTGAGGTCGAAGTTGTCTGGTACCAGAAACCCCAGTTGATCACAGCGCTGACGACATCATTCCAGGCGGGGTCCGGGCCGGATATTTTCTATCTTGAGCCGGCGATCACCGGCGCGTTCCCTCCATTTGTAGATAACGGATTCATGTATGACATTTCGAAACAGATAGATCCGTTGATCGAATCCTGGGCGCATCCGTTTGCCAAGAAGGGCAACATGACTTATCTGCTGCCACTGGAAGCCTACATGCCGGTCATCTATTACAACAAGGACGTGCTAAAGAAGGCCGGTATTACTTTGCCGGGCGATGGGCGAATCGACAGCGATATGCTGAAAGACTTCGTTCAGAAGATCAAGGCCTCGGGCTTAACGCCATTCTCGGCTGGAACCATGGATCGGGATTGGGCAGGAAGTCTGGTTACGGAATCAGTATTGCTTCGCTACCTCGGGCAGGAAAAATGGCAAGGGATTCCAACCGGGAAAACAGCCTGGACGGATCCCGACGTGGTGGCAGGACTCAAGTACGTCGAGGATCTGGTAAAAGCGGGCGCGTATCCGCAAGGCGTTTCCTCAATCAAGCTGGGAGAGAGTCACGGACTGTTTTTTAGCGGGAAGTACGGGATGTTCCCGATGCGCACCTTCTTTGGTGGCAGGGCGTTCGTTCCCGTCGACAAGGGCGGGATGGCACCTGACTTTCCATTGGGCATCATGGATTTCCCGAGCGTCAAAGGGGGCAAGGGCAATAACCTGAGCTATATGCAGGTTGGTGGCTCTTATGGCGTCAATGCAAAGAGCAAGAACCCTGTCAAGGCCGCGGAACTCATCGGCATGATGGCCACGCCGGACATGGCCGCATTGTGGATGGGAAAAGTCAAGGGGCAGACCGGCATCAAGGCCGACTCTTCTGCCATGAATGACCCCTACTTCAAGATGCTCAATGAAGCGACCAAGGGGCTGACCTTGCTACCGGGGCCCATGGAGTTGGGGATGGACTCGACGTATCGGGATGTCTTTTTCAAGACATCGACAGCACTGGTTGCCGGCCACATCAACGCCGACACAATGATCAAGCAACTTGAAGAAGCGCGCGGCAAACTGAAGAAGTGAAATAGGGTCAATCAGGACGGGAGAAGAGATTCATGAAGCCTACATGGAACCGGAAGCGACTCAGGTACTTGAATACGGCGGCCATGTTTCTTGCTCCTGCCCTGTTCTTCTACCTGCTGCTGATTGTTTACCCCTTGTTCCAAAGCCTGTTTTTCGGTTTCTTCAAAGTTGACATTCTCGGCGGGCAGGCAACTTATCAGTTTGTAGGTCTTGAAAATTACCGGGCGGTTCTGGAAGACTCAGTTTTCTGGGCTTCGGCAAAAAATACCCTGATCTGGGCGATTTCTTCCCCGTTTCTTGAGATCCCGATTGGTTTGCTACTGGCCTTGTATCTGCAGCGCGGAACACGACTGACCAAACTGATGCGGGTTGTCTGGTTCATGCCTGTGCTCTTGCCTCAGATCGTCGTAGGGATTATCTGGGCCTGGATCTACAACTCGGAGTGGGGTGCCCTGAACCAGATTCTGAAAACGCTCGGTCTGGAAACCTGGATGCGCGGATGGCTTGGTCATCCCGATACGGCACTGCCGGCACTGATCGTGGTGACGACATGGACCTGGATCGGCTTCAACATGATCATTCTGCTGGCGGCGGTATCTTCAATCCCCAAGGATTTGATTGAAGCAGCGCGACTCGATGGCGCATCA
>CAZCJW010000103.1:0-10905 GCA_964499185.1 uncultured Propionivibrio sp. | reverse complement strand
TCGACAACCTGATCTTCGTCATCAACTGCAACCTGCAGCGCCTCGACGGCCCGGTCCGTGGCAACGGCAAGATCATCCAGGATCTCGAAGGCGAATTCCGCGGCGCCGGCTGGAACGTGATCAAGCTGGTCTGGGGACGTCACTGGGACGTGCTGTTCGAGCGCGACAAGAAGGGCCTGCTGAAGAAGCGCATGATGGAATGCGTCGACGGCGAATACCAGACTTTCAAGGCCAAGAACGGCGCCTACGTACGCGAGAAGTTCTTCAACACCCCTGAGCTCAAGGAACTCGTTGCCGACTGGACGGATACCGACATCTGGCTGCTCAATCGTGGCGGCCACGACATCTTCAAGATCTACAGCGCCTTCAAGGCCGCCGTCGAGCACAAGGGCAAGCCGACGCTGATCCTGGCCAAGACGGTCAAGGGCTACGGCATGGGCGAGGCGGGCGAGGCCATGAACATCTCGCACCAGCAGAAGAAGCTGGACCGCGCCGCATTGATCGGTTTCCGCGACCGCTTCAACTTGCCGATCACCGACGACCAGATAGAATCCCTGCCTTACCTCAAGTTCGAGGAAGGTTCGGACGAGCTCGCCTACATGCGCGAACGGCGCGCCGCACTCGGCGGCAACCTGCCACAGCGTCGTCGCTCGGCGCCCCCCCTGGACATCCCACCGCTTTCGGTCTTCGAGCCGCTGCTGCGCGCTTCCGGCGAAGGCCGCGAGGTATCGACCACGATGTCCATCGTGCGCGCCCTCAATATCATGCTCAAGGACAAGAACATCGGCCGCCATGTGGTGCCCATCGTGCCGGACGAATCACGCACCTTCGGCATGGAGGGCCTGTTCCGCCAGATCGGTATCTGGAACCAGCAGGGTCAGAAATACCTGCCGGAAGACCATGACCAGCTGATGTTCTACAAGGAATCGAAGACCGGCCAGGTCCTGCAGGAAGGCATCAACGAAGCCGGCGCCATGAGCGACTGGATCGCTGCCGCAACGTCCTACTCGGTGCACGGCGTGCAGATGATCCCGTTCTATATCTGCTATTCGATGTTCGGCTTCCAGCGCACCATGGACCTGTGCTGGGCGGCGGGCGATCAACGCGCCCGCGGCTTCCTGGTCGGCGGCACAGCCGGACGCACCACGCTCAACGGCGAAGGCTTGCAGCACCAGGACGGCCACTCGCTGATCCTCTCGGGCCTGATCCCCAACTGCATCAGTTATGACCCGACATTCTCCTACGAGATCGCGATCATCATGCATGAAGGCATGCGCCGCATGTTCCAGGAGCAGGAGGACGTCTACTATTACCTGACGGTGATGAACGAGAACTACGAGCATCCCGAAATGCCGCAAGGCGTGGAAAAGGACATCATCAAGGGCATGTACCTCTTCCGCAAGGGAGTGAAGGCCAAAGCCAAACAGCCGGCGCCGCGGGTTCAACTGCTCGGTTCGGGCACCATCTTCCGCGAAGTCATCGCCGCTGCCGATCTGCTCAAGAGCGACTGGGGCGTGGATGCCGACCTGTGGGGCTGCCCGAGCTTCAACGAATTGGCGCGCGACGGCAACGACACCGCGCGCTGGAACATGTTGCATCCGTCCGAGAAGCCGAAGCAAAGCCATGTCGAGCGCTGCCTCGACAAAACACAAGGCCCGATCATCGCCGCCACTGACTACGTCCGGCTCTATGCTGAACAGATTCGCCCGTTCATCAACCGCCGGTACGTCACGCTGGGCACTGATGGCTTTGGCCGTTCTGACACCCGTGAGTCGCTGCGCCACTTCTTCGAGGTCGATCGTCGCTGGGTCACGCTGGCGGCACTTAAGGCGCTCGCCGACGAGGGCTCGATCGACCGCAGCAAGGTCGCCGAAGCGATCGTCAAGTACGGCATCGACATCAACAAACCGAACCCGATGACGGTCTAAAGGAGTGCGTTCATGAGTCAAGCAATTGAAGTCAAAGTCCCGGACATCGGCGGTTTCAGTCTCATCCCCGTCATCGAACTCTGCGTCAAGGTCGGCGACCGTGTCGAAGCCGACGCGCCGCTGATCACCCTCGAATCAGAGAAAGCCACGATGGACGTGCCGGCCCCGAAAACCGGTGTCGTCAAGGAACTCCGTGTTAGTCTCGGCGATCGCGTCTCGGAAGGCACCGTCATCGCCTTGATCGAATCCGCCAGCGATGAAACACAGGTTCAGGAAAAGCAGGAACCCGCCGCCGTTGCCCCAACCGCGGCGGCAACACCGGCCGCGCCAACACCGCCGGCCCCTCCTACTCCGCAAGCCCCTCGCGCCCCTATCCCGGCGCCACGCACCTCGCAACCGACCGAACGCCGCGTCGAAGGCAAAACCCACGCCAGCCCTTCAGTGCGCCTGTTCGCGAGGGAGTTGGGAGTCGACCTGACCAAGGTCCCGGCTACAGGCCCCAAGGGACGCATTCTCAAGGAAGATGTCACCGCCTTCGTAAAAGGCGTCATGCAGGCCGGCGTCGTTCCCGGCGCGGCCCCCAACCTGGGTGGTGCAGGTCTGGGCGGGCTTGACCTGCTGCCCTGGCCGAAGGTCGATTTCGAGAAGTTCGGCGCGATCGAGGTGCAGCCGCTCTCGCGCATCAAGAAGATCTCCGGGCAGAACCTGGCGCGCAATTGGGTCATGATTCCGGCAGTTACCTACCACGAAGACGCCGACATCACCGACCTGGAAGCCTTCCGCCTTGCTTTGAACAAGGAGAATGAAAAGAGCGGCGCAAAAATCACCATGCTCGCCTTCCTGATCAAGGCCTGCGAACTGGCGCTGAAAAAATTCCCCGAGTTCAACAGTTCGCTCGACGGCGAGAACCTGGTGCTGAAGAAGTATTTCAACGTCGCCTTTGCTGCCGACACGCCGAATGGCCTCGTCGTGCCGGTGGTCAAGAACGTCGACCAGAAATCGGTCAGTCAGATTGCCGCGGAATGCGGTGAACTGGCGAAGAAGGCACGCGACGGAAAACTCGGCCCGGCCGATATGACCGGCGCCTGCTTCACCATTTCCAGCGTCGGCGGCATCGGCGGAACGGCGTTCTCGCCGATCGTCAATGCGCCGGAAGTGGCCATCCTCGGCGTATCCAAGTCGGTGATGAAGCCGGTATGGAACGGCAAGGAATTCATCCCGCGACTGATCCTGCCACTGTCGCTGTCGGCGGACCACCGTGTCATCGACGGCGCGCTGGCCACGCGCTTCAACGTTTTCCTCGCGCAATTGCTGGCCGACATGCGCCGCGCGCTGGTCTGATCGGGAGACACGAAATGAGCCAGATCATTGAAGTCAAGGTTCCCGATATCGGGGATTTCAAGGACGTCCCGATCATCGACATCGCGGTCAAGGCGGGCGATTCGGTCGCAGCGGAAGAAGCATTGATGACCCTGGAATCGGACAAGGCGACGATCGACGTCCCGAGTCCGTGTGACGGAATCATCAAGGAAATCACCGTCAAGGTGGGCGACAAGGTCTCCGAGGGCAGCATCATCGCCCGCATCGAGGCCGGGTCTGCGGCGGCAGTGGAACCACAGTCTGCTGCCGCCACCGTCACCACAGCGGAAGCACCCGCCATCAAGCCAGAGGAATCCGCTAGCCCTTCCCCCGCGGCGCCGGCAGCGGCTCCGCAAACCGGCCAGTTCTCCGGCAAGGCCGATGTCGAATGTGAAATGCTCGTCCTCGGCGCCGGTCCCGGCGGCTATTCGGCAGCCTTCCGTTCCGCCGACCTGGGCATGAAGACAATCATCGTCGAACGCTACGCCACGCTCGGCGGTGTGTGCCTCAACGTCGGGTGCATCCCCTCGAAAGCCCTGCTGCATGTCGCCGCGGTCATGGAAGAAGCCGAGCATATGGCGGAAACGGGGGTGACGTTCGCTCCGCCGCAGATCGACATCGACAAGCTGCGTGCGCACAAGGCCAAGGTGGTCGGCAAGCTGACCACCGGGCTGGCCGGCATGGCCAAGGCACGCAAGGTGGATATCGTGCGCGGCTATGGCAGCTTCCTCGATGCCAATCACGTAGAAGTCGAAGTGACCGACGGCAAGGGGCAAGAGAAGACCGGCCAGAAGAAGATCATCCGTTTCCAGAAGTGCATCATTGCCGCCGGCAGTTCGCCGGTGCATCTTCCGTTCATCCCGCAGGACCCTCGCATCGTCGACTCGACGGGAGCGCTGGAATTGCGCTTCGTGCCGAAGAAGATGCTGGTCATCGGCGGCGGCATCATCGGCCTGGAAATGGCCACGGTCTACTCGCTGCTGGGATCCCGCGTCGACGTCGTGGAGATGCTCGACGGCCTGATGCAGGGGCCGGACCGCGACGCCGTCAAGGTTTGGGAAAAACAGAACGTCCATCGCTTCGACTCGGTCATGCTGAAGACCCGCACCGTGGCGGTCGACGCCCGTGATGACGGACTGTACGTCAAGTTCGAAGGGGAAACCGCCCCGGCGGATGCCGTCCGCTACGACATGATCCTGCAGTCGGCTGGCCGCGCGCCGAACGGCAGGAAGATCGCTGCGGAAAAAGCCGGCATCACCGTAACCGACCGCGGATTCATCCCGGTAGACAACCAGATGCGCACCAACGTCCCCAACATCTTCGCCATCGGCGACATCGTCGGCAATCCGATGCTGGCCCACAAGGGCGTGCATGAAGGGCATGTCGCCGCCGAAGTCGCCGCCGGACAAAAGACGGCATTCGAGGCGACGGTCATCCCCAGCGTGGCCTATACCCATCCGGAAGTCGCCTGGGTGGGTTACACCGAGGCACAGGCGACAAAGGAAGGCCGCGCCATCGAAACCGCAAAATTCCCGTGGGCGGCATCCGGCCGGGCGATCGCCAACGGCGCCGAGTACGGTTTTACCAAGCTGATCTTCGACGTTGAAACACACCGCGTCATCGGCGGCGCCATCGTCGGCCCGGCGGCCGGCGACATGATCGGCGAGATCTGCCTGGCCATCGAGATGGGCTGCGATGCCGTGGATATCGGCAAGACCATTCATCCGCACCCGACGCTCGGCGAAAGCATCGGCATGGCGGCGGAAGTGGCGCACGGGACCTGCACCGACCTGCCACCCATCAGGAAGAAGTAGTACTGTCGAGGGGGATGCCACCGGCGAGCATCCCCGCTCGCCCCCCGTCTGCGCCCGTTGATTCCTAAAGGATTGTTTCGGCATCTGGTTTTCGTCATAATGGCCGATCTTCCGGGGAATCATCGCCATGGCATCCTCTCGCCCGAACGTCATAGATGATCGTATCCATGTCCTGCGCACGCGTTGGGACAACTATGTCAATGCCGGCTCGTTCGATCACTTCATCGAATTCACCGTAACGGTGAACAGCCTGGCTGAGCATTTCAACCGGATGCGGCTACCCGGACTGGTCCGGATGTGCGAGGGGCTAGAAAACCTGGCGCTCGCACGACTGGGAACGCAGGCGTCGCATCCGATCCCCAATCGCGAAATCGCGCTCTTGCAGCGACAGGTCGAAACCCTGCTTGCTGCCGTGCGCACCTCGCGCCTCGTGGCTCCCGAACGACGCACCGACGAGTCGACGGAAACGACTGGCAGTCTCGAATGGATCAAGCCGCGCCTGGTCTGGCTGGTCGTTGCGCCAGAAATGAAGGACATGGCCAATGCACTGCGCCAGCAAATCGATTTCTTCGGCTTTCTGACCTCGGAAATTGAATGGGCAGGACAACTTCCGGCGAGTGAAACCCCGTTGGCCGTGCTGTGCCTTCCTGGCCGGGAAACGGCTGACATCGAACATCGGCAGATCGCCAGGATTCGCAGCACCTATCCGGCCAGTCAGATGATCTATCTCGGCGCGCAACCGGCCATCGATAATATCGTTGCACTGATGCGTTCCGGGATCGACACCACCATCCCGATCGAGGATGGGACGACCATGGTCCTCAATTGCGTCCTCGACCTCGTCCAGAACTTCGAACCGGAGAAATACCGCGTTCTGGTCGTCGAGGATTCGCTGGTCGCCGTGACACTGATCCAGCGAACCCTCTCGGAACATGGCATCGACAGTCGTGCCATCCGCGACCCGGGCTCCCTGCTCGACGAACTGCAGTCGTACCGTCCCGACCTGATCCTGATGGACATGTACATGCCACGCTTCAACGGCGTCGAGGCCACCCGCGTGCTGCGCCAGATGTCGGCCTACCGCTCGCTGCCGATCGTTTACCTGTCCAGCGAATCCGATGTCGGGATGCAGGTCGAGGCGCTGCGACTCGGGGGCGACCAGTTCCTGAGCAAACCTTTCAACCCGGTACTGCTGGCCGCCGTCGTCAAGACCAAGATCGAACGCTTCCGGGAAACCCAACGCTCTACTCGGCACGACGGCCTGACCGGCCTGCTCAACCACACAGCGGCGAAATCGACGCTCAAGGCAATGGTGGACAAAATGGCCCCGTCCGACATGCTGACGGTGGCCATGATCGATATCGACCATTTCAAGTCTATCAACGACACGTATGGCCACCCGGTCGGCGATCAGGTCATTCGTGGCCTGGCCTGGCTGCTCAAGGGGCGGCTGCGTTCTTCCGACCTGATCGGGCGCTACGGCGGCGAGGAGTTCCTGGTAGCCCTGCCTGACATTTCCCCCGCGCAGGCGCATTCGGTAATCGAACGCATCCGCGAGGACTTCTCTTCCCTGCCGCATGCACACGCCAAGGGGGCCCTGTTTTCCACGTTCAGCGCGGGCATTGCGTCCTGGCCTGAATTCAACTCAGCGCACATGCTGACCGAAACCGCCGACTTCGCGCTACTCGAAGCCAAACAGCGCGGACGCAACCAGGTCCGGCAGGCGCACGCGGCGGATGAAAACTTGCACGCACTGCAACCCTACCTCTTCCCGGAAAACTCCTGACCGGTACCAGACGAGCGCCAGAATCGCCGGTCAGGCGGCCAGGACGCAGCCCCAGACGACCACGACATTGAGCAGCGCCAGAAAAACGGCCGCGCTGCCGATATCCTTGGCGCGTTTCGACAGATGGTGGCGGTCCAGAGACACGCGATCGACGACCGCCTCAATTGCCGAGTTGATCAACTCGACGATCAGGACAAATAGAACGCTGGCGATCATCGCCGCCCGCCCTATCCAAGGAACAGGCAGGAAAAAGGAGAGGGGAATCAGGACCAGCGCCAGCAGCACCTCCTGCCGGAAAGCATCCTCGCAGGTGTAAGCCGCGCGCAATCCGGACATCGAATAACGCAGTGCGTTCCAGACGCGACGCAGACCGGTTTTTCCCTTGAACGGACTTTCTTCAGACACGAAATCTCCTTGCCGGATCGATAGCAGGCGGCAAGTATACCCGGCCTGTCGGCAGTCGCTCACACCCATGGCGTGCAGAAAGCGGGAAAGCCAGACCCAGACGCGCTCCATCTTCCAGCCCCGTCTGTTCGCTCAGCGAGGAACCAATCGGTATCTTCCCGGCGCCTCCCCGCCATGCCGGGACACGATCTGCCGATAAAGGCCCGCCATTCGCCCTGCCAGCGCTTCGGCGGACCAGTCCGCGGCGTATGCCCGCGCCTCGCCGGAAATCCGGTGCCTGAGAGAGTGGTCACTCAGGAGCCGCGTCAAGGCCAGCGAAAAGGCATACGGATTGGCATCCGGCACCAGCGCCCCGCGACCGGCTCCCAGAATATCGACAGTCCCCATCTCGGCGAGCGCCACTACCGGCAACCCCGTCGACATGGCCTCCAGGAGAACCAGCCCCTGGGTTTCGGTGCGCGAGGCAAAGACAAAGACATCTGCCGCGGCATAGCACGCCGGAAGTTCGGTGCCGCGGTCCAGATAGCCGATGAATCGCACGCTGTCAGCCAATCCCCGGTCGCTAACGGACTGCCGCAGATTCGGCAGCGCCGGTCCGTCCCCTGCGATAACGAGCAGCATGGCGGGAATCGTCGCTCGCATCTGTTCCGCCACATCCAGGAGGAATTCGATGTTCTTTTCGTGCGCTACGCGCCCGACATACAGCGCGACAGGACGCGCCTCGTCGATCCCGTATTTCGCGCGAAACCAATGCCGCGCACCTTCCCGAGGCAGGTTCAGCGAAACGCCGGTCGGCAGGATGTGTTGCGGAGTCTTCACGCCGTATTCGGCCAGACGCCGACTAATGGCGGCTGAAGGAACGATCACCGCATCCAGGGCGTTGCACTGGCGCCGTGAAAACGCACGCGCCAGGCCCTTGAGCCACGGGGGGGGAACCAGCGGAACATAGTGGGCAAGATATTCCTCGAACAGCGTATGGTAGGTCGCGACGACCGGTACGCCGCAGCGGCGCGCCGCATTCACGCCGGCGTAATGGGCGACGAACGGGGTTTGCACGTGCACGATATCAGTCCCGTCATCAACCGCTGCAATCACCGAGTCATGCATCGCGCGCCAGCGCACCAGCCGGTCTTCCGGATCGCCGGGGACGCTGCGGGCGGGAACCCGGGTCACCCAGGGCTCATCGGGGCCGCCGCCGTAGTCCGGGGCAATCAGCGACACTTCGATGCCATGCGCCAGCAACGATTGTCGGTACGTGAGGATCGCCGTCGAGACACCGTTGATACGCGGAAAGAACACGTCTGAAACCATCGCTACGCGCACGCCAGCACCTCCACACCCTCTGATTTTCCCCGATCTCGTTCGGCCGGCGGCTGCATGCCGCCCCAGGAAATCAATTCGAGAGTTCCGTCCAGGTGCTCGACAATCGCCGTGCAGCTATCGACCCAGTCCCCGCAATTGACATAGACCATGCCGTCGTCTCGTTCACGGATCACCGCAAAATGGATATGCCCGCAGATAATTCCATCCAATCCGCGTTGTCGAGCAACCCTGAGCGCCGTGTCTTCAAAATCGAAGATGAACTGCAGGGCTTTCTTGACGCGACGCTTGGCATAGCCGGCCAAAGACCAGTAGCACCGCATTCCGAAACGGCGGCGGACAAGGGACAACAGCGTATTCAGTTTGACCAGCGCGTCATACGCCACATCGCCGAGAATGGCGATCCAGCGATGATGACGGGTGATCTGGTCGAATTCATCGCCGTGCAGCAGGAGAAACCGGCGGCCGTCGGCAAGAGCATGCACATGCTCCCCGCAAATCTCGATGTCGCCAAAAGAGATGTCGAGATAGTCACGCAAAGCCTCGTCGTGATTTCCCGGAATGAACACTACCCGTTCGCCGTGGCGGGCGCGTCGCAGGAGTTTCTGCA
Source organism: uncultured Propionivibrio sp. (assembly GCA_964499185.1). GTDB lineage: Bacteria > Pseudomonadota > Gammaproteobacteria > Burkholderiales > Rhodocyclaceae > Propionivibrio. Next base: position 1,683 of record CAZCJW010000103.1, on the reverse strand, counting down.
CGACGGTGTTTTGCGCGGGCGTCCATACGATATTTCGCCGCATCGCCCAGAAGTCGACGATATCGCCGATGAGGAAAACATTCTCCGACGCATAGGTACGCATAAAATCGAGCAGCCTTTCAGCCTGACAGGCGCGCGTTCCCAGGTGAATGTCGGAAAGAAAGATTGAGCGGACCTTGACCATGCCGCCATGGTGCGAGGGGTTCGTTACGGGCATGTGTCATTGCGGTTACGGTTTGGAGACGTGCGTCTCTCTCCCTTGACCCTTCTCCCTTCGCTAAAATACCCATCTCTCCCACCCCACCGAAAAACGACACACCATGACCCAGGACGAAATGAAACAGGCTGTAGCCCGCGCCGCTCTCGAATACGTTGTCGAAGGCCGCATCATCGGCGTCGGAACAGGCTCCACGGCCCGGCTGTTCATCGAAGAACTGGCGGCGATGAAGGACCGCATCGCCGGTGCCGTAGCCAGTTCCGAAGACACCCGGCAACGCCTGGAAGGCCACGGCATCCGCGTTTTCGACCTGAATGAGATCACCGACATGCCGGTCTATATCGACGGTGCAGACGAGATCACTCCTGAAATGCACATGATCAAGGGCGGCGGCGGCGCCTTGACGCGCGAGAAGATTGTTTCTGCCGTGGCCGGCAAATTCATCTGTATCGTCGATGGCACCAAAGTCGTCGACTACCTCGGCCGCTTTCCGTTGCCGGTCGAGGTCATCCCGATGGCCAGCGCCTACGTGGCACGCGAGTTGGTGAAAATGGGAGGCACCCCGGCGGTACGCGAGGGCTTCGTCACCGACAACGGCAACCTGATTCTGGACGTGAAGGGGCTCCAGATCCTAGACCCGGTCGATTTCGAGACGCGCCTCAACCAGATCGCCGGCGTGGTCACCAACGGGTTGTTCGCCAACCGGCCGGCGGATGTCTGCCTGATCGGCACGCCGGAGGGCGTCAGGACAATGACCGTCGACTGAAAGCATGCAACAAATCTGTAACGTGGAACCATTACACTCTCGGGACGACCCTCACACATGCAAAGATATTCCGGAGCCAGAGGCATGAACGATCACCATACGTCGAAGAATTTCGATCTCGAACTGGAAAGCCTGCGCACCCGCGTCCTGCAGATGGGTGGCATGGCCGAGCAACAGGTGCATAAAGCCGTCGACGGACTTTACAGCGGCGACAAGCAGCTTCTGGAAGAAGTCATCCGCGACGACGACCTGATCAACCAGATGGAAGTCGACATCGACGCCCTGTGCAACCAGATCATTGCCAAGCGTCAGCCGACCGCCATCGACCTGCGCATGATCGTCTCGGTGCTCAAAGCCATTTCCGATATCGAGCGAGTCGGCGACAAGGCACGCAAGATCGCCCGGCTCGGCATTTCGATCAGCAGCCAGTCCGGCGGACCGCTAAACGTTGAACTCAAGCACATGACCGAAACGGCGCTGAAAATGCTGCGCCTCTCGCTCGACGGGTTTGCGCGCCTCGATCTCGCGCTGGTCACCGAAGCCGTGCGCCTCGACGAGCAGGTGAATTCGGAATACCGCGGCATCGCCCGTCAGTTGATCACCTACATGATGGAAGACCCACGCACCATTACCCGCTCGCTGGATATCCTGACCATCGCCAAAGCCATCGAACGCATCGGCGATCATGCCACGAACATCG
>CAZCJW010000102.1:0-11026 GCA_964499185.1 uncultured Propionivibrio sp. | reverse complement strand
CCAGTCGGCGATTGCTCTCCGACACTGGATGCCGGCCTTCGCCGGCATGACGGGAACTTTCTACTTCATCGGGCCGAAGCAACAGTACCCAGCCATCACCCCGGCGAGAGCCGGGGCCAGCTTTTCGCTTTCTACTTGTGCGATTCCGGCACGTAACGGCCGATTTCCTCGTACTTGCCCTTGACGATCTTGTACATGACCATGGACAGGCCCACCGGCTGGTGCGTCTTCGGCGAGAGCGTGATGATCCCGGTGGTGCCCTGCAGGCCCTTGACCTTGGACAGCCCGTCGATGATCTGCGGTCCGCTGGCGCCGCCGCCGAGTTCGATGGCTTTGGCGATGGTCGTGACCTTGTCGTAGCCGAGGTAGGCCTTGTTGATCGGCTCTTCGTTGAACTTGGCCTTGTAGGCATTGCGCACGTCGGTCAGCTGCGGCTCCTTCTCCGAAATATTGTTGGCGAAGTAGATGTTGTCCGCGGCTTCCGGATCGCCCACCAGCGTGGCAAACGGCGGCGCACCGTCGAGCCCCGTCAGGATCGGCAAACCGAGGCCGATCTGCCTGGCCTGCTTGACGGTGATCACCAGATCCTGCGTGTAGTTGGGCGCATACAGCGCTTCTGCGCCGGAGGCCTTGATCTTGTTGAGCTGGGCGCGATAGTCCTTGTCGCTCTTGGTGAAGGTCTCCTCGGCGACGATCGTCCCGCCACGCTTCTCGATGTAGGCCTTGAACGGCTTGTACATCGAAACGGCGAAGGCATTCGACTGATCGTAGAGCACCGCAATCTTCTTGTAGCCGAGCTTCTCGTTGGCATAGCTGGCGATGATTTCGGCAAACTGGACGCTGGTCGGCTGGATCAGGAACATCGACGGCTGTGGCTCACCGTTTTCCTGCACGGTCACGCGCGGATCGATAAAACTGCCAAGCACCGGAATTTTCTTCTCGTTGGCGATCGGCGCAATGGCCAGGCCGATGTTCGAGACGGGGGGGCCGAGGACCGAAACGACCTTCTCATGATCGATCAGGCGGGTGAATGCCTTGATCGCCTCCTGCACGTTGCCCTTGGTATCGACCGTCACCAGCTTGATCTTGTCGCCCTTGACGCCGCCAGCGGCGTTGATCTTCTCGACAGCCACTTCGGCACCACGCGTGACGGCATTGCCGAGCACCGATGTTGGTCCGCTCAGGTCCTGGAGATTGCCCAGGACAATTTCACCCGCCGACGCCAGGCCTGACCAGGCCAGCGACAAGGCGAAGCACGATGTGATCAGTTTTCCCCGAATCCGCATGTCTATCCTCCAATATCAATGAGTATCTTCCGGATGCGTACCCGCTTGACCACCAAAGATGATCAAGGCGCGGCGGACCAGCAATTGCGACGACCTTCGCATCCCCCAAAATTTTTACGTATGCGTCGTTTTGAATCACCTCCGCGGAAGGCCTTCGCTCTGGAATGTGCTGGCTTTCGCCAAACCGCTTCCGAGGCAACAGGCCGACCGATGCGCTGGATTCTAATTAACTGCTCAGTAACACGCAATAGAGTTAGCACTAATTTTCTCACCGGCTTTCCGCATCATAAAAAACCCCGACCCAGAACCTTGGGCAATAGTAAAAATTATAAAAACAAATTAATAAACAATTACTTTTATTGAGACACAGCAATTTTTCAACAGGCGAAATGGAATGCCATCACAACCCTGCCTTCTCCGACGCGGACGCATTGACACTCGGAATTGAATCCGTTAAATTTAAATTTAATTAACTAATTGGTAACATATAGCGAGACTTCGGGATAACAACCCGAAGCAACAACGGGGAAGGCAACGCCCTGAAGAGAATGAGGCTGTCGCAGCCAGCAGATGCGCGGCGTGCCGAAGGCTCCCTTCAACTCGGAAAAGCCCGCCCTCCACATCAACATCGCGTAGTTGCTCTACGCCACCCGACGAGAGGATTTGCAATGGCGCAGCACCGAATTGGCATCATCATGAACGGCGTCACCGGGCGGATGGGAATGAACCAGCACCTGATCCGTTCCATCGTGGAGATTCGCAAGCAGGGTGGCGTCGCGCTGGACAACGGGGACCGCCTGATGCCCGACCCGATCCTGGTCGGCCGCAATGCAGAGAAGATCCAGGCCCTGGCCGCCAGGTTCGGCATCGAACGCTGCACCACCGACCTGGATTCCGCGCTGAAAAATCCGGACGACACGATCTTTTTCGATGCAGCCACCACGCAAGCCCGCCCGGGCCTGCTCAAACGCGCCATCGCTGCCGGCAAGCACGTCTACAGCGAAAAACCGGTGGCCACGAACCTCGCCGAGGCCATGGACCTCTACCGCACGGCCAAGGCCGCCGGCATCAAGCATGGCGTGGTGCAGGACAAGCTCTGGCTGCCCGGCCTGATGAAACTGCAAATGCTCAACCAGGCCGGCTTCTTCGGCCAGATGCTGTCGGTGCGCGGCGAATTCGGCTACTGGGTCTTCGAAGGCGACCTGCAGCCCATCCAGCGTCCGTCCTGGAACTACCGCAAGGAAGACGGCGGGGGCATCATCCTCGACATGCTCTGCCACTGGCGCTATGTGGTCGACAACATCTTCGGGCCGATCAAGAGCGTTTCCTGCCTCGGCGCGACACACATTCCGCAGCGCTGGGACGAGCAGGGCCGGCCCTACGCCGTCACCGCCGACGATGCGGCCTACGCCACCTTCGAGCTGGAAAACGGCGTCATCGTGCAGATCAACAGTTCCTGGTGCGTGCGCGTGCGGCGCGACGACCTGGTCACTTTCCAGGTCGACGGCACCCACGGCTCCGCCGTCGCCGGGCTGACCGACTGCTGGACCCAGGCCCGCGTCAACACGCCGCGCCCGGTATGGAACCCGGATGTCCGGCAGACGCACCCGTTCAACGACGACTGGGCACCGGTTCCGGAAACCACGACCTACGACAACGCCTTCAAGGTGCAGTGGGAACTCTTCCTCAAGCACGTATGGGGAGAAGGCGATTTCAAGTGGAACCTGCTAGAAGCCGCCAAGGGCGTACAACTGGTCGAACTCGGCCTGCAGAGCTGGGCCGAGCGCCGCTGGATCGATCTGCCGAAGCTTGACGCCTGAACGGTCTCGATCAAATGCGTACCCCTTTACCACAGAGGCGCGGAGACACAGAGGTCGCACAGAGAAAGGCATTGAGGCCCATTACCTCCTCTGCGCCATCTCTGCGTCTCCGCGTCTCTGTGGTGGATTTTCGAATTTTTCACCCGCGCTGAACGGCAACAGACATGAATCTTCACCGCATTGCTCCTCCCGCCGAAAAGCTTTCGCTCAACACTGCCACGGTCAAGACGCAATGGCGCCTCGACCAGATCATCGAAGGCTGCGCCCGCCACGACATCCGCGGCATCTCGCCGTGGCGCGACCAGGTCGCCGAGATCGGGCTTGCGCGCACGGCAAAACTCATCCGCACTCACGGCCTGACCGTTACCGGCTACTGCCGCGGCGGCATGTTCCCGGCGGCCGACAAGGCCGGTCAGCAAGCCGCGCTGGACGATAACTACCGCGCCGTCGACGAGGCGCTGGAAGTCGGCTCCGCCTGTCTGGTGCTGGTCGTCGGCGGCATGCCGAAGGGGTCCAGGGACATTGCCGGCGCACGCCAGCAGGTGCATGACGGCATCGCCAATCTGCTGCAGTACTCGCGCAAGATGGGCATGCCGCTGGCCATCGAGCCGCTGCATCCGATGTATGCCGCCGACCGCGCCTGCATCAACACCCTGGCGCAGGCCAACGACCTGTGCGACGTACTCGGCGACGATGGACTCGGCATCGCGCTTGACGCCTACCACGTGTGGTGGGATCCGGAACTGCACGCGCAGATCCGCCGGGCGGGCAAGAAACGCCTGCTGGCTTTCCACATCTGCGACTGGCTGGTGCCCACCACCGACCTGCTGCTCGACCGCGGCATGATGGGTGACGGGGTGATCGACCTGGCCGGCCTGCGCGCCGCCGTGGAAGCGGAAGGCTATGCCGGCTTCCATGAAGTCGAAATTTTCTCCGCCGGCAACTGGTGGAAACGCCCGCCGGACGAAGTCCTGCAAATCTGCAAGCAGCGCCATGTGGAATGCTGCTGAACAAACCCTATACTGCCCCCGGGAGTCATCCATGATTGAACAGAAAGTCGCCGTCGTCACTGGCGCCTCACGCGGCATCGGCAACGCGATTGCCGCCACGCTGGCTGGCGACGGCCACGCCGTGGTGGCCGTCGGCACGTCTGCGCCGGATGCCGTTGCCGGCAACATGCAGTCGATCGCCCACCATGCGCAACCCTGGATCTACGTACAGGCCGACGTCTCCACTCCCGAAGGCCGCGAGCGCATCACTGCCGCGGCCCTGGAAACCTTCGGCCGCATCGACGTACTGGTCAACTGCGCCGGCGTGGCCCCGAAAGTGCGCATGGACATCCTGGAGACGACCGAGGAGAGCATGGACCGCGTGCTCGGCATCAACCTCAAGGGCACCTTCTTCCTCACTCAGAGCACAGCCAACATCATGCGCCGCCTGCGGCCGGAGATTGCCGGCTTTGCGCCGAAGATCGTCAACATCTCGTCGATCTCTGCCTACACGTCCTCCACGATGCGCGGCGAATATTGCATTTCCAAGGCGGGCGTCAGCATGGTCACTCAACTGTTCGCCGACCGTCTGGCCGAGGAAGGCATCAACGTCTACGAGATCCGCCCTGGTATCATCCATACCGACATGACCTCGGGGGTCAAGGACAAATACGACGCGCTGATCGCCAACGGCCTGACCCCGATCAAGCGCTGGGGCCAGCCGCAGGACGTGGCCGACGCCGTCTCGGTGGCCTGTTCCGGAAAGCTCGACTTCTCCACCGGTGAAGTCATCAACGTCGACGGCGGCTTCCATATCCGCCGGCTGTAATTCCCTCATTCACGAGAACGCTGTCATGACCAACGCCATCCCCCAGCACATCCTCGATTCCATGACCGACGTCCACCTGCCGCGCGACGTCCTGCATCCCGCTGTCAGCGAGATCCGCGAAATCGACGGTTTCATGATACCCCTCTACCGGGCGCCGGCCGTGGTCCTCGGTAGCGGCGCCGCCGGCCTGCGCGCGGCTGTCGAACTCAAGCGGCGCGGGGTCGACGTGCTGATCGTCACGCGCAAGATGTTCTGGGGCACCTCGGCGTTTTCCGGATCGGACAAGCAGACGCTGCACACGGCATGCACCAAATACCGCGGCGACGATTTCACCAAGATGGCGCAGGCACTTGGCGGTGGAGGGGCGATGGATGCCGACGTGGCTTACGTCGAGGCCGTGGGGTCGATCGACGCCTTCTCGGGCCTGAAATTCCTTGGCCTGCCGCTGCCGGAAGATGCCTACGGCGCCGTGCTGCGCTACCAGACCGACCATGATGAATTCGGCCGCGCCACCAGTTGCGGCCCGCGCACCTCGCGCCTGATGGTCAAGGTGCTGGCCGAGGAAGCCATCCGGCTGGGGATTCCCTTCCTCGACCACTCGACCGGCATGGCGCTGCTGAAAAGCGGTTCCGGCGACACGGAAAAGGCCGCCGGCCTGATCCTGCACACGCGCACGCATCACGAGAACGCCTACGGTTTGTGCGTGGTGCTCAGCCCGAACGTCGTGCTGGCCAGCGGCGGACCGGGCGAACTCTACCGCGACAGCGTCTATCCGAAGAACTGCTTCGGCTCACTGGGCATGGCGCTGGAAGCCGGACTGGAACTGGCCAACCTGACCGAGCACCAGTTTGGCATCGGCACGCGGCGTACCGAGTTTCCGTGGAATCTGTCCGGCACCTACGTGCAGGTCATGCCCTACGTCTATTCGACGGACGAGGGCGGAACCGAATACAACTTCCTCGCCGACTACTACCGCACCACGCAGGAACTGGCCTCCAACGTCTTCCGCAAGGGCTACCAGTGGCCCTTCCACGCCTCGCGCACGCTCGACTTCGGCTCCAGCTTGGTGGATCTGGCGATCTTCCGTGAAACGCGCCGGGGCCGCACCGTGTGGCTCGATTTCAACCGCAACCCGCAACCGGTGCCGGGCGACCTGCCCTTCGACCTAGCCCGACTCGACCCGGACGTGCGTGCTTATCTCGAGAACAACCAGGCGCTGCAGGCCACCCCGATCGAGCGCCTGCGCTGCATGAACCCGCTGGCCATCGAGCTGTATCGGCAGTACAGGATGGATATCGCCCGGGAGCCGATCCCCTTCAACGTCAATCACCAGCACATGAACGGCGGCGTCGAGGTCGATACGCACGCGCGCAGCAGCCTGACCGGCTGTTACGCCGTCGGCGAAATCGCCGGCACGCACGGTGTTACGCGTCCTGGCGGGGCCGCACTGAACGCCGGGCAGGTATTCGGCCGGCGCTGCGCCGCGCATATCCGGGAACGCCTAAAGCGCCACCCGGATACCCGGGACACCCCGGAACATCTGGAATCGGATCTGCGCCGCTCGCTGGCCTGGTTCGTCCGCAACGTCGGCAACGACGCCGGGCTCGCACTCGATGACGTGGCCAGCGAGATCCAGGCGCGCATGAGCGATCACGCCGGCTTCATCTGCCACGTCGACGCCGTCCCCGGTGCGCTCGAAGCGGCCCGCGAACTCAACCACCGCATTGCCGAACGCGGCGTCAACATCACCGATCACAAGCATGTCTACGAGGGCATCCTGCGCGCCCAGACGGCGCTGCTCTCCGAAGCTGTCCTCTTCGCGCTGGACGCCTACATCCGCGACGGTGGCGGCAGCCGGGGGGCGCGCATGCTGTGTTCCGGCGGCGGCCAGCAGATTCCCGCGTCGCGCCTCGGCGAACTCGACGGGTTCCGTTTCCTGCCGGAAAACCCCGAACACCGGCAGGAAAAACTGTTGCTGCGGTACCACCCCGACACCGGCATGCAGGTCAGCAAGCGCCCGCTCCGCTCGATCGAGGATACCGGCAAGATCTATTTCGAGAAGAACTGGGGGGCTTACCTGACCGGGGCAATCTATCCGGAGGACAGGTAAACCGCCTAGAAGCCGAACCGCCCCCCAGCTCCGGCCAGTGTCGCCACTCCCAGAATGGCGAAGACGGCAGCAGCGACACCATGCACCAGGCGCACCGGAATGCGGTGGGCAATACGGTTGCCAAGCAAGACGGCCGGGATATTCGCGATCATCATGCCGAGTGTCGTTCCCGCCACGACCATGTAGAACGACTTGTATTGAGCAGACAGTGCGACCGTCGCAACCTGGGTCTTGTCGCCCATTTCGGCGAGGAAGAAGGCAATCAGCGTCGTACCCAGCACGCCGAAACGCGCCAGCCTGGCATCGCCTTCCTCGAACTTGTCGGGGACGAGCGTCCATAGCGCCATACCGATGAACGAGGCACCGAGTACCCAGCGCATCGTTTCCGGCGCCACCAGGGATGTCAGCCAGGCCCCCAGGGCGCCGGCGAAACCGTGGTTCACGATCGTGGCAAGCAGGATGCCTACGCTGATCGGCATGGGCTTGCGGAATTTCGCGGCAAGGATGAAGGCGAGCAACTGAGTCTTGTCACCGATTTCGGCCAGGGCCACGATGCCGGTCGAAATGAGGAAGGCTTCCATTTTATTTGTGTTCCCCGGCCGGATCCGACAATCGACCACGCCACTTCTCCGGCCCGCGGAAGTGGGTGGCCAAAGGTCTTGCCAGGTTTCTGGACTGCTTGCACCACGCCTGTTGCAGGCAAGTATGTTGACGCAAGCCCCTTCCGGAGAAGGGCGGCTACTCCCCAATGACGGCGCGCATTATAAGCGAGGTCTGCCTTGCGGACCAGAAAATAACATTATCGCTTGCATGGACAAACCGGACTGGGAAAGGCCCCGTCAGGGCTCGATCGTCACGTACTCCACGCTGACCACCTCGACCTCACGCCAGCCCGCCGGACTCTGGAAGCGCACCTGATCGCCCTCGCGGGCACGGATCAGGGCGCGCGCCAACGGCGAGACCCAACTGATCCGCCCGCGCGCGAAATCGGTCTCGTCGACGCCGACGATCTGGTAAAACTGTTCCTCGCCCTGCTCGTCGCACAAGACCACCGTCGCGCCGAAAAAGACCTGATCGCAGTTTTCCTGGCGCGTTGCGGGATCGACGACTTCGGCGAGATCCAGTCGTTTGGTCAGAAAGCGGATGCGCCGATCGATCTCGCGCAAGCGCTTCTTGCCATAGATATAGTCGCCGTTTTCCGAGCGATCACCGTTCGAAGCAGCCCAATGCACGACTTCGACGATATGCGGCCGTTCGACGCGTAGCAGTTGGTCAAGCTCGTCCTTGATGCGCGCGTAACCACCCGGCGTGATGTAGTTGCGGGTTCCTTGCGGCAGGCTCGGCGACGGGTCCACGCCGTCGTCATCGTCGTCGTCTGTTTCTCGTGTAAACGCTTTGTTCATGCAATTCAAAGGGGTAAGGACATTCCTGGGACAGACAGTTTAACCACAACGCAGGCCGCGAAAAACACCCGTATTTTTTGCGAATCGCGGCCGTTGTTTTTTCCTTGCCGAGCGCCTACCATTGTCCTCACCCCTCCGCTTCTGCTGGCCGTCATCGTTGTGATTCCGGCCACCAGGAAAACGAGGAGCGCGTTGCGGACTGCAAGCCCAAGAATAGCTCGTAGAGGGCAAAGTGCAGCCGCTATTGAGTTAGCCGATTACCACCAAATGGATAATGAACGATGCTGACCGAAAACGAAATTGCCGATGCCCGTGCCACGCTGAACGAACTTCATGTGGAGCACCGGGACCTCAATCTGATCGTTGAACATCTCGCCGCCACACCGCTACCGGATCAGGACCAGTTGCTGATCCAGCGGCTGAAGAAGCGCAAGCTGCAACTGAAGGACAAGATCTACCAACTCGAAAAAATGCTGGTGCCGGACATACCGGCCTGAATCTGGAATACCCGTCTGGGCGCACGTTGACCGGGGCAGCCTGAACTGCTCCGGACGTGGTTTCGTATCCGGAAAATACCGTTCAACAACGGCGAGGACGGCGATGATCCTGAGTTCCGGGATTCTCGCCGACCCACCCATCCGGTGATCCGGCGAGTCCGCCGCCAACCGTACCTCAACCGAACGGTAACGCACCCGAAATGAACGCGTAACACGGCCTGCCTAAATTCCTCTCCGTCGCATTACTCAGGAAAGGAAAGGCCATGACCCGTACGAACATCCAGACGCTCCAGACGACCCGCGCTCCCAAGCGCAAGCTTTCCGTCGGACTCGCCCGCTCGGAGTGGGACATTCTCGAGGCGCAGCGCCTGCGCTATCGCGTTTTCGCCGGCGAACTGGGCGCCAATCTACCCACCACCGTTCCGGGCGTCGACCAGGATATCTACGATCCCTTCTGCGAACACCTGATCGTGCGCGACGACAACGACGGGACAGTGGTCGGCACCTACCGCATCCTGTCGCCGGAAAACGCGCGCCGCGTGGGCAACTACTACTCGGAAAACGAGTTCGACCTGACGCGCCTGCAGCTGCTGCGCCCGCGACTGGTGGAAATCGGCCGCTCGTGCGTGCATCCGGACTACCGCAACGGGGCGACCATCGCCCTCCTGTGGAGCGGACTGGCGCGTTACATGCTGGAGAATCACTACGGTTACCTGATCGGCTGTGCGAGCATCAGCATGGCCGATGGCGGGCACGCCGCGGCCAGCCTGTTCAGCCGCCTCGGCGAACACATGAGTCCGCTGGAATACCGCGTCTTCCCGCGCTGCGCGTTGCCTCTGGAGGCATTGCGCAACGACCTGCCGGCCGAACTGCCGCCGCTCATCAAGGGCTACCTGCGCGCCGGCGCCTACATCTGCGGCGAGCCGGCCTGGGATCCGGACTTCAACACCGCCGACCTGCCCATCCTGATGCCCGTCTCGCGCATCGATGACCGTTACGCCAAACACTTCATGGGGAAACCGGACTGAACGCCAAGAACGCAAAGCCGACACCGCGCCTGCTGCAAGCGTTGCGCTACGCCCGCCTCGCCGTACACCTGCTGTGGGGCACGCTGACAATCGCGTGCATCTACCGGTTTCTCAGCGACCCCGCCCGCCTCTGGCTCAAGCAGCGCTGGTCCCGGCAGTTGCTGGAGATCCTCGCCATCCGCCTCGATTCGGGCTCCGGCAACGCGGCGCGGGGCAGTCTGATCGTCGCCAACCACATCTCGTGGCTCGACATCTTTGTACTCAACGCCATGCGCCCGACGGCCTTCGTATCGAAAGCGGAAATCCGCCAGTGGCCACTGGCTGGATGGCTGGCGGCAAATACCGACACGCTCTTCCTGCAGCGCGGTCGCCGCAGCCATGCTGTGGCAATCAATCGGCAGATCGCAGCGATGCTGTCTTCGGGCAAGAACGTCGCCGTCTTCCCCGAGGGAACGACTACTGACGGCGCGCACGTGCTTCCCTTTCACGGCGCGTTGCTGCAACCGGCCATCGACTGCGGCCGACCAGTGCAGCCGGTGGCCCTCGCCTATTTCGATGCGCACGGCCAGCGTACCTCGACGCCGGCCTACGCCGGGGAAACGTCGATGGCTGAATGCCTGGCGGCGATCATTGCCAGCCGATCGCTGACCGTGCGCCTGCGCCTGACTCCACCGATCGTGCCCGGCGAATCATCTCGCCGGCAAATCGCCGCGATGGCCCGCGAAGCAATCGCCTTCAGACTAGGTATGTCACCCGAGGATTTCCCTGACATGGCACGAGAAATGGAACTTCAGGGATTCGCCGACGAGGAATCGCTGCAGATGACCTGCCAAGGGGCAGCCAGTTAGTCCTGAACACCAAGTCGAAAAGAACGCTTGAGCGATCGTCTGCGGACATTCTGGATGCGCCGTCACAGCCGTAAAATCCTCAAAAACGAAAGTGAGGAAAACCTTCGGCGCTTACAGATCATCGGGCAGCCAGGGGATGGTCCATTCACCGAAAAAATAATTGGCGAACAGGCGCTCGAGGATTCCTTCCACTTCGTCCAAAATCTGTTGGGGGGT
>CAZCJW010000101.1:0-11066 GCA_964499185.1 uncultured Propionivibrio sp. | reverse complement strand
ACTTCGAAGTCGAAAAGGCGATGCAGGAAGGCGTGATGATCAAGTGGCTGTCGACCATCAAGCAAGCCGGTGACTCATCGATCACTGTCGAGAAAATGGAACTCGACGCCAATGGATTCCCGCAGCCGACCGGCGAGATCGAGACGCTGGAAGCCGATTCGGTGGTGCTGGCGCTGGGGCAGGACGTCGATCTGGGCCTGCTCGAAGGCGTGCCCGGGCTCAATGTCACCGACGGGGTGGTCAAGGTCGATGCCAACATGATGACCGGCCACGCCGGTATTTTTGCCGGTGGTGACATGGTGCCGGCCGACCGAAACATCACCGTCGGCGTGGGGCACGGCAAGAAGGCGGCGCGCAACATCGACGCCTGGCTGCGCGGCACGACGTATGTTGCTCCGCCCAAGGCTCCGCTGGCGACCTTCGAGCGGCTAAATACGTGGTATTACGCCGATGCGCCGAAAACCGTGCGGCCGATGCTCGACATCATCCGCCGGCAGTCGACCTTCGAAGAAGTCCAGGGCGGCCTGGATGAAAGCAATGCGCTGTACGAAGCGCGTCGCTGTCTGTCCTGCGGCAACTGCTTCGAGTGCGACAACTGCTACGGCGTTTGCCCGGATAACGCGGTCATCAAGCTCGGTCCCGGCAAACGGTTCGAGTTCAACTATGACTATTGCAAGGGTTGCGGCCTGTGCGTGGCGGAGTGTCCTTGCGGCGCCATCGACATGGTGCCCGAGAACAACTGAGCGTTGTTCTTGAGGTGAAGCAGTGAAGCGGGGCGGTGACCGAAGTCACCGCCCCGCTGTCGTCTACAGGCACGGAAATCACTACTTGAGCAGCCGTCGCCGGGTGAGGATCGTGGCGACGTAAAACGCGAGCGCGGTAATGGCCGTGAGCGCGGCGATGTGACCGGCGGCGTTCGAAGGAATCTCGCCATTGAGCAGGGGGCGGGCGAGTTGCACCGCGTGGGAGAGAGGCAGCCAGGCGGCGATCCCGTGCAGCAGCGGAGGCAACTGATCGGCGGGGAAAAAGACCCCCGAGACCAGCGTCATCGGCGTGATGAACAGCGTGAAGTAGTACATGAAAAAATCGTAGGAAGGCGCCAGTGCGCAGATGATCAGGCCGAGCGCGCCGAAGGCCAGGCCGGTCAGGAAAATGACCGGGATCGTCCACAGCGCCAGCGGCGACGCGCTCAGTCCGAGCATGGCGATGACCAGCAGGATGGCGAGTCCTGAAAGCAGGCTCTTGCTGGCCGTCCATACCAGTTCGCCGGCCAGTACGTGGTCGAGCGTGAGTGGGGTGTTGAGAATTGCGTCCCAGGTTTTCTGCACATGCATGCGCGAGAAGCCGGAATAGAGCGCTTCGAAGGTGGCGGCGTTCATCGTGCTGGCGACGACCGTGCCGGCGGCGAGAAAGCTGACGTAGCTGACACCGCCGACCTCGGGCAGCAGGGCGCCCAGTCCGTAGCCGAGACCCAGCATGTAGATCAGCGGGTCGGCCAGATTGCCGAGTATCGAGGGCAGCGCCAGCTTGCGCCAGACGAGGAAATTGCGCCGCCATACCGGCAGCCAGCGCAGTCCGGGGCGGGGAAGAGAGAAAAGAGTTGCCTTTGCCATGTCAGTCGCGCAGTTCACGCCCGGTCAGCTTGATGAACACGTCTTCCAGCGTGGCGGGGCGGTGCAGGTAGCGCAGCGCCGGCTGGTCCTTCAGCGCCGAGAGCAGTGGTGCGACGTCCTGGCAATAGAAGAATGCCGTTTCTCCGGCTACTTCAATGCGCTCGCCCAGAGCGTCGTGTTCGCGTGCCCAGTCGGCGGCCTCGTCGCCGAAGACTTCCACCACCTGCGGCTCGATGTGTGTCGCAATCAGGTGGCGCGGCGCGCCCTCGGTGATCAGGCGACCGTGGTCGAGAATAGCCAGCTGGTCGCACAGACGCTCGGCCTCGTCCATGAAGTGCGTGGTCAGGATCAGTGTCTTGCCGCGTGCCGTCAGTTGTTTCAGGCGGTCCCAGATCAGGTGGCGTGCCTGCGGGTCGAGGCCGGTGGTCGGCTCGTCGAGAAAAACGATTTCCGGATCGTTGACCAGCGCGCGCGCCAGCGTGAGTCGGCGCTTCATTCCACCCGAGAGCGTCTGGATCCGGGTTTGTCCCTTGCCGGACAGCCCGGCAAACTCGAGCAGGTCGGGGATGCGGCCACGGATCTCGCCGTTCCTGAGACCGAAGTAGCGGCCATAGACCATCAGGTTTTCGCTGACGGTGAAATCGGGGTCCAGATTGTCGAATTGCGGCACCACGCCGATCCTGGCGCGCGCCTTCTCTGCGTCCTCCGGGACGGGGAAGCCGTTGAGGCGTATCGTTCCGGCATTGGGCGTGGTCAGGCCGAGGCTGCAGCGCAGGGTGGTCGTCTTCCCCGCACCGTTTGGTCCGAGGAGTCCGAAGCACGTGCCTCGCGGCACGCGAAAATCGATGCCGGCGACAACCTCGTTGCCGTCGTAGCTCTTGCGCAGGCCGGAAACGCTGAGCGCGTCTTCTGGGTTCAGTGTGACCATGCGCGCAGGATGATGTCGCGAATCAGGTGCAGCCGACGATGGAAGAAATGGTCCGCACCGGCAACGACCACGACCGGCAGTTCCAGCGGCTCCGCCCAGGCCAGGACGTTGGCCAGAGGCACGGTGGTGTCGGCCGAGCCATGAATGACCAGCGTGTCTTTCGGCACGGCGCGTGTCGAGTATTGACGCGCGCCTTCGACATGGCCGGCGGCCGTGCCGACCAGGACCAGGCGCTGTGCAGGTTGGCCGGCATCGGCCAGAGACTCGGCGACTCGGGTCTGCACATAGGCGCCAAAGGAAAAACCGGCGAGCACGACCGGCAGTTCTCCAAAGATGCGCCGTGCTTCGTCGAGGACACGCAGCATGTCCTCTGTCTCGCCGCGACCATCGTCGTGGGCTCCGGCGCTGGCCCCGACGCCGCGAAAGTTCGGGCGCAGTACGGCGTAACCGAGCCGGTTGAACGTTGTCGCCAGGGTGTGCACGACCTTGTTCTCGTTCGTGCCGCCGAACAGAGGATGTGGATGACATATCAACGCGATGCCCTCCGGTTCCGGCGGCACCTCGATGCTTGTCTCGATCGCGCCGATCGGGCCGTCGACGTTCAGTGTATGTTTGGAGGGCCTCATGGGCGGTTTCAGATTTTCAGACGTTCAACGATGCGTCCGTGCACGAGATGCTCCTGGATGATTTCCTCGACATCGTTGGTATCCACGTACTGATACCACACCTCCTCCGGATAGATGACGAGGACCGGCCCTTCATCGCAACGGTCCATACAACCTGCCTTGTTGATGCGGACCTTGCCCTTGCCCTTGAGCTTCAACTGGGCGATCCGGTCCTTGGCGTAGGTCTGCGCCTCCGTGGCGCCGAGATTGTTGCAGCACGTCTCCCCTTCGGAGCGCTGGTTGCAGCAGAAAAATACGTGGTGTTTGTAGTAGCTCATGTCGGATTTTTTAAGGTGGTTGGATTGGTCTGCGGTTTATCAACTTGGTTCCTCTCCTGTCAGGTACGTCGTCCGAGCAGGATGAGATAGGGAAGTGCCAGGAAAGGCCAGAAGCTCGCGGCCAACCGGGTAAGACCATTGAAATTCAGGAAATGTCCCTGGCGCCAGGCAGCCAGTGCAGCGGCCGAATAAGGATTGAACGGCGCGATATTGACGAGTACGGTTCCGGCCATCAGCGATACGCCAGCGAGAGCGATGCGCAAAGGAACCGGCAGCAGCAGTGCGAGGGAGAGCACCATGCCTCCGATCAGTATGCCCAGGCCGGCTCCGGGCGTCAGCCAGGCGAGGGAGGTCTGCGGCCCGACCAGTATTGCTGCGGCGAGCGTTCGAATCAGAATCGCGGCAACAAAGAACCACGGCAGGGTTCGGTAAAGTGGGCTGTTCGCCGACAAAATGGTACCCACAATCAGCCCGATGGCGATGGTGTTGCAGACGATGATGCCGGTTTCCATGACGAAAAAAGAGGGTGCTGCATAGCGAACGGCCGGGGTGATGTTGAACAACTGGCGCAGATCTCCCGCTCCAAAGAGAATGGTTTCCGGAGAAAGCTGCGTTAGCAGCCACAGTCCGATCAGGGTCAGGCCATATTCAACGTGCCGAGTGGGGGCTAGTCGTTGTTGCTGCACACGTGTGGTCCATCGGAAAAATCGTCTTCCAGAGCAAAGCGACAGCACCGCACCAAGACCAGATCCAACGCTGTTGCAAAGAAGGTCTACGTTCGACGGGACGCGCGATGGAAGGCATGTTTGTACGCTTTCCATCGTCAGGCTCAGGAGGGTACCCAGTAAGAAAGCAATGAGTGGTGCCAATGGATTCCCTGGTCGTCGGCCGATGCTCTGTGTCAGGAAAAATCCCAACGGCAAGTAGGCGGCCACGTTAATTGCCATGTCGAATAGGGTCCAGTACCGGGGCCATGCGGCTTCGAGGAAAATCAGCGGGGAGATGCCCGGCGCTCGCCAGCCGGAGAACGGATGCAGGCTGGCATAGACAATGAGTGCCAGGTAGCAGACTGTCAGATACCGCGGCAACTGCGAACGACTCTCCGTGCAGGCGCAGGTATCGGGCATTGGGACGGGGGAAGTGCCAGTCTGCATTGCTGGAAAACTGGGGTGATGATAGGGAATGACGATTCTACCTTTTCGACCGCCAGACAGCAGGCCAATCCTGCGGGGCAGGGTGGGGGAATTTGCCGGAAGAGGTGCTGTGCTGTGATGGCCGTGGTTGACAAGAAGTGATTCCGTCACTAGAGTTCGCCCTCCTCCGCATCTCGGCCCCTTCCTTCGGGTGTCACGGAGGATGGAACCAAAGTTATTTTGGAAACTCCATGACTGAGGCAACTCAGTTTATGCAGTAGTTCTGCCCTGCGGCAACTTAACCTCCCGCCGCACCATGGGGCATTGCACCCGCCTATAACCGTTTGTCGCAAGGCAATTCTGTCTGTTTGCGCGACGACAACAGTGAAGGAGAGAGCATGTCTATGTCCGTTACGCTCAAGGCTTCGATGGTTCGCAGCCTGGATGCCGTCTTCAGCATTTTTCAGTATATGGTGATGATCGCCGGGTTGTTGTTTGTGCTCGGGATTGTCAGTATTTTTTTCAGCGAACCAGAGCCGAAAAGCGGGACCGAGCCAGCACTCGCGGTTGCCGCCGTAGCCAAGGCATCCTCTCGCCAGTCTCAGGACATCCAGGCGAACGGCAACGAATCGGCCGGGCTCAAGCCCTATCATGCCGGGGTTCTCGACTATGTGAAGCGGCGGTACCGTGTTTCTCCGGAGGCCGTTCTTCCGGTGTTTGAAGTCGCAGAGCTGATTGGCAAGGAACGGCGTATCGACCCGCTGCTGATTCTGGCGATCATCGGCGTCGAGTCGAGTTTCAACCCCTTTGCTGAAAGCTCAATGGGTGCGCGTGGGCTGATGCAGGTTATTCCGCGTTTTCACATGGACAAAATGCCAACGGGTGCGGGGAGTCGCCATTTGTTCGATCCGGTGGTGAACGTCCGGGTCGGTGTTCGTGTTCTCGAAGAAGCCATCCAGCGTCGTGGTGGCCTGACGGCTGGGCTGCAGTACTACGCGGGGTCTTCGGACCCGACAGGTGGTTACGCGAGCAAGGTGCTGGCAGAAAAGGCACGCCTCGAAAAGGCGGCAGGCCGCAGCGTGGAATCAAGCGCTTGATGGGATAACGGTACTGTTCCTTGCACTGCTGGGTTGCCCGCGCCATGAATTCGGTTCCATGGCGCGGGCATTTTTCAGTCTTCGTCCGCTATGACGGTCTTGTATTCCGACGCCAGCTGTTGCTGGGTATTTGACGGAATCGGGGCGTAGTGCGAGAAGGTTATGCTGTACGATCCCTGCCCGCCGGTCAGCGATTTCAGCCGTCCCTGATAATCGTCGAGTTCGGCGAGCGGCACCTTGCCGTTAATGGCCATGGTGCCGGTGCCGCGAGGCTGCGTTCCGGTCACTTGGCCACGTTTGCTTGAGAGGTCGCCGGACAGATCGCCCACCGCGGCATCGGGGGTGAGTACCTCGATGTCGACGACCGGCTCCAGAATGATCGGAGAGGCTGCCTGAATGGCCTGGATCGTGGCTTTCCTTCCAGCCGTGAAAAACGCGATGTCCTTGCTGTCGACGGAATGCGATTTCCCATCATGTACGATGACACGAATGTCGTGTACCGGGAATCCTGCGACTACACCGTCCTCCAGCGCCTGGCGCACGCCTTTCTCCACCGACGCCATGAACACGCCTGGGATTACGCCCCCCTTGACACTGTCGACGAATTCGAATCCGGCGCCGCGTTCGAGCGGTTCGACGCGCAGCATGACTTCGCCGAACTGACCTGCACCTCCGCTTTGTTTTTTGTGCCGGCAATGCCCTTCGGCTTTTTTGGTGATGGTCTCGCGATAGGCAATCTGGGGCGGCCTGGTATCGAGTTCGATCTTGTACTGCTGTGCCATGCGTGCCAGTTTCGCGCGCAGATGCATTTCGCCCAAGCCACGGATAACCGTTTCGTTGGTTGTCGGATGGCGCTCAACCTTGAAGCAGGAATCTTCTATTTCCAACTTGTGCAGTACGTCGAACAGACGTTGTTCATCCGCCTTGCGCTTGGTTTCGACCGCTAGGCCTTGCATGGGCTCGGGGAAATCGAGTGGCTTGAGGTGGATGTGGTCTTCGTCATGTGAGTCGTGCAACACGCAGTCGAATTCGATTTCGTCAACCTTCGCAATGGCTCCGATCTCTCCAGGAACCAAAGCCTCGACTTCAATGTATTCCTTGCCCTGAAGTCGGTAAAGGTGCCCAACCTTGAAGGCGCGCTTGGCATCACCGACAAAAAGCTGGGTTTCCTTCCGGATGGTCCCCTGATGGACCCGGAATACGCCGAGCTTGCCGACAAACGGGTCGCTGACGACTTTGAAAACATGCGCGAGGACATGTTTGCTGGCGTCAGGGACAGCGGCGAATGGGGTGCCCTCCTGATCGCCGGGTTCTCCCTTATAGAAGGGAGGCGGATTGCCTTCTGTTGGATTCGGGGCAAGCTTGGCCAATGCATTAAGAAGTTGGGGGATGCCGGCGCCGGTCTTGGCGGAAACGAACAGGATGGGGATCAAGTGGCCCGCGCGTAAAGCCTTCTCGAAAGGCGCATGCAGTTCATCCGGGCTCGGATCAGTTCC
Source organism: uncultured Propionivibrio sp. (assembly GCA_964499185.1). Classification (GTDB taxonomy): domain Bacteria; phylum Pseudomonadota; class Gammaproteobacteria; order Burkholderiales; family Rhodocyclaceae; genus Propionivibrio. The sequence continues at coordinate 3,856 of CAZCJW010000101.1, read as the reverse complement.
CTCTTCGAGATACCGCGCGAGAAGGTCCTCATCTTCCTCGACAATCTGGTCGATCAGCGCACGATGTGCTGCGGCAACGGATTCGAAATCGCTCTCGCCGCTCTCGTGGTCAAGAAGTTCCACGACATCCTGACCATGATGGGCCGGGAGATCGAGCAGCATGCATTCACGTCCAAAACGTTCGCGAATTTCTCCAACCAACTTGGGGAGGTCGACGTTGTCGGCATCGATCTTGTTGATAACGATCATCCGGCAAAGGTTGCGTGCCGCGGCGAGTCTCATCATGCGTTCCGTGGACAATTCGATGCCGGTTTGCGCGTTGATGACCACCAGCGCGGTGTCAACTGCCGCGAGGGCGCCGATTGCTTGACCGGCAAAATCGGGGTATCCCGGAGTGTCGATGAGTTGAATCTTGGCATCGAGCCAATCAAAACCGGCCACGGCCGAATTGAGGGAGTGTCCCAACTCCTTTTCCTGCGGATCGAAGTCGCAGACGGTATTGCCTTTCTCTATTGATCCTCTGCTGGTGATGGCGCCGGCCGAGGCAAGCAGCGTTTCGGCAAGGGTGGTCTTGCCGGCGGCGCCGTGGCCGACGAGTGCTACAGTACGAAGATTGACCGTGTTGTTCTGATTCATGTTTTCCCCCAATTATCACGAACACGCTCGTCGCAGGGCGAAAACCAGGTAACACCCCTTGTCGAGCTACCGATTACGCAAGATCCAACACAACGGTTTCATTCTACCTCTTATGACCGGATAGCCAAGTATCAGCCGTGTCGCATCAAAAAGTCTGTCGCGGAATTGCTGAAAAGACCCTCGGAGACTCTGTCCGATGTCCTTCGCGTGGTTCGATACGCTAATATGTGGCCTTGCTTTCTTACTCCTTTGGCTTGCGGTTGCAGGTTCCGCCAACTGTTTCTTCCAGAGAATTCCGTTGTTAGACGTGCTCGGGAAGGTTGCACAATCGCAATACGGCATTAATCGATAGTCTCGCACGGGTTTCGAATTTGTATGTGTCAGTCTGATTCTGCGCACGCGCAGTCTTCTGTCGATTGTTTTTCGGTGATATGCCTGTGTGCAGAGTGGTGTGGCACGTGTCGTGAGTACCGTGATGGATTCGAAGCGCTTTCCGATCAGTTTGCCGAGGTCAGATTTCTTTGGCTGGACATCGAGGAACACGCCGAGGCTCTTGGCGATTTGGACATCGAGAATTTTCCGACGATTCTGATAAAGCGCGGGGACTGTGTGCTTTTTTTTGGGACGTTGCCACCGCAGATAAGCCATCTGCGCAGATTGATCCAGACCTTTGTCGAGCAGACTGCGGAGGAGAGCCGGGGCTACGCTTTCTCCAATCCGGAACGCAGTGACTGGCAGAGAGACGCTGATCTGGTCAGGATTGGGCAGGACCAGAGATTCGGGAGCGCGCATTGACAGGTGGGTATTCGCAGGTCGCCATGTTAATTGTCGCGGTGCTCGTTTTTGCAGGCGTAGTGGGCGTTCTTGTTATTAGACTGCGGCAGATGCGCGAACGCGACGCCGTGATTCTCGCTAATCTCGCTCAGAGCGAAGCCAGGTTCAGGGAGATGGTGCAAATGGCTCCGGTGGCGATTTCTCGGTTCGACGGGTCGGGTAGATGCTCCTTCGTCAATGACCGCAAAGTGTTGTTGACGGGGCGAACGCGTGATGAACTGATCGGGAGTGACTGGATGGAGTTGGTTCATCCCGACGATCGTAGATTGCTAAAGGAGTCATGGAAAGGCAAGAGAACGGAAAAAGATATCTGTGTCTGCGAGTATAGGCTGGTCAGGCCCGACGGCGAAATCGTGTTCGTCATCGGAGAGATCAAAGCCGAGAGTTTGGGTAGTGGCAATGCGGTCGGATACGTCGTAGCCCAAACCGACATCTCTGCACTGAAGCGAGCTGAAAGGGAATCGCTGGTTACAAAACAACAGGCCGAGCAGGTCAGTCAAGCGAAGTCGCGGATTCTTGCGGCTGCAAGTCACGAAATTCGCCAGCCACTTCAGGCTATCAATTTTTTCAAGGACGCGCTTAGTCGGACGAACCTGAGCGAAGAGCAGGAAGAAATTGCGCACTTCCTCTCGCTGTCAGTCCGCTCCTTAAGCGAACTGCTCCATTCTCTGCTGGATAGTGCGAAACTCGATGCTGGATTGGTTCAGCCGCTGATAAAGAAGGTTGAGGTCGAAGATATTTTCAAAGCGGTTGATGATGAGTTCTCGTTTTTGGCGCAGCAGAGGAATCTCCGCTTCAAGTTTTCCTATCCGTTCAGTGCGCCGGCTTTGCAGACCGATGCGGGTTTGTTACTCAACGTGTTGCGCTACCTGATCGGCAATGCGTTCAAATATACGAACTCGGGCGGGGTGCTGGTCGGTTTTCGAAGAAGAGGAGCGCTAGGGGTCGTTCAGGTCTGGGATACCGGAATCGGAATCGACCCGACGTTTGGGGAGCGAATTTTCGAGGGATGCATGCAAGTGGGCAATCCCGGGCGGGATAAAGCCAAAGGGCTTGGAATTGGTTTGTCGATAGCGCGCCGGACGGCTCGCTTGCTGAGGGGGGATGTTACTTACCGTTCCAGGCCTGGAAAGGGAACCGTGTTTGAAATTGCAGTCCCGCTAAGTGTTGAGGCCAATTCATCTCCAAAGCAGGGAGGCGTAACGAGTGGAGGGCTTCCTGCAGGCATTGATTGTTCGCGTTTCGCAAATTGGCGGGTTGTCGTGGTCGAGGACGATCCGGTGGTTGCTATGTCCATCCAGTTGTCTCTTCAGGCGACAGGGATGCGGGTTGAGCTTTTTTCAAGTGCAGAAGAAGCTGCGGTATCGCCGTTGCTGCTCGGGGGCGACTTTTACATATGTGATTTCGTCCTTCCCGGAATGAACGGGGTCGAGTTCCTCGACTTGGTCCAGGCACGCTCGTCCACGCCGATAAAAGCGATCCTTATGACCGGGGAGACGGCTTCCACTCGCCTCAAGCTGACTGACGCACCCGGCCGGAGAGTGCTGGTAAAGCCGGCTGGCCTGACCGAATTGCTGTCGATGATGGGTGACATTGAAAAGGCATAAAGAATGAATTGATCCGTCGTGCCGAATGGCATCGAACTGCCTCTGGACGAACGAATATTGTCAAACGATAGGTGGCAATTTCGCTTATAGTACCGCGCGGTTCATGCGACAAGATGGTGCTCCAGAAGGGCTTCATTCTTTCAGTCGAGATCACAACAAATCTGTTTCGGTGTGCTCCAATGACCAAATTGCTTGTTGTTGAAGATCATGCCCTCGTCAGGGAAGGGCTCGTGCAAACGTTGAGGCAACTCGAGGAAGCGGAAGTGAGCGTTTTCGAGGTGTCTGATTTCGTTGGTGCCAACCTTTTGCTCAAGCAGGGGCATGTCTTTGATCTGGTGCTTCTTGATCTGGGGTTGCCGGGAGTTGATGGCCTGACCTGTCTGAAGTCCTTCCGGAAGCGGTACCCATCGATGCCAGTTGTCATCCTCTCCGCCTACGATGATGTACATACCATCAACAAGGCAATGAAAAGTGGCGCTGCCGGTTTTGTTTCCAAGACGTATTCCAGCGACCGCTTGCTCTCGGTATTGCGCGACGTGCTTGCTGGCAATGTTCTTTCACCGGATGTCTCCCAGAAAAAAGCTTTCGTGGTCTCGCCGCATACGCCGATAGGTGAGGGTGTTGCCGACCCGGCAGATTTTGGGCTTACGGAGAGGCAGTCTGAGGTTCTCGGTTTGATGGTGCGGGGGAAATCGAATCGCGATATCGGGGTGCTTCTCGGTTTGTCAGAGGGAACGGTCAAGATTCACCTGACGGCGATATTCAAGTTGCTTGGCGTC
>CAZCJW010000100.1:0-11259 GCA_964499185.1 uncultured Propionivibrio sp. | reverse complement strand
GGACCCAGAGTGTTTTCATCCGGTTCGCTGGTCCGCTTGCTCAGTCGGGCAACGCCGAGAAACGATAACCGCTGCCGCGCACGGTCTGGATCAGGCGGTCGTGTCCTGTGGACTCGAGCACGGCCCGCAGGCGGCGGATATGTACATCGACCGTCCGTTCCTCGACAAAGACGTGGTCTCCCCAGACCTGGTCAAGCAGCATCGTGCGATTGAACACGCGCTCCTGGTGCGTCATGAAGAAATGCAGCAGACGGAACTCGGTCGGCCCGAGTTCCAGTTGGCGGCCGTTGCCCGTGACCCGATGCGTTACGGGGTCGACGCGCAGGCCGGCCACTTCTACGCAGTCTTCGGTCATCTGAGGGGCACGGCGGCGCAACACGGCCTTGATGCGCGCGACCAGTTCGCGCGGCGAAAACGGCTTGGTCAGGTAATCATCTGCGCCAGCGTCGAGGCCGGCCACCTTGTCGTGTTCCTCGCCGCGCGCCGTCAGCATGATGATCGGCAGATCGCGCGTCCTGTCCTCGCCACGCAGCCGACGCGCAAACTGGATGCCGCTCAAGCCGGGGAGCATCCAGTCGAGCAGCACCACGTCCGGCAGGGTTGCGTTGACCAGGGGAACTGCTTCTTCTGCCGAATAGGCACGCATCACACGGTGCCCGGCATGCTGCAGGGCAGCGGAAATCAGTTCCTGGATGGCGGGCTCGTCTTCAACAACTAGGATCGTCGCGGGCATTGCAAGCGGGCTCTCGGAAATTTTTACGCTCCCAGTTTATTAAGGAAGGATGACAGTTTGATGACAAAATTCCTGGCAGGCAAGAAAGCGAAGCAGGATTTTTGTGCGCCATTCCTGCCGTTTGTGAATTACTGCACGCGCCCTAAGCGGTTCAAAAGCTATACTGGCATCGAGTTCCGGGTTTTTTCTCCGGACAATGCGGACCAGGCCCGGCCGGGCCGATCGGCACAGGTGATGCGTGGTTCATGAAAGTATCGGACATGTTTCTTTTTGACGAAAAACGCACGTTAAAAGATCGGCGAATAGCCGACGCAGGGGTTCCGGCCGGACGCCGTGAGCGCCGCATGGAAACCGAACGTCGGCAGACGCGAATCTGCGAAATCTCATTCGGTGAGTGGGTGTCGCATTTCGTTGAGTTCCGCAAGCGAGCTATAGCCCGGAAAGAGATATCCACGGTGGAGAACTCGGCGGATGTTGAGACGACACCCGGCATCAGCCAGCCGCTTTCTTCCAATCCCTGAACCATTCGGTCAGCGGGCGGGCTTTGCCTAGCCCTGACAGGCACGTGTCGACGGCGTCGTGGTTGCCCCACATGACCTCAGCCAGAGAACCTTGCGATTCGCGGGATTCAATCTCACGGCAATACAGTCCCCGGTCGCGTTGCACGTAGAACCCGTAGGTGCGGCACGCCACCGGGCGTTGCGCATAGACGGGGCAGGCGCCCGAACTCCGGTCCAGGAACGGGCAGACAAAGGGCCGTGACGACTGGTTTTCCAGGGCGGCCATCTCCCGGCCGATACGTCCAAGTTGCTCAGGGGCCAGGGCGGACAATCCTTCGCACAGCAGCACCCATTCGGCCTCGGTCAGCGCCGGGATCTCGGCCAGACGATGGCAGCAGGCGTCGCAGCCCATGGCGCAGGGCCAGTCCGCAACGCTGTTGCGGATGGATTGCACGCGGGTGTCGATGGCTGCATGCAGCTGGATGAGGTCGTCCATGATGGGGCGCGGTCGAAAGAGGTGTTGTCGGAGGATGCCTGAAGTGTCCGGCAGGGCGGATTGTATTGGAAAACGGAACACCCACTGCAAAGGCGCCAAGGAGTAAAGGGAACGCAAAGGAAAGCGATGTATTGATGATGAGATATGCCTTTCTTTGCGGAAACTTTGCCTCTTTGCGCCTTTGTGGTGGAGTTTGAAGGCATATGTGATTGCCGATCCGGGAAACGGTTCCGGGTCGGTGCTTACTCCTCGTCGAGCGGCAGCAGTATCTTGACCGTAGTCCCCTTGCCGGGCTCCGAGTCGACGAAGATCCGTCCCTGGTGGGCCATGATCACGCGGTAGCAATAGCTCAGCCCGAGCCCCCAGTTCTCCTGCCGGTTGCCGGTGCTATAGAACGGTATGAAGATCTTGTCGAGGTTCTGTTTCTCGATGCCGCGGCCGTTGTCGGATATCGAAATGTCAGCCCACCCCTTGTTCCTGTGTATCTCCACGGTGAGGAGGCGCGGATCGTTCTCCATGGCCTGGATGGAGTTGTTCAGGATATTGGTCAGCACCTCCTTCATGTGCTGTGGATCGAGCAGGACCATGAGCGGTGAATCGTCGGCGGAATAGCGCACCGAGATGTTTTCCTGCTTCAACGGGTCCAGCGCGCGTTCCATGATCTCCTTGATGTTCGAGGTGGACAGGTTGAGCGAGGTCACGGCGAACTTCGACTGGATGCCGTTCAGCGTGTTCAGCAGTTCCTTCGAATTGTTGATGATGCGATCGGCGTGGGCGGTGGCGGAGGGTGCGTCCTCGATCTTGCGCTTGAGCGATTCCGCATCCACCAGGACGGCCATGGCGAAGTTCTTGATCATGTGGTTGTAGAACCGGATTCCGGAATTGGTGATGTCGAACGAGCGGAAGATGTTGGTGCGAACGTTGTGCAGCGAGAAATAGAGATGGTTGAAGCGGTAGAGGGCGAGCAGCAGCGTTACGAAGGACACCAGCATGACATGGGGGTAGAACTCGATGATGTTTCCCTCGACGAGGATGGATACGGGGAAGAAATGCATCGAGTTCTCGGCGGTGGTCAGGGAGATCAGGCGTTTCGGCGACCACCACAGGAAGGTGATGAACATGAGGATGATCGATGTGTATCCCGAGGCGATGAGGAAGTAATAGCTACGGAAGTACTTGATCTTCGGCGTCCCGAAATAGTTGTAGATCATCATCACGAAGCCGAAAGCGATGTAGGCGTGATTGACCATGCTGGTTGCCGCATGGATGGTTTCGTCGATGCTGTAGAAGTCCGCGAAGCTGATGATGTCCTGGTAGGGTGAGACGAACACCGCCCGATAAACGTATTCGTAGACCCAGGGCGAATAGATGAAAAACTGCAGAATCTGCGGGATCGCCAAAAGGATGTAGAGGCCGGTGTTCTTGCGCAACGGCCTGAGGAAGGACAGCGGAAAGCACAGCGCCGAGTAGATGAAGATGACGATGCCGAAATTCATCACCGTGATGATCTTGTCGGCGGTGCCGAACAGCCCGATGGGGAAGGTGGGCAGCAGCTTGGTGATCAGCACCTTCTTCGCGAACAGGTTCTGGTAGAGCTCGCGCTGGTCGAGATACTGGATATAGGCGATGAAGCAGAACACCGAGATGATCCAGCCCGCTGTGAGCAGGAACAGGAAGATCCGGGTATCGCCCTTTTCCTTGTACAGGATGAAGATGGAGAACGCGATCAGGATGATCGCCAGGTAGACCATCACGGCAGTTCTCCGTGATGGGGGACGGTTGGAACGGTTTTCCCTTGACTCATGAAAAGCCGCCTTTCGGGGGTGCGGTTAGAACCGGATGGATTGTCGCAATAGGTCGATGGACTGCGAGTTCTTGAGGATCTTCACGATGTCGCTGGAGGTCTTCATCTCCAGCTTCTTGAGGATGCTTCCGATATGTGTCTTGACCGTCGAAAGCTCGATGCAGCGGATGTGCGAAATTTCGTTCCGGCTTCTTCCGTCGCAGAGCAGCAGGAGGATGTCCAGCTCCACCTGGGTCAATACCCGGACGATGTGCAGGATCAGCTTGATCGAATCCTGGCTGCCGCGCAGGTTGACGAATTCCTTGCGCAGCTTTTTGGCGATCAGCGGCGATAGTGTCGACTGGTCGATGAACGCCAGTTTGACCGCCGAGAGGATTTCCTCGGGCTGCGCGTTCTTGAGCAGATAGTCGACGGCACCGATCTGGAATGCGTTGAAAACAGTTTCGTCGTCCTCCAGCACCGTAGACATGATGATCTTCACGGAGCTGAGCGCCGAACAAATCTGCATGGCGGCGGTGATCCCGGCGCGATCGTTTTCCATGATCACATCCATGAGGACCACGTCGGGGCGTTGCTTGAAGGCGATAGAGACGGCCTCCTCCCCGGAAGAAGCCGTTCCGACCACCTCGATGGCGGGGTCGCTCGAAAGAACCTCGCGAAATCTCTCGCGAAAGGTCTCCATGTCGTCAACGATCAGGACTCGAATCATGGCTCAATATCTCTCCGCCAGCGTGGCGATCAGTTGTTGTTCCTTCTCCATGTGAATGCGCCGGGCATTCTCGATCTGCAGCTTCCTGCAGATTTCCTGGGCGCGTGCCTGGTCGGCCTTGTTGAATTCGGTGACCTTGACGCCGTGGAGGTCCTTGAGAATCTTCTCGTTCCGCCGGTCGTACCCGATCGCCCAGTCCAGTTGCAGCTTCGCCGAATCCTTGGCGGCCTGGATGACGATGTCGCCGAGTTCCGGAGGCAGCTTCTTGATGAACTTGCCGCTGAGGATGGCCGGCATGGCCATGTAGTTGTGCGCGGTTCTCAGCACGTATTTCGAGCTTTCGAAAAACCGCATGCCGAGGATCGAGGTCATGGTGTTCTCGGCGCCGTCGACCTGGCCGGACTCGAGCGCTGAAAACAGGGCCGGGTAGGCGGTCGGCGTGGGATTGGCCCCCAGTGCCCGCCACGCATTCAGCTCGCTGGGGCCGGTCATGGTGCGGATTCTGAGCCCGCGCAACTCATCCAGGCGCCTGATCTCCTTGCGGGTGAAGATATTGCGCAGGCCTTCGGTATAGACGCCGACAAAATGGTCGCCACGCCTTTCCATCACCGTCTTGACCAATTTGTCGTTGACTTCGCTGCTGATCACGGCCTTCATGTGTCCCCAGTTCTTGAAGGTGTAGGGGGCGCTGTAGATGTCCATCTCGGGAACGAAATTGGCGTACTTGGCCGACGAATGCACGGTGAAGTCGACGATCCCCTGTTGCATCCCCACCGCCAGTTGCTCTTCGTCTCCCAGCACCGCATCGACGAGTATCTCGACCTTGATCCGCCCGCCGCTCCGCTCTTCCACCAACTTCTTGAAGAGCACGATGCCCTGGTACATGCCGCTGATTTTCGGGTTGTTCGTCACCGCTTTCAACACGATCGGTTCGGACGGCACTTTCGCCGCTGATGCCGGTGAAAATGCGGAGCCGACGATGGTCAGCAACAGGGCGACAAAAAACGCTGGGAAGATGAATTTCATGAACGGGGGGGCGGGTGATTCGGGGTGTCCGGCTATTTAACTACAGGCTGCGCAGCAGAGGAACAACCGCCGGATGCGCTGTCGCCGGACGATTCTCCGGGTAATGCCGTGATCCCGGTCGGTTGCACAAGTTTTCGGCAACCTTATAACGAGTTTCCCGCTTGTTTCCTAGGTGGAGGTTTTCTCCACCTCTCGGGTGAAGTGCTCATCCACCCTCCCGGTGGAGCAAATATCCTCCCTTGGGGTGGATGAAATTTCCACCTTCCGGAAGCCGGAAAATCGTTGTTAGATACCTCCCGCAACATGATCGGGACGCTTGGAAAAACATGCGAATGGATCGTGACTGCCAATGCCGGTTGAAGCTTGGCATGCGATGTCGTTAAACGATAACCAGGAGGAAAAACATGAGATTCAAAGGGGTTTTAGCACTAGGAATGCTTGCGAGCGCAATCGCGATCGGTGCGCCGGCCGTGGCCCAGGAGAAGGCGGAAGTGACGCTGAAGGCCGTGACCAACAATCCGAAGAACAGCGGCCATTATCGCGGCCTTGAAATCTACAAGCGCATGGTGGAAGAGCGGACCAAGGGCCGCGTGCGGGTGCAACTGTACAGCGACGCCGTTCTAGGCGACGAGGAGCAGATGGCCGAAGGCATGCAGATGGGCACGGTGGACGTGATGATGGCGGCCGCGGCGAAGTATGCCAATTTCGTTCCGGAAATGGATCTGTACAGCCCGCCCTACACCTTCAAGAGCTGGGAGCACTACGACGCAGTCCTGAACAGCGAAGTAGATGCCGTCATTGCGAAAAAGGTGAAAGAGCGGCGCGGAGACCTCTATCTCGGGCTGTTCACCGATGGAGCCCGCAACGTGTTCACCAACAAGCCGGTCAAGACGCTGGATGACCTCAAGGGTTACAAGCTGCGCACGATGACCGGTCCGAATGAATTGGCCGCATGGAAGGCCTTTGGCACCAACCCGACGCCCCTGGCGTATACCGAGCTGTACTCGGCCCTGCAGGTCGGCGTCGTCGATGGCGCGGAAAACACCATGACCTCTCTGCTCGGCATGAAATTCTGGGAAAGCTGCAAGTTCGTCCTGCGCACCGAGCACAGCTACCTCGCGCTGCCGTTCTTCATGAGCGCCAAGGCCGTGGCCAAGGTGCCGGCCGATCTGCGGGAGATCGTCATCCAGGCGGGCAAGGATACCGCCAAGGAGCAGGTCAAGATGGCCATTCGCATGGACAAGGAGAGTGAAGAAACGCTCAAGAAGAACGGCGTTCAGGTCTTTGAAATGACCAAGGCGGACAAGGACAGGGCGATCGCATTGATGCAGCCGGTACTCGAAGCGAATGCCAAACGCATCGGCATGGAGAAGGAGCTGGCCATGATTCGTGAGATGGGCAAGAAGTTCTAAGCTTGCCGACAAGGGGGCGGTGTTGCAGTCGCCCCCGAGTTTTTCTGGGAGGTAATGCTTTGTCCTCAAGTCTTGTGAATGCAGCGATCAACAGGGTTGCCAAGCTGCTTGAAAAACTGATGATAGTTCTGGTGACGGCAATGATGCTGTCGCTGTTCTGGCAGGTTTTCACCCGCTTCGTCCTCAAGGTGCCGGCGACGTGGACCGAAGAAATTGCCCGCTATACCTTCATCTATCTGGTGATGATCGGCGCGGCCCTGGGCGTGAAGAACTCGGTGCATTTCGGCATGACCATGGTTTCCGACAAGCTGCATGGCCGGGCACGCGATCTCTATCAGCGCTTCGTCATCAACGGGATCATCATGATCTGCGCGATCTTCCTGGTGTATTACGGCATCGAGTTTGCGCGCATGTATGGCCTGAACAGGGTTTCTCCCACTTTCCTGACACCGATGGCCTGGGTGTTCGGCATCGTTCCGTTCAGTGGGTGCCTAATGATCGTCTTCGCTTTCCAGAACATGTTCTACGGCGATTTCAGCAAGGATCCGCACGCCTATTCGGCGGCCGATGACGAGGTCTATTGAGGGGGCGTACCGGTCCGGCGCGGGTTGGCCCGACGATAAAAAATTTGTGGGGGGCGTGTTGTGGAACTATTTCTATTCTGGCTGTTTGGCAGTTTTCTGGTGTTGATGCTGATGGGCGTGCCGCTGGCATTCTCGTTGTTCATGTCGACGTTCCTGTCCATGGCCCTGGCCAGTGACGTCACGCCGGTGCTGGCCATCCAGCAGATTCTCAAGGGCGTTGATTCTTTCCCGGTACTGGCCATTCCGATCTTCTTCCTGGCTGGCGACCTGATGAACAAGGGGCAGGTTTCCGAATACCTGATCCGCCTGTGCATGTGCCTGATCGGATGGGTTCGCGGCGCGCTGGCCTATTTCACGGTGATCGTGGCGATGGTTTTTGCCGGAACCACGGGCAGCTCGGCCGCCGAGGCCGCGGCCATCGGCTCCGTGTTCATTCCCAACCTGATCAAGCGCGGCTACGGCAAGGCCTTTTCCGTGGCGCTGGTAGCCTGTTCGTCGGTGATCGGCATCATCATTCCGCCGAGCATCTTCATGATCATCTACGGATCATTCGGCAATGTGTCGGTGAGCGCCATGTTCATCGGCGGCATCTTGCCGGGTGTTCTGTTCGGCGCCAGCCTGATCCTGATCGCGTTCATCTGGTCGACGAAATACGACTACCCACGCGAGATGGAAAAGATGGCGTCGAAGGAGGAAATCGTCGCCGCGTTGAAGAAAGGCATCTGGCCGATCGGCGTTCCCGTGCTCCTGATCGGCGGCATGGTGGGCGGGCTATTTACACCGACGGAAGCATCGCTGGTCACGGTGATCTACACACTGGCGATCACAATGTTTCTGTACAAGACGGTCAGGCTGCGCGACCTGCCGCATATGCTGCAGCAGACTGCGATGGGGGCGGCGATTCCGCTGTTCTGCCTGGCGACGGCCGGAGCCTACGGGTATCTGCTGGCATACTACAACGTTCCCGACTACGTGGGCGATGCGGTCATCTCGGTCACCACCAATCCGCACCTCATCATGCTGTTCATCATCTTCGCGTATCTGGTGATCGGAACGTTCATGGACGGCGTGCCGGCGATCATCATCCTGCTGCCGATCACGCAGAAGCTGGCGGAAATAGGCCATTTCAACCCGTTGCATATCGGTCTTGTGGTGTGTTCCACCATGGCGCTGGGGTTGCTGACCCCGCCATACGGATTATGCACGCTGATCAGTTGCGCGATCGGCAAGTGCAAGCTGGAAGATGCCGTCAAGCCGTTGCTCCCCATGTTCGGGCTGCTGTTCAGCGTGATTCTCCTGATTGCCTTCCTGCCGGACGTGGCGCTCTGGCTCCCGCGTCTGCTGGTGCCCAAGCTGGTCCCGGCGACACCGATGTAAGCAGGTTGCGTGATTTGCCCAAACGGCTGTCCAGCCGATAACCGGAGTAACGATCGATGAAAAGGATAGGTTTTGTCGGGCTTGGCATCATGGGATCTTCGATGGCCGACAATCTGCTGAAAGCCGGCTACGCGCTTTTCGTGCATAACCGGAATCCCGAGAGGGCGCGGGAGTTGGTCGAGCGGGGCGCCGTGGCGTACCCAACACCGGCCGAGGTTGCCGCGCGCTCCGAAGCCGTGGTGGTCATGGTCAAGGCCGACAAAGACGTCGACGAGGTCGTGATGGGTGAGCACGGTCTAATCAAGGGCGCGCGGCGCGGCCTGATCGTTCTCAACAGCACGACCATCCTGCCCTCGACCAGCCAGCGCCTGGCGGCCGCGGTCGCTGAACACGGCATCGACATGCTGGATTGCCCGGTGACAGGAAGCGCGCCGCAAGCCAGGGACGCCAAGCTGGCCTTCATGGTTGGCGGCAGGAAGGAAGCCTTCGAGCTGTGCAAGCCGATCATGCTGGCCATGGGAAAAGCGGCGTATCACCTGGGCGAGAGCGGTTCCGGCTCATACGCCAAGCTGGCCAACAACACGATGTACGCCATCAATCTTCTCTCCTTTGTCGAAGCTGTTTCAATCGCCAGCAAGGGGGGAATCGACCCTGAACTATTCATCGAGATCGTCGGCCAGGGAGGTGCGAAAAGCGCTGTATCCGAAGCCAAGCTGCCCAAGGTGCTGGCGCGGGACTTTTCGCCGGCTTTTTCCTTGGCAATGATGAACAAGGATCTTGGACTGGTTTCCGCGTTGACGGGGGAGTTGGGTGTGGCGACGCCGGTGTTCGACGCGGTCAAGTTCGTTCTTGGCCAGGCGCTCGAAAAAGGGTGGGGCGACGAGGATCTCAGCAGTGTGGTCAAGCTGTACGAAGCGTGGGACGGCCACGTGATCCGGAAGCATCGATAGGGAAACGCAATGAATATACTTCTACTGGGCGGGACCGGGGTAATCAGCCGCGAAATTGTCCGGCAATTGATTGTCGCCGGGCACGAGGTTACGGTCTTCAACCGGGGCAGCAAGAATCTTCAGTTGAGTGGTGTGGTACGCCAACTGGTCGGCGACCGAAGAAATCGCGCGGAATTCGAAGCGGCCATGCGTCCGACGCGCTACGACGTAGTCATCGACATGATCTGCTTCAACGCCGATGACGCCCGTTCTACGATCGGGGCTTTCGGCGGAAGCGCCGGCCAGATCATCGTGACGTCCAGTATCGCCGCCTACAAGCGGCCGTATCGGAGCGTGCCCACGGTAGAGGCGGAGGAAATGCTATGGGATGACCCGATATTTCCCTATGCATTCGACAAGGCCGAGATGGAGCGAGTGCTGCGCGAGGCTATTCTGCGCGAGAAACTGCCGATCACCATCGTTCGGCCGTCGCTGACCTACGGGCCGGGAGCGGCCAATATTGGTGTGCTGCGGCAGAACTACGGGATTGTCGACCGCATTCGCCGCGGCAAGCCGCTGGTGATGTTCGGCGACGGCACGACTTCCTGGAGTTTTACCTTCGTCCCGGATCTGGCCAAGGCGTATGTGGGACTCGCGGGGAACGCGAAGAGCTTCGGCGAGGATTTTCACGTGACCAGCGAGGAGCGCAACGTCTGGGAAGACCTGTATCTCGAGTTCGGCCGCCTCGTCGGAATCAAGCCCGAGATCGTTCATCTTCCCTCGGAATTGCTGCGCAAGGCGGCGCCCAATCTGTGCGCGCATCTCTATTTCGAGAAAACGTACGCAGGATTGTTCGATAACACCAAGCTCAGAAGCGTCATCCCGGATTTCAGGGCGGACATTTCGCTGCACCAAGGGCTGACGTCGATTCTCGCCTGGTACGAAGTCGAGGCGCACGAAGTCGATTGCGAGAAGGACGCCCTCGAAGACCGGTTGGTGGAACTCCACCGCGAGTTTGCAGGGCGACTGTCCGATCTTTACGTGAAATAGCAACGTGCCGGGAGCCGATATGAAAACCGTAGCCGCGATCTATACGGCGATTTCGATCATCGAGCCGATCAAGGCCCTCTTCAGCGAACTGATGCCCGGGCATCGCCTGGTGAATGTCTATGATGACAGCCTGATCCCCGACGTCATCAGCGCCGGAAACAGCGTCACCACTGACATCCGCCGCCGTCTGTTGGCCTACTGCCGGGCAACCGAGGACATGGGCGCCGACCTCATCCTGAGCACCTGTTCGTCAATGGGCGACATCGTCGGGCAGATCCAGCCCTTTGTCCGGGTGCCGATCCTGCGCATTGACGAGCCGATGGTGCGGCAAGCCATTGAACTGGGAACCTCGATTGCCATCCTGGCGACCGTGGATACGACGCTCGTGCCGACGAATCGCCTCGTGCGGGCGACAGCCGGGAAGATCGGGAAATCGGTCGAGGTCATTGAGGGGCTGGCCATGGGGGCACTACAGGCGCTCAACGAAGGCAAGGCGGAACTGCACGACCAGATCCTGATGCAGGCGGCGCTCGCCGTGGCTGACAAGGCCGACGTGATCCTGCTGGCGCAAGGGTCGATGGCTCGCATGCAGGAGACGATCGCCAGGGCCACCGGCAAGCCGGTGCTGTCCAGCCTTCG
>CAZCJW010000099.1:0-11265 GCA_964499185.1 uncultured Propionivibrio sp. | reverse complement strand
GCCACCTACCAGCGCGAGGTCGACAGCATCGATTCGCACCTCGCCTTCCTCGCCTCGGTCGGTTCGGTCAGCCCCTACGTCGGCCTGTTCGGCACCGTGTGGGGCATCATGCACTCGTTCCGCAGCTTGTCCAACGTCGGTCAGACCACCCTCGCCGCCGTCGCTCCGGGCATTGCCGAAGCGCTCGTCGCCACGGCCATCGGCCTGTTCGCCGCAATCCCGGCAGTACTGGCCTACAACCGCTTTTCGCACGAGATCGACCGGTTGGCGACGCGCTTCGAGTCGTTCATGGAAGAGTTCTCCAACATCCTGCAACGTCAGATGCGATAAGCGGGAGAACCCATGCGCGAACGCCGCCTGAAGAATGAAATCAACGTCGTCCCCTATATCGACGTAATGCTGGTGCTACTGGTGATCTTCATGGTCACTGCACCGATGATGACCACTGCCAGCATCGACGTGCCATCGGCTGCGAAGACGAAGCAGGCACCATCGGAAGCAATCTATCTCAACATCGACGCTGACGAAGTATTTTCACTCACCGAAAATGGAAAACTCAGCAGCAAGCTGAGTGAAACGGAAGCGTATCAAAGGATTGCCAGGGCCATGGAAGCCAACCCTGAGCAGCCGGTTCTGATCGCCGCCAACAAAGGCTTGAAATACGAGGTCGTGGTACGTGCCATGGACACGCTCCGGAAAAACAACGTCAAGAACGTCAGCCTGTTCGTGCAATCAACTGGCAAGTAGGCGAAGCGCAAGCACGTGAACAGTCAACAGCCTCCGCACTACGACGAACCGACGAGCAAGACGGCGCTCGCACTCTCCGCTGCGGTACATGCGGTGCTCGTCGCGGCGCTCTTCTTCGGCGTTCAGTGGAGGAACGAACAACCGGGCGGCGCACCCGTGGACGTCTATTTCGGCAATCCAGCCGCCTCGCCTCCGCCGCCACGACCGGCCCCTGCCCCCGAGCCAGCCCCCGTTCCGGAACAGAAACCGCTCCCGAAACCTGAGCCAAAAGCTGTCGAAACGCCGAAGATCGATCCGCAGATCGCCATCAAGGACAAGGAGCGCCGCGAGAAGGAAGAAAAGGAAAAGCTTGAGAAAGAGCGCCTTGAGAAGGAAAAAGCCGAAAAGCTGAAAAAAAAGCTGGAAGAAGAACAAAAGCAGAAAGAGGAAGAAAAGAAAAAGCGCGAGCAGAAAGAAAAAGAGGCTCTCCGAGAAGACGCCATCGCGAAGGAGCTCGAACGCGACCTCAAGCAGGCCCGAGAGCACCGCAGCAGCGAAACTGTCCGCGGTTTGCAGTCGGCGCTTGATGCAGAATTGAAAGGACTCCGCGGATCGCCAAACGGATCGCCGACCGGCAACAGCTCCGGCTCAAAAGCCAGCGCTGGCAACGCCAGCAGCCGTGGCAAAGATGCGTACATCGTGAAAATCCGGGACAAGATTCGCGGCAATACCGTGCTCCCGCCGGGAATTCAGGGGAATCCCGAGGCTGTTTTCAAGGTTACTCAGCTTCCGTCTGGTGAAATCATCGATATCAAGCTCAGCAAGTCGAGCGGCAACAAGGCTCTTGACGAAGCAATCGAACGGGCAATCAAGAAGTCGGACCCACTCCCGTTGCCCGACCAGCCCAATCTTTTCGAGCGCGTCCTTGAACTCAAATACAAGCCTTTCAATGAATAAAGGCGAGCCAGATAGATTCGAAATTACCTTTCGTTACAAATGCTTTTTTTGCCAAAGCGATATAATCGCGCATTATTTCCCGGAAGGCTGCGTCCCATGTTTCGACCCTCGCTCTCGTTGCGTGGCCTGAGCCTGATCGCAAGTAGCGTTCTGGCCTTTTCGGCACTCTCACCGGCGCCAGCGCACGCCGAACTGACCATCGAAATCACCGGTGCCGGCGCCAATCGCATCCCGGTCGCCATCGCCGACTTCGGCGGCGAATCCGGCGTGTCGCGCGCGCTCACCAGCGTCGTGCGCGGCGACCTTGAACACAGCGGACTGTTCCGCATGATCGACACCACCGGCGTAGCCATGACCGAATCGACCAGCCCGGCCTTCGCCGACTGGAAGAACCGTGGCGCCGACGCACTCGCCGCCGGGAGCATCGGTCCGAGCGGCGATGGCCGCCAGGAAGCACGTTTCCGGCTTTACGACATCACGCGGCAAACCCCGCTCGGCGGTGCCGCCTTCGTCACATCACCCGCCATGCTGCGCGCCGCCGGCCACCGCATCGCCGACGTCATCTACGAAAAGCTGACCGGCGAACCGGGTGTCTTCTCGACCCGTATCGCCTATGTCGTCAAGAGCGGCCCCACTCGCTATGAACTGCACATTGCCGACGCCGACGGCCAAAATGCACAGGCAGCGCTGAAGTCCCGCGAGCCGATCATTTCCCCGACCTGGTCGCCCGATGGCACGCGCCTGGCCTATGTGTCGTTCGAGAACAAGAAGCCGGTGGTCTACGTGCATTCGCTGGCCAGCGGCCAACGCATCGTGATCGCCAATTTCAAAGGTTCCAACTCCGCGCCGGCATGGTCGCCGGATGGCCGCAAGCTGGCCGTGACGCTCTCCAAGGAGGGCGGATCGCAGATCTTCACGATCAACGCCGATGGCTCCGGCGTACAGCGCCTGACGACCAACTCGGGCATCAACACCGAACCCTATTTCGCTCCGGACGGGCAGACGATCTACTTCACTTCCGACCGCGGCGGTAGCCCGCAGATCTACCGAACCAGCATCAACGGTGGCGACGTCCAGCGCGTGACGTTTGAAGGCAGCTACAACGTTTCGCCGCGCATCTCGGCCGACGGGAAGACCATGGCCTTCATCAGCCGGCGCGAAAGCGGATTCCGCCTCGCCGTCATGGATCTGGCCAGCCGTCAGGTGCAGATCCTGACCGACTCGTTCAAGGACGAGTCACCGTCTTTCGCCCCCAATAGCCGCATGATCCTGATCGCCACCGAAATCGGCGGTCGTGGCGTCCTTTCGGCCGTCTCGGTCGACGGACGCATCAAGCAACGCCTTTCCATCCCGGCTGGCGATGTCCGTGAGCCAGCCTGGGGCCCCTACCTTCGGTAACGGACCTTTTCATCAACCGGACAACTTCATTATTGACGCTGGAGATTCACCATCATGAAACGCCTCATCATCCCGACCCTTATCGCGCTCCTGGTTGCCGGCTGCAGTTCCACTCCCGACACCGCCGAACAGACCGGCGCCCCCGTCGAATCGCGCAGTGGCAACGGAAATGTCGCCACGGTCACGGCCGGCAACATGGACAGCCGCAAGCTGCCGCCCGAACTGACCGATCCGAAGAGCATCCTGTCCAAGCGCAGCGTCTATTTCGACTATGACAAGTTCGACATCAAGGCCGAATACAAGGATCTGGTCGCCGCGCACGCCAAGTTCCTGACCAACAACCGCCAGTTCAAGATGCTGATCCAGGGCAACACCGACGAACGCGGCAGTCGCGAATACAACCTCGCGCTCGGACAGAAGCGTGCTGACGCCATCAAGAAGCAGCTGGTGCTGCTCGGCGCCCGTGAAGAGCAGGTGGAATCGGTCAGCCTTGGCGAGGAAAAGCCGAAGAACCCGGGCCAGAGCGAAGCCGCCTGGGCGGAAAACCGCCGCGGCGACATGCTCTATAACGGCGAGTTCTGAAATGCTGACGCGCCGCTTGCGTTGTGGCTCGGCGATTTCCGCGGTCGCCCTGATGCTGGCCGTATTTGGCGCGCAGCAGGCCCACGCGGGATTGTTCGATGACGAAGAAGCCCGGCGACAGGTCAATGACCTGTCGATCAAGGTGAACGAGCGCGTTGACACGCTCTCCAGGGCCCAGATCGAATTGCTCAACCAGATCCAGTCCTTGCGTGACGACAACGCCAGGCTGCGCGGCCAGCTGGAAACGCTGCAGTACGAACTCGAATCAACCAAGAAACGCCAGCAGGATTTCTACGTCGATCTCGACGGGCGCCTGCGCAAGCTGGAAACGGCGGCCGTTGCAGCGGCGGACGCCGCGACACCCGCCGAAGGCCAAGTGCCTCCGGCCGACGCGGCTGGCAAGAAACCCGATGCCGACCCCGCTGCCGAAGCACGCGACTACGAAGCGGCCCTGAACCTCTTCAAAGCCAATAAACTGAAGGACTCCGCCAACGCCTTCGAGACATTCGCCAAGACCTACCCCGACAGCACGCTGACGCCCAATGCCTATTACTGGCAGGGCAACGCCCTGGCGGCCCAGCGCGACTGCAAGCGGGCTATTGACGTCTACCGCATGGTGGTCAACAAGTGGCCCCAGACCCCCAAGGCGCCCGACGCGCTGATCGGTGTGGCTTCCTGCCAACAGGAACTGGGAGATGCCAAGAGTGCGAGAACCACGCTCGAAGCGGTGATCATCAAGTACCCGGACAGTGCCGCGGCCAGTACGGCCAAGCAACGCCTGAAGAAGTAGGCGGATGACGGCTCGCAGCACGACCCCGTCGCTGATCGTCAGCGAGATCTTCCATTCCCTGCAGGGCGAAGCTTCGCGCATCGGCCTGCCTACGGTATTCGTCCGCCTCACTGGCTGCCCGTTGCGCTGTTCCTGGTGCGATACGGAACATGCCTTCTCTGGCGGACATCGCCAGAGCATTGCCTCAATCATCGAAAAGGTCTCGGCATACGGCGTGCAGCAAGTATGCGTTACCGGCGGCGAGCCGCTCGCGCAGAAGAATTGCCTGCCTCTGCTCACCGCCCTGTGCGATTCGGGTTATGACGTGTCGCTGGAAACCTCCGGCGCGCTTGATATTGGGCAAGTCGATCCGCGCGTCTCCCGGATTGTCGACCTCAAGGCGCCCGGCTCGGGAGAATGCGCGCGCAATCGCTGGCAGAACCTGCCGTTGCTGACCCCGCGCGACGAACTTAAATTCGTGCTGGCCGACCGTGCCGACTACGAATGGGCCGTCGCCACCATCACGGAACACCAACTCAACAAACGCTGCCCGATTCTCTTCTCCCCCGTTCAGGACTCCCTCGCTCCGCAGGAACTGGCGGAATGGATCATTGCCGACCGGCTGCCGGTGCGTTTCCAGTTGCAACTGCACAAGCTGCTTTGGGGTAACATGCGAGGCAAGTAGTGCCTTTCCCGAGGTTGCCATCATGAACACAGAACGCCGCAAGCATTCCCGTATCGCCTTTCACGCACCGGCGACGCTGGTTCTTCCGGAAAACACGATCGACACGGTTGTGCTCGACCTGTCGCTGAAGGGAGCGCTGGTCCGCCTGCCGGCAGGCACCACGGCACCAGACCAGGTGGTTGGCAAACTGCACGTTCATCTCAATGAAACACTCGCAGAAATCAACATGGAAATCCGGGTGGTTCACGTGGAAGGCCGCTATGCCGGCCTGCTCTGTCTGGCCATCGATCTCGACAGCGTGACGCACCTCCGTCGCCTCGTTGAATTGAACCTTGGCGACCCGGCACTGCTCGAACGTGAACTGTCGGCACTGATCGCCGACTGAGTCACGCCGTCGTCGGCACGTTGCGACGCGCTGCAGGTTTCGTGAAACGATGTCGAAGGGTAAACATCATGACGAACCCCGTCTGGCACGCCACCCAGTCCGAACAAGTATTGGCCGCGCAAGCGGTGACAACCACCGGTCTAGCCACCGCTGAAGCATCCCGCCGGCTCGCCATTCACGGCCCGAACCGGCTGACCCCCCCCAGGAAGCGCGGGCCGCTGCTGCGTTTCTTGTTGCAGTTCCACAACGTACTGATCTACGTGTTGCTTGGCGCCGCCGGTGTCACGGCCATACTGGGCGAAGTGGTCGACACGGCGGTGATCCTCGGCGTCGTTATCATCAACGCCCTGATCGGCTTCATCCAGGAGGGCAAGGCCGAAAAATCGCTCGATGCGATCCGCAACATGCTGTCCCTCTCGGCCATGGTTATGCGCGACGGACGCCGCGTAGAAATCGCCGCGGAAGGACTCGTGCCCGGCGACATCGTCCTGCTCGCCTCCGGCGACAAGGTGCCGGCCGACCTGCGCCTCATCGATACGCGCAATCTGCGCATCGATGAGGCGGCTCTGACCGGCGAATCGGAACCCGTCGAAAAATCGCCGAACGCGGTGGCTGCGGATGCTCCCATCGGCGATCGAACCGGCATGGCGTATTCGGGCACGCTGGCGGTCTTCGGCCAGGGCAAGGGCGTCGTCGTTGCCACGGGCGATGCGACCGAAATCGGACGCATCGGCCGCATGCTGGCAGAAGTCGAATCGGTCGACACTCCATTGCTCAAGCAGATGGCCGTCTTCGGTCGCTGGCTGACGGCGGGCGTCCTCGTTCTTGCCGGGATGACCATCGCCTTCGGGATGCTGGTGCATGGCCAGTCGGCAAGCGAGATGTTCCTGGCCGCCGTCGGTCTGGCGGTCGCAGCGATTCCCGAAGGGCTTCCGGCGATCATGACCATCACGCTGGCGATCGGCGTACAGCGCATGGCGGGCCGCAACGCCATCATTCGCCGCATGCCGGCAGTAGAGACGCTCGGTGCCGTCACGACCATCTGCTCCGACAAGACCGGCACGCTGACCAAGAACGAGATGACTGTGCAGCGCCTGGTGACGCGCGATCGGTTCATCGAGGTCAGCGGCGTCGGCTACGCGCCGCACGGCGGCTTTACCGCCGACGGTCGCGACATGGATCCGGCGACGCTAGCCGACATCGGTCGCGTTGCGTTGTTGTGCAATGACGCCAGCCTGCGCGAAACCGGCGGCAACTGGAAGCTCGAAGGCGACCCCACCGAAGGTGCCTTGCTGGCGCTGGCACTCAAGTGCGGCCTCGATCCGCACTTCGAGGCCGAGGCGTTGCCGCGCATCGACGTCATTCCCTTCGAATCCGAACACCGCTTCATGGCCACGTTGCACCACGATCATGCCGGCCATGCCCTGGTCTTCATCAAGGGAGCGCCCGAGCGCATCATCGGCATGTGTTCCCGGCAATGCGGGAGCGGACAGGAGTACCCGATCGACGCGGCTTTCTGGCTCGGCAAGATAGAGGAACTGGCTGCGGGTGGCTTCCGTGTGCTAGCCCTGGCGACCCGGCCTATGGAAGCTGGCAAGCGGGAACTCTCGTTCGCCGACGTTGAAGCAGGCCTGACCCTTCTTGGCTTGGCCGGCATCATGGACCCGCCGCGGGACGAAGCGATTCGTGCCGTCGCCACCTGCCATGCGGCAGGTATCCGCGTCAAGATGATCACCGGCGATCATGCGCTTACGGCCGCGGCCATCGCCCGTTCGATGGGACTGGCAAGCGACGGCGGCAAGGCGATGACCGGTGCCGAAATCGAAGCGATGGACGACGCGGGCCTGCGCCGGACGGTACGCGACGTTGACGTTTTCGCGCGCGCCAGCCCGGAGCACAAGTTGCGCCTCGTCGAAGCCATGCAGGCCAACGGCGAAGTGGCGGCGATGACCGGCGACGGTGTCAATGACGCCCCGGCGCTGAAGCGAGCCGACGTCGGTGTGGCGATGGGTCACAAAGGAACCGAAGCCGCCAAGGAGGCCGCTGAGATGGTGCTGGCCGACGATAATTTCGCCTCCATCGCCGCGGCCGTCGAAGAAGGCCGGACAGTCTACGACAACCTGCGCAAGGCGGTCGTCTATGTGCTGCCGACCAGCGTCGGCCAGGCGACCATGGTGCTGATCGCCGTGCTGCTGGGCATCACGCTGCCGATTACGCCGGTACAGATTCTCTGGGTCAACATGGTAACCGCCGTGACGCTTTCCCTGGCGATCGCCTTCGAGCGCCCCGAACCCGGCCTGATGGCGAGGCCGCCGCGTGACCCGAAAGCTCCCCTGGTCAATGGCTTCATGCTCTGGCGCATCGGCTTCGTCACTCTGTTGCTGGTCGTCACGTCGTTCAGCATGTTCCTGTGGGAACTCGAACGCGGAATGGAGCTCGAATTCGCCCGCACTGCAGCCGTCAACACACTGGTCATGGGGCAGATCGTCTACCTCTTCAACTGCCGCCGGCTCACCGGCTCGGTACTGTCGAAGGACGGTCTCCTTGGTAATTCCGTGGCGCTGAAAGCCGTTGCAATACTGGTGATGCTACAACTCGCGATGACCCATCTTCCGTTCAAGCAGGGGCTGTTCGGCACCGACCATCTTGATGCGGCAACTTGGCTGCGCGTGGTGCTGGCCGGCGCCGTCGTGTTCGTCGCGGTGGAAATCGAGAAAACGTTCTGGCGCGGGCGCTCGCTGACATAGCGATGCGGTGCCGCGAGTTCGCATGACGATGAACGAATGGTTGCCACTGGTCTTGCTCGCCTCCTCACTGGTGCCGGGAATGGTCATATTTTCGGTGCCCGAGAACAGAGGCACGCTGCGCACGGCGCTCAATATGTCCGGCGCCGTTGCCAAGCTCGTTGTCGTCGGTGTAATGCTGGGCGGGGTGGCCGCGGGGCACGAATACGGGTTTCGCTTTGCGGTTCTGCCAGGCTTGGACTTCGCGCTCAGTGCCGATGCGCTGGGCATGCTGTTCGTCAGTTTGTCGGCGGCTCTGTGGCTGTTAACAACGCTCTATGCCGTCGGCTATCTTGAGGGCTCGGCGTACCGAAGCCGTTTCTTCGGTTTCTTCAGCATCTGCGTCACCGCGACCGTGGGGATTGCAACGGCGTCCAACCTGTTCACTTTTTTCATATTCTACGAATTGCTGACCCTTTCCACCTTCCCCCTGGTGGTGCATCGCGGCACGGACAAGGCCATGAAAGGAGGCAGAATCTATCTGGCCTATACGCTGACCGGTGGAACCGTGCTCCTCACCGGCATCGTCTGGCTGCATCATCTACTCGGCCATACCGAATTCGCCCACATGGGCATCGTCGAGGCGCTCGGCCCGGAGTACGCCGGACAGCTCAAGATCATCTTTCTGCTCCTGATCGTCGGCGTCGGCGTCAAGGCGGCCATCGTTCCGTTGCACGGCTGGTTGCCGCAGGCAATGATCGCCCCCGCTCCCGTATCGGCGCTATTGCACGCTGTTGCCGTGGTCAAGGCTGGCGCCTTCGGCATCGTGCGTATCGTCTATGAAGTCTACGGTGTCGAATTCTCCGCGTCACTCGGCCTGCTCGCACCGCTCACTGCCTTCGCCGTTCTCACCATCGTCTGGGGCAGTTTCCGCGCCTTGTCCCAGGATGACCTAAAGAAACGCCTCGCTTTCTCCACTGTCAGCCAGGTGTCATATATCGTACTCGGCGTCGCCCTGTTTGGACCGATAGGTACTGTCGGCGGACTTATGCATCTGGTGCACCAGGGGGTCATGAAGATCACCCTGTTTTTCTGCGCCGGCAATTACGCCGAGACCCTGGGTATCCATAAGGTGAGCGAGATGAACGGCGTCGGACAACGCATGCCGCTTACCACGCTGGCCTTCTCCATCGGCGCGCTGGGCATGATCGGTATACCGGCCACTGTGGGCTTCGTCAGCAAGTGGTACCTCGGGCAAGGCGCCTTGGCCGCGAGCATGCCCTGGGTACTGGCCGTACTCGCGGCCTCCAGCCTGCTCAACGCGGCCTATTTCCTGCCGGTGCTCTATCGCGCCTGGTTCCGCCCGCCACACACGGCCAGAGCCGCAAAAATGAATCTTCCGCACGCAGGACACGAGACAACGCTTCTGCTGCTCGTGCCCCCGCTCGTCACAGCCAGCCTGACTCTGCTGGGGGGCCTGATGGCCATGACCGAATTCAGTCCGTTGGCCTGGGCCCGACTCATCGCCTCGCGCGAATACCTGACATGGTCGCCCTGAGCCTTCTCCTGTCGCTTTTCACCCTGGCATCGCTCGTTGTGGTGGCGCTGCCGGCCACATTCGATCTGCCCTGGCTACTGCTCGGCACGCGTATCGAGCTGGACGACGCCGGGCGGACATTTCTCGGGTTCAGCGCGCTTGTGTGGTTCATTGCCGCACTCTATGCACGCGCCTATCTGCGTACCGACCCGCGGCGGCAGGTTTTCGGAGCCTTTTTCTTCGTCACACAGGCCGGTCATCTTGGCGTCTGCGTGGCGGGCGACGCGGTGAGCTTCTATTTCTTTTTCGCGCTGATGACCTTCGCCGCCTACGGACTGGTGATCCATTCCGGCAAGCCGGAGGCCCATCGGGCCGCGAACGTCTATTTGTCCATGGCCATGCTCGGCGAAGCGCTGCTCGCCGCCGGCATGATGATAGCAAGCCATGCGGCCAACTCCCTGCTGCTCGCCGACATCGTTCGCGCACCGCTTCCGGCTGCCGCGGTGGCCCTGCTGCTCGCCGGATTCGGCATCAAAGTCGGCGTTCCCCTGCTGCACATGTGGCTGCCGCTCGCCCATCCGGTGGCTCCGGTCCCTGCCTCGGCAGTGCTGTCGGGCGTGATCCTCAAGGCCGGCTTGCTTGGCTGGCTACGCTTTCTGCCCCTCGGCCACGACGCCTTTCCGACGGCAGGCGTCGTCATGATCTTCGCCGGACTCATCGGGATGTTTGGCGGCGTGCTGTTCGGCCTCGGCCAGCGCGATGCCAAGGTGTTGCTGGCGTATTCGAGCGTCAGCCAGATGGGGTTCCTGAGCCTCGGTGTCGGCGCCGGTTTGCTGCAACCGAGCGCCTGGGCTGCTCTACTGCCGGCGCTGACGTTCTACGCCCTCCATCACGCGCTGGCCAAGAGTGCGCTGTTTCTCGGCGTCGGAGTGGCCCACGCGCACGGCGCGCGCACCTGGGTGCTCGCCGGGTTCACACTCCCGGCACTGGCGCTGGCCGGCGCGCCGGTGACGAGCGGGTTGCTGGCGAAGTGGGAATTGAAGACCGCACTCGACCTGCCCTGGCCGTGGCCTTCTGTGCTGGCCTGGCTATTACCGCTGGCGACACTTGGAACAACGCTGCTGATGGCGCGTCTGCTCTGGCTGGTAAGACATAACGAAGCCCATGCCGAGCCGTCGTCTGGTCTCGTACTCCCTTGGCTGGTCCTGGTACTGGCGGGTGTCGCGTTGCCCTGGTGGCTCAGTTCGGACGTCACGGCAGCGGGGGCGACGACGGTGGAAGCGTTACTTGCCGCATCCGGTCCGCTGGTAATCGGCGCACTCATCGCCTGGTGGGCCTCCCGGTGTGCCTCCCGCTGGTGGGTACCGCCGCCGGGAGATGTCCTGACGACCATCGGAAACCTGCTGCAGAAGCCGTCAAAGCCGGCCCGTCACACGGCAAACCGCCGATGAGACATCCCGCTCAGACGCCGAGTAGCCGATGCCAGATGCCGTGATCGGCGTC